>DATJYG010000114.1:0-9305 GCA_035499695.1 Polyangiaceae bacterium
CACCGCGCGACCCTGACCACAAAGCGACTTCAGACTCTCGAGGAGCTGCGCGTCGGAGAGATCGGCGAGCTTCATGCGAGCCTTCTACACCCCGAATTTTCCCGCTCCTGGACGCCGCGTGGACGCGCCATCGCAAGAGAAGTGTCTCGCGACGTCATGCGCTCGCGAAAGAGCGAAGGGACCCCAACGTCGGCGCAATGGCGCCGCCTCGTGTGGACGCTCGCGCGACGAGCGCGACCCCGCGCCAGGATCGCGTCAAGGAGAATCGACCTATCCGTCCTCGATGCGAAACGAGCGGCTGTTGGCTGCGAGGTGATGACGGGAGCTGCCATCCGCGCAGGCGCGGATGCCGGCGTTCGCCGCCGCGCCTAAATGGGGAAACAGTTGCGTCCCTATCGCCGTGTTACAACAGGCCATGGCAAGGCCCGCAGCAGTCGCGCGCGTCTCGGCTGCATGTGCGCTCGCCGCGCTCGCGCTGGCGTGCAAGTCCGCACCGTCCGCACCGGCCGGCCCCGCGGGCTCGGCTCCATCGTCGACGGCGGTGGCGACGGCCGCGATCCCTTCCACCGCTCCCGCGGCAGCGGATGCCTCGGGCGGCGCGACGGCGACGCACCCGCTCGCCCGCGGCGACAAGGCCCCCGCGTTCTCGCTCGCCGGGTCGGACGGCAAGACGCACGCGCTCGCCGACCACGCGGGCAAGGACGTCGTGGTCGTCGCCTGGTTTCCCAAGGCCTTCACCGGTGGGTGAACGGCGGAGTGCCGGTCGCTCCGTGAGAGCGGCAAAGAGCTCGCGGCGTTCGCGGTGGCGGTCTACGCGGCAAGCTGCGACCGCCCCGACGTGAACACGAAGTTCGCGCAGTCGCTGAGCCTCGACTACCCGATCCTCAGCGATCCCACGAAGGAGACCGCCAAGGCGTACGGCGTGCTGGCCGACGACGGCTACGCCGACCGGTGGACCTTCATCATCGGCAAGGACGGGACGATCCTCGACGTGATGAAGGACGTCTCGCCGAGGACGCACGGCAAGGACCTCGCGGCGAAGCTCGCCGAGCTCGGTGTCCCGAAGCGGTGACCATCCGATTCTGATTTCGATTGCCCGAGCGCCATCTCGCCGCGCAATCTGACCGGCGAATGCACCGCCCCTCTCCTCGCACCGAGCTCACCCTTCTCTCCCTTCTCGTCGCGCTCCCCATCGGCTGCGGCGCCTCCCCCACTCCCGCCCCCGAGGCCACGGCTTCCCCGACCCCCGGCGCCGCCCCTCCCCCGCCCGCGTCCGCCCCAGCGAAGCTCCCGCTCGCCGCCCCCGCCTCGGACGCGAACCTCATCCCCCGCGAAACCCTCTTCGGCAACCCGGAGAAGGCCGCCCCGCAGATCAGCCCCGACGGCAAGTGGATCGCCTACCTCGCGCCGGTCTCCGGCGTCCTCAACGTCGTCGTCGCTCCGCTCTCCGATCCCACCAAGTCGACCCCCGCCACGCACGACACGGCGCGCCCGATCACCTTTTTCACCTGGACCCGCCAGCCCAACGTCCTCATCTATCTGCAGGACACGAAGGGCGACGAGAACTTCCACGTCTACGCCGTGACCCTCCCCGACGGCGCCCCCAAGGATCTCACCCCTTACCCGAACATCCAGGCCGACCCCCACGACACGTCGGCGAGGCACCCGGACGAAGTCGTGATCGGCATGAACGATCGCGATCCGAAGTACCACGACGTCTACCGCGTGAACCTGAAGACGGGCGCGCGCACGCTCGTGCAGAAGAACGACGGCTACCGCGGCTACCTCCTCGACGACGACTTCAAGGTCCACCTGGGCGTGAAGTCGAACCCCGACGGCGGAAAGACGTACTTCGCCCCGAGCGCGAAGAAGGAGTTCGACGTCCCGTACTTCACCGTGGCCTTCGAGGACATGTCCGCGGTCGCGATGTACGGCTTCGACGACAAGGGCAAGACCATCTACATGCTCGACGGGCGCGGGCGCGACACCGTGGCGCTCGTGGCGATGGACGCCGCGACGAAGAAGGTCACCGTCCTCGCCGAGGATCCGAGGTCCGACGTCACGACGGGCCTGGCGGACCCGAAGACGCACCGACCGCTCCTCGCGATGAGCGAGTACGACCGCCGGCGGCTCTTCGCCCTCGACCCGAGCTGGCAGCCCGACCTCGACTACCTGAAGACCGTCGTCCCCGGCGCCGACTTCGGCCTCTACTCGTGCACCGACGATCTGAAGCGTTGCATCGCCCAGTTCGTCGTGTCCGACGGGCCGGGTCGCTACTACGTGTACGACCGCGCGGCGCACAAGGCGACCTTCCTCTTCTCGGACAATTCGAAGCTCGAAGGCCTCCCGCTCGCGAAGATGCTCCCGGTCACCATCCCGTCGCGCGACGGGCTCCCGCTCGTCTCCTACCTCACTCTCCCCAAAGGCTCCGACGCTGACGGCGACGGGAAGCCGGACCACGCGCTCCCGATGGTGCTCTACGTCCACGGCGGCCCGTGGGGGCGCGACGAGTGGGGCTACGACCCGGACCACCAGTGGCTCGCGAACCGCGGCTACGCCGTCCTGAGCGTGAACTATCGGGGCTCGACCGGATTCGGGAAGAAGTTCGTGAACGCCGGAAACCTCGAGTGGGCCGGCAAGATGCACGACGACCTCGTCGACGCCGTGGGATGGGCGATCAAGGCGGGCATCGCCGACGAGAAGAAGGTCGCCATCTACGGCGGGAGCTACGGCGGCTACGCCACGCTCGTGGGCATGACGTTCACGCCGGACACGTTCGCGTGCGGCGTGGACATCTGCGGCCCGTCGGATCTCGTGACCTTCGAGCAGACCATCCCGCCGTACTGGGCCAACGAGCTGGAGACGCTGGCGAAGCGCGTCGGCGACTTCCGGACCGAGGAGGGCAAGAAGCTCCTCGAGTCGCGCTCCCCTCTCACCCACGCGAGCGCCATCACCAGGCCGCTGCTCATCGGACAGGGGGCCAACGACCCGCGCGTGAAGCAGGCCGAGAGCGATCAGATCGTCAAGAGCATGCAGGCCAGGGGGATCCCCGTTTCGTACCTCCTGTTCTCCGACGAGGGGCACGGCTTCAACCGCCCCGAGAACAGCAAGGCCTTCCGGGCGGTGCAGGAGACTTTTCTCGCGCAGTGCCTCGGCGGGAAGTACCAGCCCGTCGGCGACGACTTCAAAGGGTCGACGATCGCGGCGGTGGCGGGCGCCGACAAGGTCTACGGGCTCGAGGACGCGCTGAGGCAACCGCACTAGAGGTGGGCACGTGACGAAGCAGAAGCGAGAGCGGAAGGAACGGGCGCAGGCGGCAGAGAAGGCACAGCGCGCCAACGATCGCGCGCGCCGAGAGCGCGAGGCGTTCGCGAAGAAGCTCGAGGCGGAGCGGAAGGTCGGGCAGACGGGGGTCGCGACGGGAATCGTGGACGACGACTACGATGGAGGCGGCGGCGATCATCGATAGTTGAGGCCTGGGAATCGCGCTGAGGCCTCGAGTACGCAGGGGGCGGACGTCGCAAATCATCGAAATTGCTACGGGCACGGCGCCGGCCTCGCATGTGCTTGGAGCGGCTGGCCCATGCGTCGCTGGACCGCCACGGCCGTTGCCTTCGCGCTCGTATCCATCGCGTCGGCGAGCACCACGAACGCCGATCCGGGCAGCGCGGTCGACGTCGCCGGGACGCTGCGGTCCGCCGTAAAGCGACCTACTCCTCGATCCTCGCCGTGCCCCGGCGACATGGCGCTGGTCGGTCGTACGTGCGTCGATAAATGGGAAGCGTCGCTCGTCGAGATCCTGCCGGACGGCAGCGAGGTGCCCTTCAGCGCGCACGGAGTGCCGCGCGGGCACGTGGTCCGTGCGATGTCACTGCCGGGCGTCGCGCCGCAGGCTCACATCTCGATGATCGACGCGCAGCGCGCATGCAAGGCGTCGGGCAAGCGCCTCTGCCACGCGTCCGAGTGGAAGGCGGCCTGCCGCGGGCCGGAGAACACGACGTACCCCTATGGGCCCTCGCACGTCGACAACGCGTGCGTCGACACGCACCGCACGTCGCCGATGGCCGTCCTGCACCACAACGAGCACACCGACCGCACGATGAACGACCCGGAGGCGAACCAGGTCCCGAACACGATCGAGCCGACGGGCGCCGCGGCGCAGTGCACGAACGCTTACGGCGTCTACGACATGGTCGGCAATGTGCACGAGTGGACCGACGAGGGTCACTTCCACGGCGGCTACTACCTCGACACGAAGCTCAACGGGCGCGGCTGCGAGTACGTCACGACGGCGCACGCGAAGAGCTATTACGACTATTCGACCGGATTCCGCTGCTGCGCCGACGAGGGTACGCTCGCCGGCGAATGACGCGGCTGCCGCTCGGCGTCCTGCTGCTCGTCGCGAGCTGCGCGGCTCACGCGGCGGGGCCCGCCGTCGCTGGCCGACCTCCGACCGATCCGAGCGACGCGACCCGCGACAGCGTCTCCTCCTGTTCCGGCGAGACGTCGCCAACGCGCGGCACCGAGCCGTCCGTCACCTTCGAGGTCGGCACGTGGGACGGCAAGCGTTGCTGAGGCGAATCGGTGCCAAGGCCGGCGCCAGATCGAACGGCGGCGGAGCTCCTATCCGCGCTGGCGCGGATCAGTGCACGGCGAGCACGTAGCCGTAGCGGGCGGACGGGCCGGTCGTGGACGCCTGCGTCCAGTCGGTGCCGTCGAAGGTCCACGTGTCGCCGTAGAAGCCCGGGCCGGGGACCGCGCTGGCGCCGCCGTAGAGGACGACCTTGCCGTCGTACGTCGTCATGGCCGCGTGGAAGCGCGCGGCGGGCGCGTGGGCCGGCGTGAGCTGCGTCCACGAGGTGCCGTCGAAAGCCCACGTGTCGGCGAGGATGTGGTTCGCGTCCTGCTCGCCGCCGAAGAGGATGACGCGGTTGCCGAGCGTCGCCATCGTCTGGAAGCCGCGCGAGTCGGAGAGGCCGCCCTGCTGGCCCGTGGGCCCGGCCGCGGAGGACTTGGTCCACGCGGTGCCGTCGAAGAGCCACGTGTCGGTCGGGCCGCCGACGTTGCCGAAGAGGACGATCTGGTTGCCCAGCGTCGTCATCGAGTGCCCGTAGCGCCCGCCGGGCGTGGGGCCCGTGATGGTGAGCTGCGTCCACGTGCTCCCGTCCCACTCCCACGTGTCGGCGAGGAAGCCGTTGGATGCGCTCGAGCCGCCGTAGACGATCACCTTGCCGTTCAGGACCGCCGCGGCGGCACCCTCGCGTGCAGAGGGCCCCTGCACCTGGAGCTGCTTCCAGTCGGCCGTGCCGTTCCACACCCAGGTGTCGCCGAGGTAAGGGCCGAGGCCCATGCCGCCGAAGAGCAAGACGTTCCCGGCGCCGTCGCCGATCATCGTTTGATCCGAACGCACGCTGGGCCCGGTGCTGCTCGCGACCTGCGTCCACTGCGCGCCGTCCCAGTTCCACGTGTCGCTGAGAGGCGCCTCGCCGTAGCCGGCGAAGAGGAGGACCCCCGGCCCCGTGGGCACCGAGGTTTCGGCGACGACGACGTCACCAGGCGGGACGTCGGGCGTCGCATCATTGACGCCCCCCGCATCCGAGCCGGACATCGATGTCTCGGTGGCGGCATCGGCCGGCACATCGGTCGCCGGTGTTTTCGTCGAACCGCCGCACGCAAGCAGTGGAAAAGCCAGGAGGAGGCAAGAGAGTGCACGCATGGCGGGCGCGCGACGAGCAAGAGATGAGCCGTCGTCTGCGTGACCCGTCTGTCGGGGATCCCGAGTATGCCGACGTCGCGCTCTACGTGGAGGTGACCCCGCCATTCCACGGCGCGCGCGCTGGCGCTATGTCACGTGACGTCACGTCAGGGTGTAGACCTCATCGTGACACGGTTCTGCGCTTGGACGCGGGCCGCGGCGGCTTGAACGCGATGACGTTGGCCAAGATGGTGACCTCGGTGTGAAAGGACGCAGCGACGAGGGCCCAAGCTTCGTCGAAGCGCTCGCTCTGGTCCCAGCCGCGTGGAGTGAGAACCGCCTGTGCGCCGGCCGCGCTCCAGCGCATGCCGCTCTGCTTGAGCCGCTGCGCGACGAGGGTCTTGCACGCCGCCTCCACGATGCCCGAGCCGATCATCAAGCCGTGCGCTTTGACCCGTGCGTAGGCCATGCGCCCGCGATGCTTGCGGAAGTACGCGAGCGCCCGTCCGATGACGCGACTGTGCGCGTGCTTGCTCGCCAGGTGCTTGAGCGCGCGGATCACTTTGTCGACGCCGCGCTGGTCGTCGCGCAGGGTCTCGCGCAGGGTCTCGAACCGATACTGCGTCTCGCGTGTCGCGTCTCCGTAGGCGGCAGCGACGGCTGCGTGCAGATGCTCGCTGGCATGGAAGAAGTCGATGACCTCTTCCCCCTCGGGCAGCTTGGACGAGCCGAGGAACTCCCAGTTGTCGGGGACCGCGTCGGCCACCTTCACGACCTTTAGCTCGGGGCGCTTGGCGACGATGGCCGACACCTCTGCGGCGAGCATCTGCTTGAGCGTCACCTTCTTCGTTTCGGGCGTACGCGCCATGCGCACGGCGCCAAGCAGCTCGCCCTTGTCGTCGCAGAACGACACGGTTGCGCAGCCCACTTCGCGATAGCCCGCGGGACCCTTGCTCATGCGACCGTCGGCGGCGGCCTGCGCTCGCATTTCGGTCGGGCTGTGGCCGCCATCGATGGGCGCGAGCACGCCATCCAGGGATACGGCGATCGAGACGGAGCCCTCGGGGATGACCAGTCCCTCACGCAGGGCGCGCTCGAACTTCTCTCGGTTGGCGTTCCACGCGTCGGCCACCAGGCTCGGAAGTCGCTGCAAGCTGCTCTTGCTCGGCGTCATGTTGCCCGCGCGCTCGAACAGCTCGGCGGATTTCTGCGGCGTCATCTGCGTGACCACCCAGAGCGCCTGCTGCGCCGCCCGCGGTGTCCAGAAGCCTCCGACGACGCCCAGCGTCAGCTCCATGGGGCTGACGCTTCGGCCCTCGGCATCCGTGCGGTCCTTGTAGAGCGTGCGCTCGACGACGACTTCTCCGGCGCTCGTTTCGTAGGTCTGCTTCTGTCGCAGGACCCGGCGATGGACCTTGCCCTCGATGAGCACCGCATCGGCATCGGTGTCGAAACGCGCCATCTCGTGGGCGATGATGTCGCGCTCGGCTTGCAGAAACCGCCGGTGAAGCTCGCGCTCGAAGTCCGCGAATGCTTGCGGACCGATCTTGTCCTTCATCCGGTGAGTCTCGACGAACTCGCGCAGCTTCTCCAGGGTGGCCGTGCGCGGCCTCTCGCGGACACCCGTGACCGACAACAACGTTTTTGTGGCTCGGTTGGGCTGGGTCATGCCCGCCGAACACGCGCTTCTCGCAGGAAATTCCCCCGCCCAGCGTCACGAATGGAACTACACCCTGACCTCATCACACGAACCAGTGGCCGACTTCCTCATACCATTCGCTTGCGGGTACGGGTCTTGTGCGCCCACCACCTCGCCAACTTCAACGTCACCCAGATCGCCAGGAAGGTCGCGAACCGGCTGGGCGAGTGCCATCCGAGGTCGATGTAGGCTGCAATCGCCACCGCGAGGAATACCCAGACCGCAGCTCGAAACAGCGCCGGGCGCTGTACTGGCCGGGTAGGAGGTGCAGGCGGAGCCGGGACGCGGTAAGGCGTGCCGCTCATGCCTCGGTGTCTAGGGTCGCCCGAGGCCCTCGTCCTAGTACCTCGCCACAGAGGTTTCGATCGATTGCGGCCGCAGGGATGGGATTTCGCTGGCGGGCACGCAGAGCGTAATGCTCCGTGCCTGTCGGGGTAGTCGCCGAATCAAGCCTCGCTTTTCGAGTTCCACAACCATCCGATGGACGGAGGGAGGAGTCACTCCGAAGTAGGTCTGCATGTCGGCCTCGGCGGGAGGCCGGCGGTGGAGCATGACGTAGGTGTGGATGAAGGCGAGGTACTGGCCCTGCTTGTCCGTGAAACGCGGCTTCGAATCGATCGACATGGAGGGCCTGTTGTGATCGAAGGCTCAGCGGAGAGCCACCATGAACGTACGCTATCGCGTCACGCTGTCGTCGGAGGAACGTACCCAGCTTCAAGCGCTGGTGCAGGGCGGAAAGGGGCCGGTACGCAGGCTCAAACGGGCACAGGTCCTGCTGGCGGCCGACCGCCGGTCGAGCGACGAGCAGATCGCCCTGAACGTCTCGGTGGGTACGTCGACGGTGTACCGGACGAAGCGACGCTTCGTCGAGGAGGGGCTGGAGCCCGCCCTGAGAGAAGTGCCGCGCCCCGGTGCGGAGCGCAAACTGGCGGCGGCGGAGGAGGCTCTATTGGTGGCGACAGCATGCTCGAGGCCTCCCGCGGGCCGAGCCCGCTGGACCATGGCGCTCTTGGCCGACGAGATGGTGCGACTGACGCGACATGACTCGCTGTCGGCGGAGACGGTACGTCGCCGACTGGCCGAGAAGCAGCTGAAGCCTTGGCAGGAGAAGATGTGGTGCATCCCGAAGGTGGACGCCGAATTCGTCGCGCGGATGGAGGACGTGCTCGACCTCTACGCCGAGGAGCCGGACGAGCGGCGTCCCGTCGTGTGCTTCGACGAGACACCTCGGCAACTCATCGGCGAATCACGCGTGCCCGTCGCTGCACGGCCCGGCCAGCCAAGGCGCGTCGACTACGAGTACGTACGCAACGGCACCGCAAATGTCTTCATGTTTGTCGATGTACACCGCCCCTGGCGCCACGCGAAGGTGACCGACCGGCGCGCGGCGCCGGACTTCGCCCAGTGCATGCGCGACCTGGTGGACCGCCACTACCCCAAGGCCGAGTGCATCCGCGTGGTGATGGACAACCTATCGACCCACACGCCTGCCGCGCTCTACGAGAGCTTCGAACCAGCCGAAGCTCGCCGAATCCTGCGCCGGCTGCAATTCCACTACACGCCCAAGCACGCCAGCTGGCTCAACATGGTCGAGATCGAGATAGGGGTCATGGTCGGTCAGTGCCTCGACCGCCGCATCCCTGACAAGGCAACACTCGTCGCCGAGGTGGCCGCCTGGCAGAAACGGCGCAACCGAGAAAAGGCCAGGATCAACTGGCTATTCACCGTGCAGCGAGCCCGCGAGAAGCTCGGCCGAGCCTATCCCACGCTGCCACGCCGCTCATCGCCACGGGCGGCCGCGTGAAACCAGTCAGCTCCTCTGTGGCCAGGTACTAGTAGTTCTCGTCGACCTCGAGCAGCTGATCGATCGCCGGCGCGGTGATGAGGCGCTCGTGCGTCAGTGCGCACCAG
>DATJYG010000115.1:0-18010 GCA_035499695.1 Polyangiaceae bacterium
ACGGCGGGATACCACCGCTACTTCGCGCACCGCTCGTACAAGACGAGTCGAGCCTTCCAGCTCGTGCTGGCCGCCCTCGGCGCGACGAGCATGCAGAACGGCCCGATCTGGTGGGCGAGCGTCCACCGGCGCCACCACAAGTGCTCCGACGTGCCGGGGGATCCGCACTCGCCGCTCGAGCGGGGCTTCTGGTATGCGCACGTCGGGTGGGTCTTCGACCGTTCGGCGCCGAGGCCGTACGACCCTTCGAACGTGGGCGACCTCCTGCGCTACCCCGAGCTTCGCTGGATTGATCGGCACGACTGGGTGCCGCTCGCAGCATATGGCGTGGCGTGCTTCGCGGTCGGCGGGCTGCCGGGCCTCGTGTGGGGGTTCGTCGTGAGCACGCTCGCCGTCTTCCACGCGACGATGCTCATCAATTCCATGGCGCACGTGTGGGGCTCCCGTCGGTACGCGACGACCGACACGTCTCGCAACAACCCGCTGCTCGCGATCCTCACGATGGGCGAAGGCTGGCACAACAACCACCACCACTACATGAGCTCCGCCCGCCAGGGTTTCTTCTGGTGGGAGGTCGACGTGAGCTACTACGTGCTGCGCTTCCTCGCGCTGATCGGCGTCGTCGACCACGTGCGCGAGCCGCCCGCGTGCGCCCTCGCGCCCTCGGTCTGAGGCGAGGGACTATTCCCAGCGATGGGCATCGTGCTTGACCCGCCCCACCACGGCGTCGAGATCGAGCGCCGCTTCGTCGCGGTCGCTCAGGGCGCCATCGAGGCGCTTTCGGTAGGCCACGAAGGCGGTGTCCAGATCGCGCACGGCCTCCTTGATGGCATCGCTCTTTTCCACGACGGCCGCGGTGCCGGCGAACTTGCCGGCGGCCAGGCGGGTGGCCGAGCCGAGTCGCACCTGCAGCTGCACGGCGCTCTGCTGGAGCGCCTCTGGCACCGGCTCGCCGTCGCCCTCCTGCCACCGGGCGATGCGCACGGTCGCGTCGAGCGACTCGAGGAGTGATTCGAGCGCGCCGCGGAACGTGACGATACGCGAATCGTTGCCTGGCAAACGGCGGTCGTAGGCGCTCACCAGCGAGACCGCTTCCCACCACCGCCGAAGCCGCCGCCGGTGCGTCCGCCGCCGCCGCCCTGACGCTCTTCGGCCTCGTTGACGCGCAGATCGCGCCCGTCCAGGTTCGAGCCGTTCAGGCCGGCGATGGCCGCGTGAGCCGCCTCGAGGGTGCCCATGGTGACGAAGCCGAAGCCGCGCGGCTGGCCCGTCTGGCGGTCGGTGACGAGGTGCACGTCGGTGACCTCGCCGAAGCGCGAGAATGCGTCGCGAACCGTGTCGTTGCTGGTGTTGAACGACAGATTGCCCACGTAGAGTCGATTGCCCATTGGATCTTCCTTGTTCCTTCGTTTCGTCCGTTTCGTTTCAGTCACTTGTCGGGTTCGCGAGCCAGCTTCTCGAGCGTCTCGAGATGTTGGCGCGTGGCGCGGAGCTTCTCGAACGCCGCATGGAGCGCCTCGCTGATCGTGATCTTCTCCGCGCGCGCGCCGCCGCGGATCTCGCGCAGCAGTTTGGCGAGATCATCCTCCGCCTCCGCCACGCCGTTCTTGGCCGCCCGGACCTCCTCCAGGATGCGCTGTTCCTTCATCGCAAGTCCTCTGCTTTCAGATGGCGCGGACCGCGCGCATTGCGCGAGCCACGGACTCCCAGTCGAAGAGGGGCAGGTTGCACGCCACGCGCTTCTGGCCCCACGTCCGGCCGACCGCCTGCAGCGCGTCGGCGCGCGTCGCAGCGCACTCGGACACGACCACCGCGTCGGGAGAGCTGCTCGTCGCCGCCTCGATGCGCCACTCCGTCTGCGGTTGGTCGCCCGCGCCGCCTCGTCCGCTGACGCGCAGGGTCAGCCGTCCCGTCACGGCGCGGAGGTCGTAAACCATCGCCTCGCCGGACCGAAACTGCGTGGTGATTCGGACGGCTTCCGCTTCGATCTCCGGCTTCATGGGCTCGTGGGTCTCTCTCGCGACGAACGCCTCCTGTCGGGTGGCGCTGAGAGAGTGACCCTGTCCTTGCTGCCGCGCGGTCGGGAAAGGGCGCGACGGGGCACCTGACGGCCGCGTCGTCACAGCCACACGAGGAGGACCCGAACGAGTCGAGACAGGCGCGCGAGACCGGTGAGTGGGAGTTCTGTAGCGCGCCGGAGGGTGAGCCGCAAGCGGGGGCGCGACTTGGCCCGGGCTTCGCTTGCGCGCATCACCGGATCCGGATGTCGCTGCCGAGCGTGATCCACGAGCATGGCGCCGAGATCGTCGCGGAGTGGACGGACGAGGCGCGTTACGCGGCGTCTGCGCGCGGGCTCGACCGCCCGGCGCTCACGAGCGTGCTGCACGTGTTCCTCGAATCGCTCGCGGACGCAGGCGAAGAGCTCGGGCGGTTCAGCGGACGTCGGCGAGAGGTTCTCGAGTCTCACCTCGCGAGCAGGCTGCGGCAGGGCTTCGTCCTGCCGGAGATCCTCGACGAGATCGGGCTCGTGGGACGCGCTCTGGTGCGGGTCTGGGAGCACCTCCCCCCGGAGGAACGCCCGAGCGCGCGCGAGGTGGCGGGCGTCTTCCGCGAGCTGAACGAGGCGACGATCGTCGTCGCGGAAGCGTTCACCCACCACATGCTCGAGGACGAGCAGACGGAGAAGCGATACCGGCGCCTGCTCGAGCGGATTGGCGCCGACGCGCTCAAGCCGGGTCACGCGACGTTTCGCGAGCGACTCTCGGAGGTGGTCGAGCTCGTCATGGAAGCGATGGCCGCGCAGACGGCGTCGCTCCTGCTCTTCGATTCGGCGACCGATTGCCTCGTCCGATCCGCGACGGTCGGCGCGGCGCACGAGGAGGTCGAGCGGCTCGTCTCTTCGAGGAACCCCGGTACGTTCGAGGGGCGGGTGGCGTCGCGGGAGGAGAGCACGTCCATCGTGGACGTCGCGACGACGGAGCTCGAAGTCGGCGAGTCTCTCCGGAACAGCGGCATCCACGCGCTGCTCGGTGTGCGGCTGCCGCCGCTGCACAGTCTGGTCGGCGTCCTTTACGTCGGGATCTCCGAAGCGCGGCCGTTCACGCCGCGCGAGGTTCGCAGGCTCGAGGCGCTCGGGGATCAGCTCGTGCTGCAGCTCGACAACGCGAAGCTGTACGCGGACCTCGTCGAGAGCATCGAGAGACTCGAAGCGGCGCGCGCGATCAACGAGCGGCTCGTCGCCCTCATCGCGCACGATCTGCGCGGGCCGCTCGCCTCCGTGAAGCTGCGCGCCGAGGCGCTCATGCGCCGTCCGGAGAGCCTCGACGAGCGGTGTGATCTCGTCGCCAGAATCAACGCGAACGTCGATCGGATGGATCGGATGATTCGCGATCTGCTCGATGCGTACCGCATCCGTTCGGGCGAGTCCCTCCCGCTGCGGCTCGAGCGATGCGATCTCGGCGCGCTCGCGCGGAACGTGTGCGAGGAGCTCCGCCTCGCGCATGGCGACCGATTCGTTCTGCGCGCCGCACCGGGCTTGGTCGGATACTGGAGCACCGACGAGCTGCGTCGTGCCATCTGGAACCTCGCCGACAACGCAGTCAAGTACGGCGCAAAGGACGAACCCATCGTGATCGCGCTCCGCTCGGCGGGCGAGACGGTCGCGATCGACGTGCACAACTCGGGCGCGCCGATCTCGAGCGAAGACCAGAAGCGCATCTTCGACCCCTTCGCGCGCGCCGGCGTGCCCGGGCGCCCCCGCGGTTGGGGGCTCGGGCTGACGCTCGTCAGAGGCTGCGCGGAGGCGCACGGCGGTCGCGTCACCGTCGAGAGTACGCAAGAGAAGGGCACCACGTTCACGATCGAGCTTCCGCGGTCCACCGGAGCCGGGCACCGAGCGCGCGTTGCCCGCGGTGGTTAGGTTGGCCGGGTGGCCAAGAGACTCTTCGTCGGCAACCTTTCCTACGACGCGAGCGTCTCCGCGCTCCGGTCGCTCTTCGAATCCTGCGGCGACGTTGCCGAGGTCGAAGTCGCGACCGACGGAAAGAGCGGGCGGCCCCGCGGTTACGCCCTCGTCACGATGGCCACGGCCGCAGGGGCCCGGGTCGCCCTCGAGCGGCTCGACGGCGAATCGTTCGAGGGTCGCCCGCTGCACGTCGTCGCCGACGAGGAGGGCTCCGCGCGCGCGCGGCTCGCGGGGATGATACGCCGCCTTCTCGGCTACGTGCGCTACGCGCGCGACCACGAGCGTGCCGCCGCGGTGTCGCTCTTTCTCTTCGACGAAACGACGGGCGACCTCCAGGGCGTCCTCGCCGAATGGGACTGGACGCGCACCAGCTTCCCCTCGCACGTGTCCGAATGGCCCACCGTCGCGGAGGCGCTCTCGAAGCGCGAGATCCGCCTGATCACGGCCGACCAGGCGTTCGGCGTGGAGCAGGGATGGTTCGAGGTGCGCGGCATACGGGGCTCGGTGTGCGTGCCGCTCTGCGACGACGAACGCCGCCTGGGCGTCCTCTTCTTCGATTTCGACGCGAGCGCGGGCCCCGTCAGTCAAGCCGACCTCTCGTTCCTCGCCGACGTAGGCGATCGCTGCGCTCGCGCGCTGGGAAGGTCCAAGTAGCCGGCGTCCTCCGCGTCGTGACACGAACGTGACGAGGAGCGCCGACGCCGAGGGCAGGGACGACTTACTTTCCAAGGGTGGTCCCCGCTCTCGCGCCTGGCTCCTTCGACCGCATCTTCGTCGGCGGCTACCCCAAGCACACGACGGAGCTGGAGTTGCGCGATGCCTTCGTGGTTGCCGGCTTCGCGGTGCGCCAGGTCGAGCTCGTGCTCGACAGGGTGACCGGGTTTCCCCGCGGATTCGCCTTCGTCCTGCTCGAGTCGCGGGTGGACGCGGGCGCCGCCGCTCTCTCGCTGGGCCGTCTCCGGGCTGCGACCGTGGACGGACTGCCGCTCGACGTGCAGGCGATAGGGCCGCGCAGGTGGTGGCACGTCACATGAGGAGGGCGAAGCCATGAGGAACCTGCTCAGTCTCGCGCGAACCCCGCCGGTGGTGCTGTCGAGGTGGACCCGCGTCTCGGACGCCCTCCGCCAGATGGTCCGATGCGACGTCGGTGCTGCGGCGGTGGTCGATGGTCAACGCGCGATCGGCATCTTCACCGAGCGCGACGCGGTGTTCCGCGTCCTGCTCGAGGGACGCGAGCCGGCGATGACACCCGTGAGCGACGTCATGACGACCCCGATGCTTTCGGTCGGGCCTCTCGACGATCCCCACGACGCGCGTCGCATCATGGTTGCCAAGGGGATCCGGCACCTTCCGGTGGTCGACTCAGACGGCAGGGTGGTCGGCATGCTCTCGCTGCGCGACGTGATGGCCGACGAGATCGACGACCTCGAGCACCAGGTCGACGCGCTGACCGCGTTCGAGTCGGCCGACGGCATCGGAGGCTGAGCCCGGCCTTCCGGGCACTCTCACGCGCGCAATCGATGCTACGAGTGTCTCGAGGTGATCACCATGGCCGCGAGCGACGCAGCGAACGAGATCGAGGCCCTCAAGAAGCTCGTCACGCTGAGCCGGTTCGCGACGACCCGGGCGGTTCGAGTCGAGGAAATCAAGCGGCAACTGGCGAACGCGAGGGCGATGGTCCCGGAGCGTACGGGCAGTGCGGCGGACGATCGCTTCCGCGCGCACGAAGGAACGCTGCAGAAGTTCCTCGACGGCACGAGCACGAAGGATGCTCTGGGCCAGGAGCAGGGCATCACGCAAGACTTCCTCGCATCGAGCCGTCGGTGAATTCGCCCAGCCTGGCATGCCCGCGCATTCACCCTGTCGCGGACGCGGCGGCGTTGCGATCGAGCCAGTCGAGCAGCTCGCGGATGCTGGCGGTGGCCATCGCGATCGACGTGTCGGCGGCGCCGTAATAGAGGCGGATCGTGTCGCGGTCGTCGGCCACGGTGTACCCGCAGGGGAACACGACGTTGCCGACGTCGCCCTCGCGCTCGTAGACCGCCTCGGGGCCGAAGATCCACGAGTCGCCCCGCGCGAGGCACACCCACGGCTCGTCGCGCGCGAAGAGCGCGACTCCCAGCCGGTAGAGCGCGCCCGCCGCCGTGTGGCGCACGCCGTGATAGAGCATGAGCCACCCGCGGGGCGTCTCGATGAGCGGCGGCGAGAGGCCCACCTTGTTCGCGTCCCACCACGCCCCCTTGCGCGCCGCGAGCATCAGCTTGTGGCCGCCCCAGTTTCGCAGGTCCGGCGAGAACGAGAGCCACACGTGCGCGCCCTGGTCCGTGGCCGGCCGGTGCACGAGCACGAAGCTCCCGTCGATGCGCCGGGGCAGGAGCGCCGCGTCCTTGTCGTCCGGCTGCATCACGAGACCGCATCGCTCGAAGGTCCGGAAGTCCTCGGTCAGCGCGAGGGCGACGCCCGGCCCGCCGCGGCTGAACGCGGTGTACGCGACCGCGTACTTGCCGAGCTCCTCGACGAACGTGATGCGCGGGTCCTCGATGCCCCAGAGCTCCTCGGGGTAGTGCTCCGGATCGGGCCGGAGCGTCGGCTCGGGATCGATCGCCCAGCCCTCGATGCCGTCGTACGAGCGCGCGGCGCAGAGGTGCGAGATGCCGCGGCGATCCTCGACGCGGCAGAGCAGCAGCGTCGAGCCGTCGGCCAGCTTCGTCGCCGCGGGGTTGAAGACGGTGTGCGCGGGGTACGGCCAGTCCTCCGCGGTCAGTATCGGGTTGCCCTCGTACCGGCGCACGAGCTGCTCGTGTCCGCGGTTGCGCGTCATGCGCTCTTGCCGTTCTCGTCGGCGCCGCGCATCTCGACGAGCCCGAGCAGGAACGAGAGCGTCGACTCCGCGCCCTGGTTCTCGTTGACGCGGTCGGCGTGCAGGCCGTCGCGGCATCCGCCGGTGGTGGCGTCGTAGAGCGACTGCTGCAGGTGGTTCTGGCCGAGGAACCAGCTGAAGGCGCGGCGCGCGTGGCGCTCCCAGCGTTCGTCGCCGGTGATGCGCCGCGCCTCGAGGCAAGCGGAGATCATGCCCGCCGCCTCCACCGGCTGCTGGTCGAACGCGGCCTTCGTCCCGCCGCGTGCGTAGAAGCCGTCGGAGCCGACGGGCGCGAAGTCTCCGGCGTTCGAGCGCTGCAGGCCCGCGAGCCAGTCGAGCGAGCGCAGGCCTGCGGCGGTCGCCTCCTCGCGGCCCATCGACGCGCCCGAGACGAG
This sequence comes from Polyangiaceae bacterium, assembly GCA_035499695.1. GTDB lineage: Bacteria > Myxococcota_A > Polyangia > Polyangiales > Polyangiaceae > Palsa-1150. The sequence continues at coordinate 7,220 of DATJYG010000115.1, forward strand.
CAGCGCATGCGAGAGGCGCGCGTTCGAGTAAGTCAGGCGGTCCTCGAACCAGGGCCAGTCGGGGCGGCTCGCGCGCCGGAACAGATCGAGCAGCCTGTCGGTGAGCTGCGTCCTCATCGCCTGCACGCTGCTGTCGCCCTGGAAGGCGCGCAGGTACTCGTGGATGCCGAGCAGCGCGAAGGCCCAAGCGCGCGGGCTCGTGAACGCCGACACGGCAGGGAGCGCCGCGTGGAAGAGGTGGCCGCCGAGGCTCTGCCTGCCCGGATCCTCCGAGCGCCCGACGACGGCGCCGAGCGCCCACAGCGCGCGCCCGTGGCTGTCCTCGGAGCCCTCGTTCTCGGTCCAGCGGCGCGAGTACGCCATGAAGTTCCGGAAGCGGCGCTGGTCGGCGTTGTACGCGTGGCTCACGAACGCGAGGTAGCGCGAGGCGAGCGCGCGCACGGCCTGGCGATCCTCGGCGCGCGCGTCCTCGATGAGCGCCATCAGCAGGAGGGCGCGTGCGTTGTCGTCGAGGCAGTAGCCGTCGTCGTAGCGCGGGACCCCGAACATCGAGTGCTGCAAGAGGCCCGTGTCGTCGGTCATGAGGCGCAGGTGCCGCAGGTCGAGCCCGGGCAGCTCCATGGGTCGCTTCGGCGGAGCCGACCTGCGGTAGAGCGTGCGCCGCCGGTCGATGCGCTCGGCGCGCGCGTGCGCGAAGCTCTCCAGGTAGCCGCGCGCCACCACCGGCCAGACCATCGACTGGCCGAACGCGCGCGCGCGCCCGCGCATGGCGAGCCGCCGCTCGTCGTCCTCGAGGAGGCCGGTGATCTCGCGCGCGAGCGCCCGCGGGTCGCGCCACGGCACCAGCACCCCGCGCCCGTCGGCGAGCAGTTCCTCGGCGTACCAGTACGGCGTCGAGACGACGGCGGCGCCGGCGCCGACGGCGTAGGCGAGGGTGCCCGACGTGCTCTGCTCGGGCTTGAGGTAGGGCGTCACGTAGATGTCGGCCGCCGAGAGGAACTCGGTGAGCTCGGCCTGCGAGACGAAGCGGTTCTGGAAGATCATGCTTCCGTCGACGCCGAGGCGCTGCGCGCGGTTCTCGAGCATGAGACGGTAGGTCTCGCCGTGGCGCTCCTTGACGTGCGGATGCGTGGCGCCGAGGACGATGTAGACCGCGTCCGGGCAGCGCTCGAGGATCGCCGGCATCGCGTCGATGACGTGCTCGATGCCCTTGTCGGGCGAGAGGAGCCCGAAGGTCAGGATGACGCGGCGGCACTCGACGCCGAGTCGCTCCTTGCTTTCGCGCTCGAGCGGGACCTGCGGGATGCCGTGCGGGATGTGGTCGATCTTCGCGTCGGGCACGCCGTGGACGCGCCGGGCGATCTCGGCGCCGCGCGCGCTCATGACGACGATGCGCTCCGAGAGGCGCGTGATCTCGTTCATGACGGCGCGCTGCGCGGGATCGGGCTCGGCCAGCAGCGTGTGCAGCGTCGTGACCACGGGCATGCGCAGCTCGCGCAGCAAGGCGAGGACGTGGCTGCCCGCCTTGCCTCCGAAGATCCCGTACTCGTGCTGCAGGCAGACGACGTCGAACGCGCCGACGTTCAGGAAGTCGGCCGCGCGGCGGTAGGACGCCACGTCACTCTCGTCGAGCGCGAAGCGAACGCGTGGGGGATAGGCGTGCCTGCGCCCCGGGTCGTCCATCGCGAGAACGGAGCAATCGATGTCCGGGAACTCCTCGGAGATGGCGTCGGTGAGGTCGGCCGTGAAGGTCGCGATGCCACACTGCCGCGGCACGTGATTGCCCAGCATGGCAATCGTTCGGATCGAGCCTGCTTGGGTCTCGTGGTTCATGGAGTGCCTCCAGCCGAGCGCGCGGGGCGAGCGGGGCGCGCCCGGCCGTCACGCCCGACGGCCGACCACGAGAGCGGTCGGGAGTATGCGCCGCCCCCAGGTGCAGCGCAAACCGGCGCACGAAGGCCCTCGCGTGCTTGCACCTCGCACCCTCACGCGCTACACACTCGACGCTCGGTCTCGCGCGCCCGCCTCGAAACGTTCGGGTCCTCCTCGTGTGGCTGTGACGACGTGGCCCTCGGGTGCCCGTCGACGTTCGACACGGCAACGAAAGGACACGGAGCTCATGGCTGATCCGTTCAAGGCGGGCGACAAGGTCCGGAAGTCTGGCATCTACTCGGTTCTTCACGACGACGAGCACGCCGTTGCGCACGACGTCACGTGCATCGCAGGAAAGAGGTTCCCTGCTTGCCGGGAGTGCGGCGAGAAAGCGCGCTTCGTCCTGGTGCGCCATGCGAAGGACGTGAACCGTCACGAGCATTTCGCGCCCTGATGACGTGGGGGTGGGCGCCGAGGCGCCGCAGAGCTCGTGAGGCACGCGCCATGCTGCCTCACCGGAAGTGCCGCGGTCTTCGAGCCTCAACCGCCTCGTCGCAGGGACCGCGTGCTCGAAGCCGCGCTAGCGGTACGTTGCGCTGACCTCGACTCGCATCGTGCGACCGCATTCAGCGGAGCCGACGGTGCCGAAGCACGCGTCGTCGACCTCGAAGTGGGTGGCCCCGGCGAGGAGGCCGCGGAGCACGTCGCTCGTCACGTCGTGTCCTCCGTCGCGGCAGCCGTGATCCCCGCACGTCAGCGAAAAGAGGGCAGGTGCCGTGTCCACCACGATGATTCGCACGTGCTTCGGGTCGGCACTCGTGGCCCCTCGACCATCCGTGATCTCGAGGCGCAGCGTCGCCAGGGACGGGACGCGCTCCCGGAGCCGAGGCGCCTCCTGCTCGCGCTGGAGGCGTTCCGCAAACCGCAGAGCAGCTTCGGACCGAGCGCGCGCCTTCATGAACATCTCGTCGACCAAAATAACCATCCTCATGCGCCGGCGCAGCTGCCACGGCCCGGCTCGAGCGACGGGGCCGCACGGCTACCTCTGCGCGGGCCAGCGATGATCCACCAGTCCACCGCCGTTCGTCTCGGCCGGCGGTTGCTTCACCGCCAGCACCATCTGCGCAAGGCGGCGCGCCTTGCCCGGATCCATCGACGCACCCTTGATCAGGGCCGCGTCGATCTCGCGCGCGAGCGCGACGAGATCGCTCCATTGACTCATGTTTTGCACGCTTCCGGCGTGTCGCGCGGCCCATGGCCGCGTGAGCCGTCCCGCTGCACACACATGCACATCGCGTGCGCGTCGTCCGGCACGGGCACGGCTGGCGTCGAGCCGCGACCGACGAGGCGCGTCACGAGCCGGCGCGATGGCCGCGATCCCGCTCGTGGAGGCAATTCGCCAACACCGATCAGGCGGTTCACCAGAGGGATGCTTACGCTGAGGAACGACATGCAGTCGCGCGTGCTCATCGTGGACGACGACCGGGACGCCATCGAGACGCTCGAAGATGTCCTCTCCGCCGATGGCCACGCTTGCGAGTTCGCGCCGGACGCCGCCGCGGCCATCCGAAGCGTGGACGGCATGAACTGCGACGTCGTCGTGTCGGACATCGTCATGGATGGCATGAACGGACTCGAGCTGCTCGACTGGGTCAAGCGGAGTCACCCGGCGCTGCCGTTCATCCTCATCACCGGCATGGCCGGCGTGCCGCAGGCAGTCGACGCCATGAAGCGCGGCGCCTTTCAGTACATGGTCAAGCCCTTCGACGTCGATGAGCTGAGGCAGGTCGTCCGCGACGCGGTCAGGGTCGGCGAGTCGGCGAGAGCTGCGCTGCCGTCGCACCGGCCCCCCGGCGAAGGGCCCTTCGCCATCGTCGGATCCGGGCCCGCCATGCGCGCGCTCCAGACAGCGATCGACTTCGTCGCCCGCTCGAGCGCGCCCGTGCTCGTGAGCGGCGAGACCGGCGCGGGCAAGGAGCTCGTCGTGCGGGCGATTCACGCGCGCGGGCCACGCAGTGGCCGCCCCTTCGTCGCGGTCAACGCCTCGGCCATTCCCCAGGAGCTGCTCGAAGGAGAGCTCTTCGGCCACGTCCGTGGGGGCTTCACGGGCGCGGTCCAGGCGCGCAAGGGGCTGCTCACCGAGGCCGACGGCGGCACGCTGCTGCTCGACGAGATCGGCGACATGAGCGTCATGTTGCAGGCAAAGCTGCTTCGCGTCCTGCAGTTCGGCGACGTCCGCCCCGTTGGCGGCGACCGGAGCCACCATGTCGACGTCCGCGTGATTGCCTGCACGCACCGCGACCTACGAACCCTCGTGGAGGAGGGGCGCTTCCGTGAGGACCTGTACTTCCGGCTCAACGTCTTGCCGGTCGTCGTGCCGCCCCTGCGTGATCACCGCGAGGACATTCCGGCCCTCGTGGCTCACTTCCTCGCCGAGGCCCTCGACAGGGCGCCCCTTTCGCCGGTGCGCGCCATCTCCGACGACGCGATCGCCGCCCTGACGGAGTCGTCATGGCCGGGCAACGTGCGCGAGCTCGCGAGCTGCGTCGAGCGGGCCGTCGTGTTCGGGATTGGCGAGACGATTCACGTCGGTGACCTCGCGCCTCGGGCGGAGGCCGTCCGGCCCTCATGGCCGTCGTCGAGCGACGGCGGTCCCTGGACCCTTCGCCGGCTGAGCCGCGCCTACACCGACTGGGTCCTCGCCGAGACCGCGGGGGACAAGGACCGCGCCGCCGCGATCCTCGGCATCGATCTCTCCACCCTCTATCGCTGGCAGCGAGCCCGGAGAGACTGAGGGGCCTCTGCCGAGACTCCCGGAAGTGACACCGATCTCGTCGTCGAGGTAGGCATCGCGTACGGACGAGCGGGAGCGCTGCACGTCGATCGCGCGCCCGGCCAGGGTGCCGATCGCCGCGCCGAGGAACGCCCCCAGAAGAACGCCCGGCAGCTCGGCCAGCTCGCCGACCAGCGCTCCGATCGCGCCGCCCAGGAGGGCGCAGACGAGCGGCGCTATGAAGGACGTCAGGCTCCGGAAAGCCCGGATGCGACGCGCGCTCTCATCGGCCGTGCGTTTCGTCATCGGAGGAGGCATGCCCCGCAACAGTGCGACATTCGTGCCGCCGCGATTCGGGCCGAGGGCACCCGGCACGGGGCGTGCTGACATGGATCGACGTGAAGAGCACGACCCTGCGACGCCTCCCTTCGCGGCCGCTGCCTGCGGGTACGTCGCGCGGCACGATCCTCGTGCTCACCGGGCCCAACGCGGGTCGCGTCGCGGTCGTCGAGGCCCACGGCATCGTCGTCGGGAGAGGCGAGGAAGCCGATCTCGCGGTGAACGATCCTGCCGTCAGCAGCCGCCACGCGCGCGTGGCCGCGGGCCCCGACGGTGGGTTCCACATCGAGGATCTGGAGTCGACCCATGGAACGTTCGTCGCCGGTCGGCGCGTGAGGCTCGCGCCGCTCTCGTCGGGCGACGCGATCCAGCTCGGCCCGGGGCTCAAGCTGCGCTTCACGCTGAGCGAGGAGACGGACGAGTCGCTCCAGCGCCGGCTGTACGAGTCGTCGGTTCGCGATCGGCTCACCGGCGTGTTCAACCGCGCGTACTTCGCGGACCGCATGATGGTCGAGGCCGCGCTCGCGCGCCGCGGCGCCGCCGTCTCTCTCCTCATGATCGACCTCGACGGCCTGAAGCGAGTGAACGACCGCCACGGGCACCTGTCCGGCGATCGGGCCCTTTCGTTCGTCGCGGCGCGCATGGCCGGCGCCACGCGCCTCGGGGACGTGCTGGCGCGCTACGGCGGCGACGAGTTCGTCGTGGTCGCCGGTCGGACGGACCTCGCCGAAGCGCTGGTCCTCGCCGAGCGCCTGCGGCAAGTCGTCGCCCAGGTCCACTTCGCCGCCGGCGGCGAGCGCGTGACGGTGACGGTGAGCGTCGGCGTGGGGTGCTCCAGCGAGCTCCAGGCCGGCGGCGATGCGGACCCCGTCGAGGCCCTGATTGCTCTCGCAGACGAGCGACTCCACGAGGCCAAGCGCGCCGGCGGGAACCGCGTGCATCCGCCGGACCCCCGCCCAGAGAGATGACCCGAATTGCGGGCTAGCGCACGCGTCGTCGTCGCTCCGCCGGCCATGAAGACGACGCGGTGGAGGCGATCGCCGCCGAGCTGCGTCACGATGCCGTGGCAGATCGAGAGGCCGAGACCCAGGTGCCCGCTGCGGTGGTGCGTCGTGAAGAAGGGCTCGAAGACGCTGCGCTCGGCGTCGCCTTCACCCACGTCGATTCGTGCATTTCCCTTCAGAACCCGTCCGTGCACTCGGCCCGGATCGCGTTCTTCAACCCCGTCGTCTTCTCCAGCAGCTCGAACGCCAGCTGCTTGTTGTCATGGGCACCGATGGAGCAGGACGCCGAGGACGACACCGTGGTCTCTCCGTCGTTGCAGCGGATGGTCAGGGTGCTGAACGTGTTGCCGCTCGCGTCCTGACGAAGAGCCTTGTCGGCGACGCAGCTCCAGCGGCTGCCTTTGGTCGGCAGCGGTCTGCCGTCGAACAGCGCGGCGGGGAGCGGCACCGTGGAATCTGCGACATGGACGGTCCAGATCACCTGATTGCCGGCCTCGCCGCTCGACGCGGAGAGCATCAGGGCCAGGAGCGTGAGTCGCGCCGCTGCTCGTACCATCACGGCCCCTGGAGCGCACGAACCGCGCCAGCTCCGCTGCTGCCCGGGGAGGCCAAGCGGGACCCAGTCACTGGCAGATCGCCAGGCAGGATGCGAAACCCCGGACGATCGGCGTCGCTCTCGACGGCGTCCCTCGGGAGGCATGCGCACTGCACCGCGCGGGGACATGACCACTTACTCCGTGGTGACTGCGCGTGGCGAGATCGAGACGCTCCGGCGGAGCGACATGTCGCATGTCGAGGCGATGATCCTCGCTGAAGAGCTCCGCCGCGACGGCGCCGTGGCCATCGTGATGCACGTCATCGGCGACAGGAGCTACGAGGTGGACCGCTACCCGGTTCGGTGAGGCGGGTCGACACGCGTTCCGGCACACGGCGTGCTGTCGTACGGATCCCATGAAGCCCATCGAGAGGATCCTGGAAGCGAAGGGGCGCGAGCTGAGCGTGACGGCGCTCGGCGATACCGTGCTCGCCGCGACGGAGGCAATGTGCGCGGCCCGCGTCGGTTCGTTGCTCGTCATGGACGGCGACGCGCTCCGCGGCATCTTTTCCGAGCGCGATCTGCTCACGCGCGTCGTTCTCGCGCGCCGCGATCCGAGCACCACGAGGGTCGGCGACGTGATGACCACCGACGTCGTGTGCATCGCACCCGATCTGTCCGTGCGGGACGCCATGGGGATCATGACCGAACGTCGCGTACGGCACCTGCCGGTGGTCCTCGACCGACGCGTCATCGGGCTCGTCTCGATCGGGGACCTGGTCCGGTGGACGCTCGAGGAGAGCACCGTCGAGATCGATCATCTTCGCGGCTATGTCGAAGGCCGTTACCCCGGCTGAGAGGATCCAACTCCAATTCCGAGCGCCTCTTTCACGAGGTGCCGAGAGCGGACGGCCTGGAAATCGGCAAGTATATCGCCACCGTGGTGCCGCGGCCCGGCGTGGTCTCCACGCGAACCTCGCCGCCGTGGCGGCTGATGCACGCGGCGACCGAGGCGAGCCCCAGGCCGCTCTCGTGAGTGCCGTGGTCCACCACGGCCAACCACGCCTGGTTACCTTCGGCCCCGGTCCGCACCTCGACCGCGGCGCCGTCGCGCGTCGCGTCGATGGCGTTGAGGACGACGTTGAGCACGGCCGATACCAACTCGGCGTGGACGCCGACGATGGTCGGGGGAGCGTGCAAGCCTCCACGCACGTCGCTCCTCGGACCGCGCTCCGGCGGCACGTGCAGCCTCGCCAGCTCGATCGCCTCCATGGCAATCTCGTCGAGCTGGAGGGGCAACATTCTGCACGACGACTGCGGTTGCCCGAACCGGCTGACCCTCTCGACCAGCGCGAGACCGACCCGCAGCTGGCGCGTCACGCGTTCGAGGGGCTCCGCCGTCCGTGGATCGGAGCCGCCGGGGCCTCGCTGCAGCAACTGAACCTGCAAGGAGATTGCGTTCAGAACGTTTCGCATGTCGTGCGCGACACCGACCGTGATGGTTCCCAGAAGTCGGAGCGCTTCGGCGCGGTGCTCGCACGCTCGCTGGCTGTTCATCATGACCCCTCGCGAAGTGGGCCGAGCAGGTCACGTGCCAACGCAAGCACGCTGACACGAACGTTCACGGTCCCTCTACTCAAGGGTGCCCGTGTCGTAGACGTCCGGTTCCCTCCTTCCCTCGCCGGGCCGGGCTGTTCGTTCGAGGCGTCGCCCTCCCCGTTCGACGGGGCGGGATTCTCGCTCGATCCCGACCCGTCCGAGCCCAGGGGGACGGGGATGTATTTCACTCATTTCCCGTCCCGGCTCGCCGGGACGGCATGTTCACACGATCGCGTCCCGCCCCGCCTCACCGGCAGGGGAAATCCAGGGCACCCCTTCCCCTCACGTCTCGCCGGGACGGGGCCGTCGTCCGCGACTTTCCCGTCCCGCGTCGCATCGGCGCGAAATGCGCGGCATCGGCTGCCTTCCCGGCTCGCCGGGCTGGAGACGGAGCAGTAACGCCTGCCGATCACCGTATCGGATGCCGCCGGCACGCATCTCGGCGCGCCCCCAGACACGCGCGCTCGGCCGAGAAAAGCCCGCGCGCGCGTTCGCGTTCTGAAGGCCTGGCTCCCCAGACGCGCGGCTTCCATGAACGCGTGGACTCAAGACGCGGCAGAGCCGGTCGGCTGTTGACGTGCGTCGCGGCGTCAAGGGCAGAGCTGCCCACGCCTGAGGGCGCCGCGCGCCATGCATGCCCCCGTGCGCACCGGGCGGCGCCTCGGTCCGTGCATTATGAACCTTGACTAATATGAATCAGGGCTCATATTTCTAGCGTGTGCCGCGAATCGGCGAAGCCCTCGGGATCCTGTTCTACGTGTACGCGGAGGATCACGACCCGCCGCACGTTCATGCCATCTACGGCTCGGAGCAGGCGCTGCTCGTGATCGCCACGGGGGACCCGCTCGCCGGTTCGCTTCCGGGGAAACAAGTTGCGCCAGGCACAGGAGTGGCTGGCCGCAAACCGAGCCGTCGCGCAGGCGGCCTGGGATCGCCTCAATCCATGAGTACGTCGCCATGATCAAGGTTCGAAGTGCTGAGCCTCTACAGGGTCATCGTCTAGCCCTCTCGTTCACGGACGGTACGAGCGGCATCGCCGATCTCTCGAAGCACGTCCGTCGAAAGCCGTTCACCGCCCTCCGGGACGAGCGGGTGTTCCGCAACATCCTCGTGGACCACGGCGCCGTCGAGTGGCCGAAGGGGGATGTCGGGATCGCGACCGAGGCGCTCTACGCCATGGTGCACGATCTGCCCAAGCCCAATACCCTCGAGCAAGCGCGCGACAACGAACTGCAGGTGAGCTTGCGGGAACTGCGTCGCCTCGCCGGCAAGACGCAGGAACAGGTCGCGGACGAGTCGGGCCTATCGCAGAGCGCACTCTCGCACTTCGAGGGCGCTCCCGACCACAAACTATCCGCCTTGCGACGCTATGTCGCGGCTCTCGGCGGAGAGTTGGAGGTGGCGGCCGTCATCGGTGGAAAGCGCTTTCCGTTGCACGGCGTGTGATCTCAGTCGTCGGCAAGCTGCTGGTGCGTGCCCCGCCATCGACATCGACTGCAATCCGGACGCCGCTCTGGCGGAGTGCCCGCGGGGCTCGCCGCTCACGGTGCCGGAGAACAATTGCCAGATCACGCTGCACTGCTCCAACGGTCTGGATCTGTCGTTCGTCTCGCGAGAAGGTCAGGCCGCTCAGTCGTTTTCCGCAATCAACAGCGCGCCTGGGCCGATGATTGCGGTGTGCGTGTACGGTTCGTCGGGCCACTGGTGTCGAGGGCGAAGATGGCGGCGCGAACGGCAGCGCGGGTCCACGCCGTTAACCAACGGGTCCAACCTGTTCACCAACGGGGTCCGGTGGTCTGTGACAAAGAGCAGCACAGACGGCGGCTCCGACGCGTTCGCGTCGTCGCGCGCCTGGCTCCCCAGGCGAGCGGTTTCTATGAACAGTCCGGCTTAAGACGCGGCAGCGCCGGCCGGCTGTTAACCGCCGGGGCGTCGTTCTTTGTCACAGACGCAACCAGAGCAGACCATGAGCACCACCGCGCGGCGCTCCGCATCGCGTCGAAGAGGGGGGCTGTCGGCCGACGCATGCTCGGGCCCCCTCGTTGCGAGGCCGCCAACTCGTGCGCCTACCGCCGTCCCCACCAAAGGCGGCACACGTGCGGGATTCGGTAGCTCCCGTCTGCCTGCCGGTGCGCATCCAGCGCCTCGCACACCTGTGCATGCATGCGTGGCTTGTCGCGCTCCTCGAGCGCGGCGAACTGGCGGGAGAAGATCCCCGGGCCTGACACGAACTCCCACAGTGCCTCCCCGTCGGGGAACTGGTAATGCCAGTGGAACGGCACCGTCTGCGCGTCGGTCCATCCGACTTCGCGCAGCCGCTCCCCGGCAAACGCGCCCGGCATCGTCTCGAAGGGGGCGATGAGCTCCGCGGGCACGAAGGGTCGCATCGCCGCGATCACGGCCCCGACGAGGAGGTTGGTCGACATGTCGTCCCACACGGCGAGGCTGAACGCTCCCCCGACCCGCAGCACCCGCCAGAGCTCCCGCGCGCAGGCCTGCGTGTCGCCGAACATCAGCAGCCCGAAGCGCGAGATGACGGCGTCGAACGTGTGGTCGCCGCAGGCCAGGTGCTCGGCGGTCATCACCTCGAAGCGCGCCTGGCCGAGCCCCTCGCGTACGGCTTTGGCGCGGGCGACCTCGATCATCGCGGGCGCTCCGTCGACGCCGAG
>DATJYG010000116.1:0-4553 GCA_035499695.1 Polyangiaceae bacterium
GACGCCAGCCAGACCGGCCAGAACTTGGCGCTGCCCGGCATCTTCCAAGGAACGAGCGCGCAGGACTCGTGGAACCAGATCGCCAACCAGATCCAAGCCGAAGGCCAAGCTGCAGGCTCCAGCGCGCAGTCGATCGCGAACAACCTCGCGACGGCGCAAGAGCAGTACCTCTCGAAGCTCCAGTCGTTCATCGACTCGGGCATCACGCAGGTGCAGCCGAACCTCGCGACGCTCGCGCAGGCCGCGCAGACAGCGACGCTCGCGACGAACACCGTCTACGGAGCGGTCAACGCCATCCAGGGCATCAAGGCCGGCATCGCCGCAGGCAACCCCCAGGTCGTCGAAGCCGGCGTGCAAGCGCTCGTCGGCGTCATCACCACGGCGGCCATCTCCGTCGGAGCTGTGAGCGCAGGAGTCGGTGCGGCCATCGGTGCGGCCATCGAGCTGACCGTGGAGATCCTCGACGCTGCAGGCATCATCCCCAGCGTCCCTCCCGGCTCCATATACGTGGGCGACGGCCACTGCAGCAACCAGGGCTTCACGGCGCCCGGGCAAGCGACCGTCGGCGGGACCATCCCCGTGGCGAACCTCTCCGACGGTCTCGTGACGCCAGGGGCTCATGGAGAGGGCGTGTGCGTCTGGGGGAGCCTCATCTCTCCAGGGAGCGACAACTGGAGATCGTTCCCCGATCCCGGCAACGCGAGCGACGCGCAGCTCTGGTACACGGTCGTGACCGAAGCCACGTGGTACTGGCCCCCGGGCGCTCCGAGCCAGGCCAAGTGGTACACGAAGAACGACGGCAACTGGCGCCCCATCGACAACGCGTTCCATCGGTACCGACAGCTCGAATGCGACGAGTCGTTCAACTACATGCTGACGAGCGGCGGCGGCCCCGGCGTGTCGACCGAAACCCTCACGGGGGACGCAGCGACGGCGGTGCCTGCGTTCATGGCGGCGTACTTCCACATGTGGAAGAAGAACGCCGAGTTCGCGCTCAACGGGATCAGCCCAGCCCCCGACACGCTCGTCCTGGAGCAACTCGTCGCCACCTGGAACGCGGCTCACGCCCCCGGCGTGGGCTTCACGTTCATGCCCGCGCCGAGTGATCTCCAAGGGCAAGGTCAGGGCAACGACTGCAGCGCGGTCACCGCCGGCTACAGCTACATCTCGATGCTCGTCGCGGACCTCGTGAACGCCAGCTCGGCATCGCTCACGAATGGCGGCCTCCACATCAACACGGGCGCACAACTCACCCCGCCGAACACCGGCTTCGTCACGGCCAAGCCCATCATCCTCTCTCCGACGGCCGGCGGCATCGGCCCTGCGGCTACGACCACGACGTCGACGGGAAACAAAGTCGCTGTCGGTGTCCTCGCTGCCGGCGCGGTGGGCGCAGGCAGCATCTACGCGTACGCTATCTACAACGGGATCACCTTCACGGAGGCTCTGAAACGCCTTCGTTTCTGGAAGTGAACACGGAGAACCTCCCATGAACGTCGCCAGCCGTCAGCTCACCACGCATCGTCACTCCGCGTTCGCGGAGGATTGGGGCCTTGGCCTCGCCCCCACCACGCAGGTGCTCGCGGCCGAACCGGGATCGGAGGGGAGCACGTTGACGCTCGACCCTGCCGTCAACGGGTCGACGCTCATCGTCGACCTCGACTCGATCTACGCCGACGTCTCGTGGACGAGCACGGGCGGTGTCCAGCTCGACTCCGGCGGCAACGCGGTCGAGACGACGTGCATCCAGGGCAGCGGGTCGTTCCAGAACCCGACGCAGTGCCCGAACAACCAGTCAAGCATGACGTTCACACTCGACGGGACGCCTGGCACCATCACCATCACCCCGAAGGTCGCTGGCGTCGGGACCCAGACGGTCGACCGCCCGGCCATCACCATCGTCATCCCGGGCGCTGGGGGCGGCAAGCCGATCCTCATCTCTCCGAACGCAGGGAACCTGCCCTCGAATCCCGGCGGAGGAGAGTCTGCTCCTGGCGGCACGAAGGCAGGCGGCTCGGGACCGCCTTCCTCGTCCACTTCTACTTCGCCCTCGACGGCCGGCTACGTCATCGCCGGGGTCGTCGTGGTCGCTGCCATCGGCGGAACGTGGTGGTTCTCGCGCTGAAGAGGAGGGACGTCATGATGAACGAATGGGGTCTCTCCCACAGCGACGACATCGAGAACGAGCTGCGCTCGTTCGGCCTCGCGCAGGCGTCTGCGCCCGCTACGCCCTTCCCGACGAAGGCCACCATCGTGGGCACGGCCATGGGCACACTCGTAGGTGCGCTCGCCGGCTGGGGCATCTCGGGTCCGAGCGCTGAAGCGCTCGTCGCCACGGGCGTCGGCGCGGCCCTAGGAGGCTTCGCGGGTTACAAGGTCGGGCAGTCGCAAGCTGCAGCTGCACCGGTCACCGCGGGAGCAACGGCTCCTACGGCCACGTGCACGACGCTCAAGCCCGGCGTGATGCCTGTCGTCGCCGTGTCCGTTTCGGATCCCATGGTCTACCGCTACTGCCTGCCCGATGGAGCAACGCTCATGTCCGCGGCTCCTTCCAACGTCGGCCAAGGCGAAGCCGCGACGAACATCTACGCGAACACGACGGCCTTCGCCGCCGACGGCGAGATCGCCATCTCGGCGTGGTCGACGAGCGCTCCCGGGAACGCATCGGCCGTCATCCAATGGATGGACGCGTCGGGCACAGCGCAGAAGAGCACCATCCCTGTCAGCGTCACATCCTGACGCGAGAAGTCACTTCAAGGAGAACGATCATGATCGGAGTTCGAGGCTGTGGCGGCGGTTGCGGCGGAGGCGTCGCGAGCGCAGGGGAAGACATCAACGAGTGGGGCCTCGCGCAGTCCCCCTCGTCCACACCAACGACCGCGCCGTCCGCGAATCCTGCCGTCGACACGCTCATTGGAGCGGGCGTCGGTGTCGCGGCTGGAGCCCTCGTCGGAGCCATGGCCGGCGGCCACGCGGCCGTGGGCGCCGTCGCAGGCGCTCTGCTCGGCGCGGGTGGCGGGTACTGGTACTCCGAGAAACAGGCGGCAGCTGCTGCAGCGCCTGCGGCTCCGACGCCGACGGCCGGCGGAGGTCTCATGCCGGCGGGGCCGTACACGCTCCTGCAGCCTCCGTCCGGCGGCAGCGTCACCATGCGCGCGGGCAACACCTACCTCGTTAGCTACCCCGTGCCGAGCGGGTCCACTCTCGCCACGGAGCTGGCGACAGCGACGAGCGAGATCACAGCTGCGGGATGGACGGTCCTCGGTGCATGGAGCGGTCTCCCTCCCTCGGGGTGGCCCGCCACCGACCCGAACGCGATGGGCGGCGTCTTCCTCGCGATCAAGAACGGGACGCAGACCAACGAGACCATGAGCGACACGAACACGAGCGTGTACGCAACGGGAGGTTCCGGGTCATGAACGAGGTCAACGAATGGGGCCTCGCGCAGGCGTCTTCGACGACGCCTGCGGCTACGGCCTTCCCCACCACGCCCACGGCGATCGGTGGCGGCCTCGGAGCCGTCGCGGGTGTGCTCGTGGGATCGCTCGCCAAGCACCCGGTCGCGGGCGCATTGGTCGGCGCGGCCGTGGGCGCCGGAGGCGGGTACTACTACGGCACGAAGCAGACGCCCACGACGTCGACTCCAGTGTCGAGCGGCGCTCCTCAGCCCACGCCTACGGGCGGCGGCACGACTCCGCCGGCAAGCGGCGGCGGCACCACGACGTCGCCGACGAACAAGAACACGACCATCAACCCGGCGTCGTACCTCCACAGCACGCCTCCCGAAGTGGCTCCGGGGCCCTACACCATCGTGCCCATCGCCGCAGGGACGTGGGGCGTCGACCTGCTGCCCGGCGAGACGTACCTCATCAGCATTCCGGCACCGGCCACCTCGGGGGTCACCGAAACGCAGATCGTCTCCGAGGTCGGCGCCCTCGGGCTCACCGTCATCGGCTCATGGGGTCGAGGCGCAGCTCCGACGGGTTGGCCTGCAGGTGACCCCAACGCAGCGGCCGGCGTCTTCATCGGCGTCACCAACGGGACAGGCAAGTCCATCACGGTCGGCTCGGGAGCCGAGCCCACGGTGTGGGCTACCGCGGGGAAGACGACATGAACGAGTGGGGCTTGATGCAAGCCCCCTCTACGGGGCCCTCTTCTCCTTCGGAGGGAGCCGTCATCGGCGGTCTCGCCGGAGGGGCCATCGGAGCCGTCATCGGCTACCTCATGAAGCCGAGGCTCTTGAGCGTCGCCATCCCGACGGCGCTCCTCGGCGGCATGGGCGCCGTCATCGGCTACTCGGGGACCAAGGCCGGTGCTCTCACGTCGCCCGTCGCTGCCAAGACCACCACTGCGGAAACCGTCCCCAACTCGTGAGGCCTCATGCCCGAGGACAAGCTCGCGCAAGCTCGTCAGCTCATAGCTCTCGCGGTTGGGTCCCCGTACGCTGAAGAAGGACGGACCGCTGCGATGGCGGCGGTTCGCCTCATCCAAGAGCATCAGATGCTCGCGCCTGCAGCATCGACCACGCACGAACCCGCGCAAGGCCTCGGGGC
>DATJYG010000117.1:0-3775 GCA_035499695.1 Polyangiaceae bacterium
CGTGGGGCATCCCGACGGGCCCGGGACTCGGGTCCACGTGGACCGGCGTCTCGGGATCGCTCTGCGACGACCCGGCGTTCGCACTGCAGCCAGCCAGCACTCCCAACGCACCCACCGACAACGCTCGCAGCATCCACGTCCTCATGACCGTTCCTCCGAAGGGGTCCGCGTGATTGCGGTCTCCCACGGGTCATCGCAAGACGGCGGCCAGCGCTTTCGACGGAATTCGCGAATGATTTCGGCGCGCCAGGGTGTATCGCGGGGTCGCTGATACAGGTGGCGATACAGGTGCCGCGATACAGCAGCTGGTGCCGTGCGGATCTAGGGGCAAGAAGGCGCCCAGCCGTCGGGGCAATCGATGCCCACCACGGGCGGGTCGTACTCTCCGCCCATCGACGCCGGGACGGCGTCGAACCCCAGCCCCACCGAGAGGGCGCTGCATGGGGCGCCCGCGTCGAACGGCGAGGAAGCCGCGATGTCGGCGCCGTCGCAGATGTGGCTGACGAGCGACAGGTACGTCGAGTTCGAGCCGCACAGTGACTGGCCGCTCAGGTCCTGGATCGTGTGCAGATCGTAGAGCGCGTTCGAGGTCGACCATCGCGCCCCCACTTGCGCTCCCTGGATGGACCAGCTGCCACCGGTCTGCACGAGCGGAGCTGCGACGACGAGGCTCGAGAGGTCGAACGTGATGGGGTTGCCGTTGCCGAGCTTGGGGACGACGAGAAGGGGGAACGAGTCCAGCTGCGAGACGAGCACGAAGTCCTTCACGTAGGCCGTGCCGTCCAGATAGTTGGAGACCCACACCCCGCCCGTCATGTTGAAGACGCTGTTCGACGTGACGGTCCACGCCGCGCCCGCATCGGGGGAGGCTCCCAGCGTCCCGCCCGAGGCAAAGTACTCGACGATGACGCTCTGATCGTTCGCGAGACCGTTGTAGCCGTGGACGTGCAGCAGAAGGCCGAAGTCGCCCTCGGACAGGCTCGCCTGTAGACCCGCCTGGCTCAAGTAGGGATCCACCGCGATTTCGGCCAGAACGACGTTCGCCGACTCGTCGCGGCCTCCCGCGGTGTCGCACACCTGCGTGGTGCCCACGCACGAGCCGCCGGCGTCCTCGAAGCAAGTGCACACGCCGTCCAGGTCGAATCCGAGCGGATGGTTCGGATCGAACGCGCTCGACGAGTTCTGGCCGATGTCGAGCGCGGTCGCGGCGAACACGATGTCCACGCCGCCGTCGCCGGCGTCGGGAGTGTCGTCCGTGTTCGGCCGTCCCGGCGGGAAGGCGTGCGCGCAGCCGGGCGCAGCTTCCGGCGTCGCGTCGGGGGCGCGTGCCTCGACCGCGTCACCTCCACCATCGGTCGCCGGGGGAGCATCGTGGGATGCATCGGCGCCCGCGTCGATCAGGGTGAGGTCGCGGAATCCAAAGATGTCCGAGCACGCGAGCACGACGCCCGGGAGGAGCGCGGCAGCCGCGAGCCCGAGGCGCCGTCGCTTCACCATGCCCCTCTCAGCGTCAGCGATGCATGCCCGGGCGCCACCACCGGGGCGACTTCGCCGAACGGAACGAAGAAGAGGACCGCGCCGGTAGCGAGTGTTGCGGCGCTGGCGACGAACACGATCGTCGACGCCGTCGCCATGCCGTGCGCGTCCTGTCCCTCTTGCACGCCTGCGGCGGTGCACTGGGTGCCTTGTCCGGGGCAGTCGTTGTCGACCGCATCCTGGTACTTCCCCCGCGCCGCGAGTCCGAGGCCCGAGCCCACCGCGATGCCGAGAACGCCGGCGCCAGCGAGAGCGACTCCGACGACGCGCTGGGTCGTCCAGAAAGTCGGCGCGAGGTGCTCGGGTGGGAAGCTCGTGACCGGCGCAGGCGATGGAGGGGGAGGAGGCGGAGGAGCAGGGGCATCCTCGAGCGCGGGCACGGTGACGGTCGAGGAGGCGCCTTCGGTGCGAAGCTCCACGGTCGTCGACCAGTCCCGCTTGCCGGGCGCGCTCGCGCGCACCTCGTGTCTTCCCGGATCGACCGGGATGGGCAGGCCCCACGCGCTCGTCTCCACGGGAGTGCCGTCGCGCTGCACCACGAGCCCCGGCACGAGCGCTCTCTGGTCCACTGCGACGACGAGCCGCTCCAAGCGCGGGTCGAGCGCGACGACGTGCGCGTGTGCGCGTTCGGCCCAGTCGTCGTGAGAGGCCCGGCGAGCCGCGTTCTCGGCTTCCTGGAAGGTGGCCCACGCGCTCGCGGACTGGCCGTTCCGCTCGTAGCAAGTTCCGAGGTCGAGCAGCGTGCCCGCGCCCGGGTCCAGCTTCTGGCTGGCGGCCAGCTTGGGACACGCCTCCTCGAAGCGCCCCGCCTCCATGAGGTGGACGCCCTCGTCGAACAGAGCCTGCGCGGCGGCGGCGTTGGAGGCATCGGCGGAGGCCTTCGGGGGCTCGTCTGCGCGCACCGACTGCGCCACCGACATCACGAAAGCTGGTGCGGCGCAGGAAGCGAGGACACGCGGACGGACACCCATGGGCACGCCCCCGAGGATCTACTTCCGTTGAAAGACGATGTCGCCTGCAGACGTGGCCGGAGCCGGAGCCGCCGGTGGCGCGGGCGCCGGCGAAGGTGGAGACGCGCTCGGCGCGTGCGCGACGGGTGCGGCCGCGGGCGGCGCTCTACGCGGAGGCGGTTGCGGCGATGGCGCTGCAGACGGCTCGGACACCGACGGTGCGACCGAGGGCGGCGGGACCACGGGCGCCTCCAGCGAAACCGCGGGAGGGTTCGTCGTCGTCACGGCTGCGGCGCCCGACGCAGCCGCCGGAGCGGAAGGAGCCGGTGCCTCTCGGCGACTCACGACGGCGACGACTGCAGCGGCCGAGACGAGGGCGGCCGCTGCGCCGCCAAGCCACACCACCCTGCGCCGTCGCGCCGTGCCTGCACTCGTGTGCCCCCAGGCCGTACCGGTGTTCGCCTTCGCGAGAGTCCCGCCGTCCGTCTCCCTCGGCGCGACCTCGGGCGGCGGCGCCGGTGCCGGCTGAGAATCCATCTTGAGGACCGACGAGACGCGGCGCGCGAAGTCGCGCACGCTCTCCGAAGCGAACGCCTGGAGCGCATCGGCCAGCTCGCCCACGTTCTGAAAGCGTTTCGACGGGTCTTTCTCGAGGCAACGGAGGACCACGGCATCGAGCGACGTCGGGACGTCCGCTCGCACCGAGCTGGGCGTGGGCGTCGGGTCCGTCGCCACTTTCAGACAGAGCTCGGAGAAGGACTCCGCGACGAACGGCGGGCGTCCCGCGACGAGCTCGAAGAGGACCGCGCCCAGCGCCCAGATGTCGGCCCGGACGTCGACGTGCTTCGCCGAGCGGAGCTGCTCGGGCGGCATGTACAGCGGCGAGCCGACGATCGTCGCGGTGCGGGTCAGCGAGAGATGCAGGTCGACTCCGAGCGTCTTCGCGATGCCGAAGTCGAGCACCTTGACGAGGGCGCGTCCGTGCACGCTCTTCGTGAGGAAGAGGTTGTCCGGCTTGATGTCGCGATGGACGATCCCCGCCGCGTGCGCCTCGGCCACGGCTTCGCAGGCCTGCACGACGTGCGAGACCGCGTCTGCCACGGGCAGCGGCCCGTGCTTGCGAACGACGTCGCCGAGCGTCGCGCCCTCCAGGTACTCCATGACCATGTAAGGAGAGCCGTCCTCGAGCGTGCCGACGTCCAGGACCTTCGCGACGTGCTCGCTCTTGAGGCGCGCGGCCGCCTGCGCCTCGCGCAGGAAACGCTCCTTGGTCTCCGGCATCCGCGCCG
>DATJYG010000118.1:0-10311 GCA_035499695.1 Polyangiaceae bacterium
AGGCGTTGCTTGCAGAGGTACATCGCGACGTGACGCGCGAAGGCGATGCTCTTGTGCCGGTCCTTCGAGAGCAGGTCGGTCGACCGCAGCTTGAAGTGGTGGCACACGGTGCGCTGGATGTCCTCGACGCTCGCCTCGTTGTGGCGCGCGGTCGTCGTCGCCGCGATCTCGGTGCGCGCGAAAGCGATGTCGATCGGTTTGCCGAGGAGCGACGCCTTCGCCGCGAGCCGGATCAGCGTTCCCTCGAGCTCGCGCACGTTGCTCCGGACCATTTGCGCGATGAAGAGGCACACCTCGTCGGCCAGCTCGATGTGCTCGAGCTGCGCCTTCTTGCGGACGATGGCCACGCGCGTCTCGAGCTCTGGCGCCTGGATGTCGGCCACCAGGCCCCACTGGAAGCGTGAGACGAGGCGTTCCTCCATCTTGTCGAGTTGCTGCGGGTACTTGTCGCTCGTGACGACGATCTGCTTGCTCGCCTGGTGCAGCACGTTGAACGCGTGGAAGAACTCCTCCTGCGTCTGCGTCTTGCCGGCGAGGAAGTGAATGTCGTCCACGAGCAGGAGGTCGCATCGCTCGCGGTAGCGGTTGCGGAAGTCGTGCATCCGCTGGTCCTGCAGCGCCTGGACGAACTCGTTCACGAAGCGCTCGGCGCTCAGGTAGACGATTCGTGCGCCCGGCTGCTCCTCGCGCACCCGGTGCGCGATGGCGTGCACGAGGTGCGTCTTGCCGAGTCCCGTGCCCCCGCAGATGAAGAGCGGGTTGTGCCGGCGCCCGCCGACGCCCGCCGCTGCCATCGTCGCCGCGTGCGCGAGCTGGTTGCTCGGACCCACGACGAAGTTGGCGAAGGTGTACTTCGGGTTGAGCCCCTCGACCGGCGGCGCCACCGGCGTCAGCCGCGCCGAGTCTGGCGCGATCTGGTGGACGCCCGAGACGACGTCGTCCGTCGACGGCGGCGGCGGGCGCACCGAGATGCCTCGCGGCTTCACGGCTGCGAACGGCGCGGGGCGATCGGCCACGGGCCGCTCGAGCGACGTATCGATGATCCATCGAACTTGAATGCTCAGACCGGTGCGCTCGCGCAGCTGCTCGGCCACGGTCGGCAGGAAGTACTCCTCCACCCACTGGCGCACGAACTCGTCGCGCGCGCGCAGGCTGAGCACGCCGTCGGTCAACCCGTCGAACTGCACGCCCGAGAACCACTGGTCGAAGCTCGCGGGCGACCGCTCTCGCGTGAAAGCCAATGCTTCCTGCCAGGCTCGTTCGGTCTCGCTCACGGCGATGTCCTCAGGAGGCGCTGCGGGAACGACGCCCTTGTCCTCAATTTCCATCCGCGCTTGCACCACATCCCTCACGAAAACGAATCGACGTTTTGTCCCTCGGGCCCGCTTGGGCCCACATCACGAATCGAGTGAAACGTGCCTCGGCGATCTTTCGCGCGCGGAGACGCGGACCGCGATTTGTCGTTCCCCTCTACTGGAGTCCGCCCCGAAACAACGACGCTGCAACGTTCTACTGAAACCGACTACCTCACCCGCCACAGCCGTGTGACGGCGACCACAAGTTATCCACAGGCTGTGGAGAAGAGCGGACACTCGCCTGTCCCGACTGGACTTGAAGAGCGTCGAAGAAGACGCGAAACAATCTGGCGCAATAGGAGACCATCGGTCTCCCACCGTTTGATGGCCATCGGGGGATCCGCTCCTGCCTCCGGGCCCTTCGGCCCTTCGGCGACTGCTTCGTCTGTTCGTCCGCTCGGGCCGACGTCGATGACGACCGACGCCCCCCGAAGAGGCTTGGATCGGCATCTACATCAGTCCGAAGCGAACGGGAACAGGAGCTATCACCGGCACTCGTCGCGCGTCCATGCTCTTCGTTTCGTTTGTGTTTAAGTGTGCGAAGACCCACCATTTTTTTTCTTGTAGTCCACCCGCGAAATGGAGTTCGCGTGCTCGTCATAACGCCACGCGCAACCGAAGTCGGCGGGATGCCTTCTGAATCGGCCGCGTGAGCACGGTGGTGCAATTCGCCACACCGATTTTTTAGCTGCTTCCCTCTGTCAAGAGTCGCCGTAGAGGCCGAAAACTCGTGCGAAAGGGCGGCTCTTGTTAGGGTCCGGCGCGGTGCGCGTCGCGACGTGTCTGGTCAGTGTCGTTCTCGTCGCGTTGCCGAGCAGCGCGCTTGCCGACCCCATGTCGACGTCGCCCGAGCAGGCCTACGACATGGGCCAGGTGCCGCAGGCGCGTGCCGTGGGCATGGGCGATGCGCTGAATGCCATCGGCGTCGGGACCCCTGCGCTCTACATGAATCCGGCGAACATGGCGATGGCGCGCCTGTACCACCTGGAGGCCTTCGGGGCGTATTCGCCCGAGGCGCAGCGCGACACCTTCGGCTTGTCGATCGTCGACTCGATGATCAACGCGCAACACATCGCAGGCGGCATCGGGGGGACCTGGAACGAAATCGACCCAGACGGGCTGCACCGCGTCTGGACCGACATTCGCGCGGCAATTGCGTTTCCACTCGGTGACTACGTCGCCCTGGGAGTCGCCGGACGCTACCTGCACGTGGACCAGCACACCGGCGTGGGGCCGCTTGGCCCGAGCACGGCCTCGGACGGAACCTCCAGCGGCTCCGTCTTCAACCAGCTCACGTTCGACGTGGGCGCCACGGTCGCCCTCGGCGACTTCCGGATCGGTGCCGTCGGCCACAACCTGACGAACCCGAGCACGTCGCTCGCGCCGACCACGGCCGCGCTCGGCCTCGGGTACGCGTCGGGAATCTTCGCCCTGGAGGCCGACGGCCTGCTCGACTTCACGACCTTCGGATCCACCACCGAGCGGATAATGGGTGGCGGCGAGTTGTTCCTGGGCGGCCACTACGCCCTGCGCCTCGGCTGGCGCTACGACACCGGGACGACCCTGAACTCCCCATCGCTCGGGGTCGGTTACATCGACCCACGCTGGAGCGTGGAGCTGAGCGGGCGGCGCGACATCACGAGCAACCATGCGGCAACCCTCGGGGTGCTGTCGCTCAAGTACTTCTACGACGCGGCGGGTACCACGTCGCACATGGACGAGCCTGACGCGCTCTGACGCGCGGTCGCCCGCTGGATTCGAGCGCGCCTGAACGCGCTACAGGCTCGCTCGGTACAGCGCGGCCAGGTCGTCGCGCGTGACCGGTCGCGGGTTGCACCGATGACAAGCGTCCTCGATCGCCTTGTCGGCGAGCTTGGGCACGTCGCCTTCGCTGACTCCCTCGGCGTGCAGGCCCTCGGGCAGCCCCACGCGCTTGCGGAGGGCGCGTAGCGCTTCGGAACAGCTCTTTGCCGAGCGATCCAGGATTGCGCGGATGCGGTCGAGCTTGTCGTGGATGGTGCTCTCGTTGAAGTCCACGACCGCAGGTAGGCACAACGCGTTGGCGAGACCGTGGTGCAGGTTCTTCTCGCTCGAGAGCGGGTGAGCGAGCGAGTGGCACGCGCCGAGGCCCTTCTGGAAGGCGACGGCGCCCATCATGGCCGCCTTCATCATGGCACCCCGCGCCTCCAGGTCGTCGCCATGCGCCACGGCGCGCGCCAGGTGCGCGGCGCAGAGCTCCAGTCCTCCGATGGCAATCGCATCGGCCATCGGGTGATCGCCCAGCGAGCAGAACGCCTCCAGGCAGTGCGTGAGCGCGTCGAAGCCGGTTGCGGCCGTAACGCGCGCCGGCATCGACTTCGTGAGCTCCGGGTCGAGGATCGCCACCTTCGCGAGGAGGTGCGGGCTGAAGATGACCGTCTTGCGGGCGGTCGCCGGGAGCGTCACCACGCCCGAGCGCCCCACCTCGCTGCCGGTGCCCGCTGTCGTCGGGATCGTCACGATGGGCGGCACGTTGGGGCCGATGAATCGGTCTCCGCCGGTCGCGTCGTCGTAGTCGACGAGCGGCCGGTCGTGCGTGACCTTCAGTGCGATGAGCTTGCCGGCGTCCAGCGGCGAGCCGCCGCCCAGCGAGACAATCGCCCCCGCGTCGTGCGCCTTGTAGGCCGCCACGCCGTCGAGGACGTTCTTCTCCACGGGGTTGGGGTCCACTCGGTCGAAGACAGCCGCAGCGACGCCGCCGTCCTCGAGGAGCTTCCGGACGCGCTCGGCGATCCCCACCTTCACGACGCCGGCGTCGCACACCACGAGGGCGCGCTTCGCCCCGATGCGCTTGACGTGCTCGGCGACGGTGCGCACGGCGCCGTTGCCGAAGACGATGGTTGTCGGGAACGCCCAGGTGACGGTCGCGGGAAGCCCTTCGCTCATGCCGCGTGGGTTAGCACGGGTCTGGTGCTGAGTGGCACGCCTCCGGCGCGCACCTCACTCTGCGAGCGTGCGGCACTCATACCGCTTCGAAGTAACGGGCGAGCTCCCACTCGCTCACGACCCGCTCGTACTGCCGGCACTCCCAGTCGCGCGTGCGGACGTAGTGGTCCACGAATCCGTCACCCAGCAGGGCGCGGGCATGCTCGCTTCGCGCGAGGCGGTCGGTGGCCTCGCGCAGCGTGCGCGGCAGAGGCGCCAGGTCCCCTCGGCCGGAAGCGTCTCCGTCGACCGGCGGGGGCGGCTCCCGCCTCTGCTCGATGCCCCAGATGCCCGCCGCCAGCGTCGTCGCAATCGTGACGTATGGGTTCATGTCCGCCGCCGTCTGCCGGTATTCGAGGCGCGTCGACTTGCTGCTCCCCGGGATGGCGCGGATGGCGCAGGTGCGGTTCTCGACGCCCCAGCTCGCGTTCAGCGGGGCCCACACGCCGGGCACGTAGCGCTTGTAGCTGTTGACCGTCGGAGAGATGAGGGCCGTCAGCTCCGGCATCAACGCGAGCTGTCCAGCCAGGAAGTGCCTCGCGAGAGCGCTCAGGCGCGCGGGATCGCCTCCGTCGTAGAACGCATTCTTGCCGTCCTTCCACAGCGACTGGTGCAGGTGTCCGCTCGAGCCGGGAAGCTCGTGGTTCCACTTGGCCATGAACGTCACGGCGTAGCCGAGCCGCGAAGCGATCTGCTTCATACCCGTCTTGAAGAGGGCGGCCCGGTCGGCGGCGCGGAGCGCCTCGTCGTAGTGGATGGCGACCTCGTAGACCCCGGGCCCCGTCTCGGTGTGCAGACCCTCGATGGGCACGTCGAAACGGCCCATGTCGTCGAGGATGGCGTGACAGAGGTCCGCGTGCTGCGACGAGCGCACCCACGAGTAGCCGAACATTCCCGGCGAGAGAGGCTCCAGGTCGCGCCAGTGCTTCGCGCGCAGCGACTCGGGTGACTCCTTGAAGACGAAGAACTCGAACTCGGCGCCGACCGACGCCTCGTACCCGAGCGATTTCACGTGCGCGAGGACACGCCGCAGCAGGCCGCGCGGGCACGCCGGGTGCGGGGAGCCGTCTTGCGCCAGGAAGTCCATGAGGAACGCCGCGGTGTCGGGCTCCCACGGCAGCACGCGGAAGGTCGACGTGTCGATTCTGGCGCGCGCATCGGGATACCCCGTGTGCCAGCCGGTGATGCGCGAGTTGTCGTAGAGGACGTCGGAGGCGTCCCAACCGAAGACGACGTCACAGAAACCAATCGGGTCCTCGAGCGCGCTCCAGAACTTGTCGAGCGCGACGTACTTGCCGCGCAGGATCCCGTCGACGTCGAAGCCGCCGACCTTCACGCGGCGGATGCCGTGTTTCTCGAATGCGGCCTTGAGCTGCTTGGCGTCCATGGGCGGAGCCTACACGGCTTCCCGTCGCCCCATCACCCGCGCCTCAAGGAGCCAGCTTGAGATAGGCGTCGACCATCTGCTCGTAGGCCGCGGCGAAGAACAGGCGCGCGTCCGCGACCGACTCGGGTGGGTCGCCGGGCCCCGCGGTCGCGAAGTCCTTCTGCTCCGCGTGAAACTGCGTGCCGAGGATCGGCCAGGCGCGATCGCGTGACCGGAACGCCTCGGGCAGCGTGTCGCACCAGCCGGGTCCGCTCGGGTTCGGGAAGACGCCATCTCGCGGACTGGCGGCCACGACGTCGGGTCCGCAGAAGGAGCTCGTCGCGAGGACCTCGAACCGCTGCAGAGGCCCGCCCGGCAGGAAGGCATCGCTGCGCAGCGCATCCGAGTGCCACTCGGGCATCTCCATCGTGGTGGACCGGTGCACGGGGCCAGCGAGATCCTCGAACAGCTTGTCGTCCGGCATGAAGCGGATCTTGGCGCGCGGCGGGTGCGGATCGCCCGGCCACGCGCGCTCGGAGTCGATGGGGGGCGCAAAGCCGCGGATGGGCCGGCCGCTCGTGCGCCGAAGCACGATGTCGATGGTGCGTTGGTCGTCGTCGGGCGACCACGCATCGGCGCGGCGGGCTTCGAGGAGGCCTAGGATCTGCGCGCCACCGCAGAAGCCCATGAACGGCGCGAGCCGCTGGCGGACCGCCGGCCCGAGCTGCCCCATCCCGCCTGCACGGGCGTCGCGCAGCGGATCCCAGTGCCACCGGCGTGGCTTGGCGCGATCGGGCCCGGTCTCGCCGGCATAGTCCCAGTCGTTGGAGCCGCTCAGCACGGTGATCGGCGGGGGGCTGCTCTGCGACAGGAGCTGCCCATCGAGCAACGGGTCGTCGCCCTCGATGGCCTCGAGCACCTGCCCGGCCTCGTCACGCGCAGGCGCGCCGATCGGTTCGCCGCGTGGTCCGAGCGGCCGGTCGAAGCGGTCGTCGCGACGCATGGACGGAACGACCAGGGAGAAGCGCCGCTGCAGGAACTTCGCCCAGTAGGCGTCGTTCATCATCTCGCCGCCGACGAGGACGTGCGTCTCCGTCGACGGGTTCGCGTTGACCGCGAGCACCCAGGGTGCCGCCAGGACCGGGCGTGCGTCGTCGGCGCGGTATGCGGCGATCTCGCGCACCACCGGCACCGCGTACGCCTCGGGCAACCCGCTCGCCCCGGTGGCGCCCGTCATGACGAGCCGCAGGGCGCTCACGGTGCGCGCTTCCGGGAGCGTCACGAGTCTGCGTCGCAACGGCAGGATCGACCCATCGGGGCGGAGCGGCTCGCTCGCGATGGC
Organism: Polyangiaceae bacterium; assembly: GCA_035499695.1. GTDB lineage: Bacteria > Myxococcota_A > Polyangia > Polyangiales > Polyangiaceae > Palsa-1150. The sequence goes on from DATJYG010000118.1 coordinate 7,028, forward strand.
GCTCCAGTGGCGTCCGTCCTCGGTCGCCTCCAGCACGTAGCGCACGGGCGCCCAGGAGACGGCGTAGTTCCGTCCCCACGCGGGGCGAGGGACACTGGTCGCGTCGAAGCCGAGCACGAGGCGAACGCGATCGACGGGCTGGGGTGCGGGCAGGTCCACGCGCAGCGTCCAGCGCGACTTGCCGGGCGCGCCGGCCCAGCGCCGACCGTAGGTGCCGTCGATCGCATCGGCAGCGCGGAACCCCGGGTACGTCCCATCGTCGCTCGCCTCGCCGTCGAGCAGGACGTCGCGCGCGCTCTCGATGGCCTGCACCTCGCGCACCACGGGCGGGCCGGCGTTGGTCCGCTCGACCACGAGCCGCAGCGCGCACGCATCCGTGTCGACGAACCACGACCGCCGCGTCGGTTGGGCCAGCAGGTCGCCCTGCGGCGGGAGGCCCTGGTCGGTCCCGTCGATGGTGACCCATCCGTCTTCGCTCTCGGCAGGCGCGGCGTCGCATGTCGTGCCCCCTCGGGCGGGCACCCGCGCCTCCCAGTGGAATACCGTAGGCACCCCGCTCGTCGGCGACGATCCGAGGCTCGCGCGAAGGAGCCCGATGTGCTCCGGGCGCGCGAAGGCGGCGACCCACTTCCACTCGAGCTCCCCGGGGCGGCCCACCCACTCGGTGTCCTCTCGCCCGTCGACGGCCAGGCGGGCCTCGTCGGCCGACGGATCGTCGGCGGTCACGAGCGCCAACCCAGGGGTACGCAGCGCGTCGAGGATCGACGTTCGCTCGTGCGCCACCACGAGCGCCCCCGCCTGCGCGTTGCGCGCGTCGGTCACGGCGATGGGAACCGTTGCAGCGAGGGCAAGCCCCGTCACGAGGACGATCGCGCGGTGATTGGGGGTGTTCGCCGTCCGGTTCGCCACGAGGCTTCCTAATCTGCCAGAGTCCCCTCGCGATTGGAAAATCACCGGCTTGGCCGGTTCATTCCCGGTCGCTTGGAGTAGGGTGACGCGCTCAGGCATGAAGCGCTACGTCGCGGTCGCCGGGAGCATCGGGGCGGGCAAGACGTCCCTCGTCGCCTGGCTCGTGAAGCGATACGGGCTCGTGCCTTTCTACGAGCCGAACGAGGACAACCCCTACTTGTCGGACTTCTACGCCGACATGCGCTCGTGGGCGTTTCACTCGCAGTGCTTTTTTCTCGCCCACAAGCTCAAGCTTCACCAGCAGCTTGCGGCGTCGACGCGGCCCGCCGTCATCGATCGCACCATCTACGAGGACGCCGAGATCTTCGCGAAGAACCTGCATGCCCAGGGGTACCTCTCGAAGCGCGACTGGGCGGTCTACAGCGAACTCTACGCGGGAATCTGCCGCAGCCTCCGCCCCCCCGACGTGCTCGTCGCCCTGACGTGCCCGCTCGCCACGGCAAAGAAGCGAATCGCACGCCGCGGACGGGCAAACGAGCGCGCCATCCCCGACGACTACCTGAAGCGGTTGCACCGTCTGTATGCCCAGTGGTTCCAGCGCTACGATCTGTCTCCGATCGTGCGGATCGACACGGGCAAGCTCGACTACGTCGAGGACCTGGTGGACCTGCTGGACCTCATGCGCACGCTGGACGCCGCGCTCGGATGACCGCCGTCACGGAACGGCGTGCGAGAACGAGTCGCGCACCACGCCCTTGTCGTCGATCGCCTGCATCGAGATCATCCCCGGCGACACGGTGAACACGTCGCCGTGGAAGAAGGCGCCACTCGCGACGCGCTCGTTGCAGTAGCTGCGCGACGTGTTGGCGTTCACGTTGCCGATCGCGCCGCCCCCACCCGCCGCCGTGACGAGCGTCAGGCCGGGGATCTCGAAGCGCTCGTAGCCGTGCATGTGAGCCTGGATGACGAGCGGCACCTTGTAGGGGGTGAAGAGCTGCTGCTGCATCTGCATGAGGTCCGCCGTGTCGTCACCCGTATCGCCGCACGTGAGAAACGGCCGGTGCAGGTAGAGGATCGAGAAGCGGTACCCCGGCTGCTTGGACGCCTGCTGCAGCTGGTTGGCGAGCCACTGGAACTGCACGCTCGACGGGTCGATGGGGTTCTCGGTGTCGAGAGTGAAGAAGTAGACGCCGCCGTTTTCGAACCCGTAGTACGTGTCGGTCCCCCAGAAGCCGGCGCCGCCCCAGAAGCGCTGCGTGTACTGCTGGAACTTGTCGCTCGGCTCGCCCGTCTGCATGTCGCCGTCGTGATTGCCGATCGCCGGCATGATCGCTCCGTTGCGGAGCAGAGGCGCCATGAGGCGGAACCAGATGGCGTACGTCTCGACGATCGAGTCGTAGTACTCGATGTCGCCGCCGTGCACGGTGAACTCGAAGCCGACCGGCAGAACGTGCTCGAGCACGTCGGTCGTCGAGAACCCGAGAGCCGGGTTGGTGTCGCCTATCGCGAGGAACTTGAACGTGTCCCCCGAGTTGTGCGCCGTGCAGAAGCGCGCCTCGGTGGTCATGTCGGCGGTGAGGCGATAGTCATAGCAGGTGCCCGGCGACAGCCCGGTGAGCTGGGCCTCGTGCATGTACCAGGTGCCCGCGTAGTCGGGAGCGGCGTCCGCGTTGAGCGCTTCGATCGTCTTGTCGACCACGAAGGGCGTCTCCGTGGACTTCGCGCTGAGGAGCGGGCCACCCTGCTCCTTGGCGTATGTGAGGGCGGGGTTCGTCCCGGTGCGGCACGCCTCCCACCGGATGACCGCGCTCGTGCCATCGACGTGCAACGACCACGGCCCCTTGCTGATGCCCGTGCCTGAGCACGGGACGCCGCCTTCGACCGGGCCGTCGGCGCCGGCGCCGGCGTCCGCGGGCGCCAGCGAGTTCCCGGAATTGCTGCAGGCCCCCGCCGCCCATAGCGAGAGCGGCACGAGGAGCCACACCGAGTGGTGCGCGCGATGCACGTCGTGAGTCTACGCGAGGTGCGACACGTCCCCCAGGCGGACGAGCATGCCCCCGCGTTCGCCGAACTCGAAGGTCGTGAGCGAGGCGGTGGGGCACGCGACCCGATCGCGGAATCGGCCGAGTGGCATGCCGAGAAGCGCGCACACGATGATTCGGATGGTCGCCTTGTGGCTCACGAAGAGCACGTTGCCATCGGGATGCTCGCTCCGCGCGCGCAAGAGCACCGGGAGCGCGCGCGCCGCTATCGCGAAGGCGCTCTCGCCACCCGGCGGCGACACGAGGGCGGGGTCCTGCGTCCACGCCGTGAAGCGCTCGGGATCCTCCCTGCGGATGTCGCTCTCCTTGCGCCCCTCCCAGGCGCCGTAGGCA
>DATJYG010000119.1:0-6882 GCA_035499695.1 Polyangiaceae bacterium
CGGCCACAGAGTCGGATCCTAGCGCCGGCTGGCCCACCACCGGCAACTGCATCAGCAGCGCCTTCCTCTGCTACGTGAACCAGGGCGGAGGGCGCGACTACTTCTTCCAGGACCTCGGGAGCAACGGCGCCGAGGTCCCCACGACGACCGCCACCGGCGCCGCCTGCTGCACGTGGGGCGACCCGAGCACCGGCTACATCTGCAGCTGCTACGACCAGACCTCCGCCGGCTCGTGCGACGGCAGGACCATGGTCTCCGAGTGCACCATCAGCACCGTCCCGCCCTGCTCGAGCGACGTCACCGTCGGCTGGTCGCAGGTCACCGCGTGTCAGTGACCGTAGCGCCAGGCCGGCTACCAGCTCACCCGGTATTCGCAGTGGTGAGCGGAGGCGAAACGACACCTAGTGTGCACGACCGACGCGTGCTTCGCGCCGGTGAGGCGGAGCGCCTGTTCTGCCCAGCCCACGACCCCGTACGTGCAGAGCATCGGGCTCGGCCCCTCCTCCTCGGCCGTCGGCGCCTCGAGCCGCAGTCGCCACTGGGTCGGGCCGACCTGGGTGGGCGTGAGCGCCCCGCAGTCGAAGTAGCGGCTCCACAAGGAGCCAGCGCGCGCGGCCACCATCGCGGGGCTGGCCAAGCGAAGCGCGACCTTGAACAAGGCGTGCATGTCACTGTCGGCAACGCGCTCGGCGTACGCCGTCGTCTCGTCGCGCGCGGTTCCGGGCGCGTGCTTGGCGAGGTAAGCGTCGAGCGCTCGGTTCCAGACCCCCATCGGGTACCAGCTCGCGGTCAGGACGAGGCCGCCGAGGAGTTCGCGGTCGCCGGCCGGTGCTTCGCGTACCAGCCGGTCCCACGCCTGATCGTCGAGGCGGTGCACGACCTGCTTCCGCAGATGCACGAGCAGCGATCCCTTGACGTGCGCCGCCATCCCCACGAGCTGACCTTCAGCGTACACCGTCCAATCTGGCCATCACTCGGCGGCGCCACCCCCGATTGGCGCGCCCGCGACGTCGGCTTCCGGATCGAGCACCATCAACCTCACGCGCCCCGACGCGATCGTCGCGCCGCTTTCGTCGCGGAGGACCACATCCCAGAGCTGGCTGCGCCGTCCGCGCGTCACCGGTGTGCCCGTTGCAACCAGCTTGCCGCTGCGCACGGCGCGCACGAAGGAAGTGTGGTTGTCCAGCCCGACGACCGTCTTGCCCTTCGACATCGCGTCGAGCGCCGCGCCGATCGACGCCACCGACTCGATGACGCTCGCGTACACGCCTCCGTGCACGATCCCGTGCGGCTGCCGGTGGTCGTTGCGCAGCTCGACCTCCGCGGTCACTCCGTCGCGCGTCGCCGTGAGGACGCGCAGGCCGACTCGCTCGGCCCAGGTCCCTCGATGCACCTCGTTGATGGCGGCGGCTGCGTCGGGAGTGCTCACGAGGTGAGCCTACTCCGAGCGAGCGGCCAGGACGCGGCAGTTCATGACGCCGGCGGTGGACGCCTTCGCGATGCACTGCTGGTAGGCGGTGCGGGCACCGGGCATGTCGCCCGAAGCCTTCTTGGCGGCTGCGAGAGTGAGCCACGCATCGGCGTCGACCGGGTTGGCGTCCACGGCCTTCTGCGCGAGCGCGACGGCCTTGTCGGCCTCGCCCCGCAGCAGCGCGCGCTCGGCATCGCGGACGAGCGGCGAGCGGGCGTGCAGCACGGTCTTGACGTCGAGCGCTTTCTCGTGCGGATCGCCCGCCGGGGTGGAGGAGGCCGCCGGGGCCCCCGGGACCGTCGCGGCCGCGATGCCGTCGCTGACGGAAGCCACTGGCGTGTCGGTCGCGCCGGGCGTCGCATTCGGCTCGGTGGGCGCGTCGAGCGCGTCGGGCGAGGGGGTCGTCGGCACCGGCAAGACGATCGTGGGAGGTGCCGGCGCGACGGTCTCGGGAACGACGACGGCCGGCGGCTCGCCCGCGGTCTCCCCGACATGCGCCGCGTGTCCGGCGCGTGCGTGGGTCGAGCTGAGGAACGCCCACACGCCGAGCGCCGCCGCCGCGGAGCACCCCAGGACGACGACGCGACGGAGCGTGCGTTCATCCCGCCTCGGCAACCCGGCGGCGAGGACGTCGGAATCGGTCGGGGCATCCGACGACGTCTCGCGCGTCCATGGCGCCGTCGAGGGGCTCGCCTCGCGTCCGGCCGGCGCGCGCTCCTGCTCCAAAGCGATCGCGGTCGGCGCGGGGGTACGGTCGTCGATGCGATCCATCGCGCGCAGCAGCAGCGCGTGCGTGGTGCACTCGATGAGATCCGGATTGTCGACGGGCCCCGGCTCGACACGGAACGTCGCGCGGTCCCACGAAAGCGTCCGGACCACGACGTCGGCGCCGCGCACCCGGCCGAGCTCCGCGTCGACGACGTTGCCGTCGCGCACGTAGACTCGCGCTTCCTCGCCGTCCTGCGCGAGGTGCACGATGCCCGTCAGGTGCGAGGCCTCGAGGCTTTGCAGGAGGTCGGCCAGCGCGAGGTCGGCCGTGCTGCCATGCCAGACGTTGGACGCGACGGCGCGCTGCACGCGCTTGGCGAGCAGCAGGGTCACGCGCGCGACGAGCTCGCGGACGAACACGGGCCGCGGCAGCATGTCGTCGAAGTCGAGGCCACGCGCGCCCGCGGCGGCGTCGGATGCATCGGGGCCGGCGATGTAGAGGACCGCCAGGTCGGGCGCGGACTCGCGCAGCGAGCGGGCGAGCGCGAAGCCGTTGATCCTGGGCATGCGCGTCGCCGTGACCAGAAGGTCGGGCACCTTGCCGCGCACCTTGGCGAGGGCCTCGGTGGCATCGCACGCCGTCATCACCTCGAACCCCGCCTTGCGGAGGCCGACGTCGAGGACACGGAGGGTGAGGGGATCAGGGTCGACCAGGAGGAGCGTGCTCATTTGGGCCGAGGCCTCCTTGGATCGTCCAGGCGCCGCGTACAAGCACTCCCTGCACGGAACCCGATCTCCTCGGAGTCTCGGACCGGCCGGCTGCAAAGATACGGTGCAGCTGCTACAGCCAGCGGATCCGAAACACGAGCGTCTCAGGCTTCTCCAGCGAGTGCGTCTCCCGGACGTTCTTCGCGCGCGTGAGCGAGAAGGCGTAGCGGTAGTTCTCGGCGAGGCCACCCCGCGTCTGCGGCGTCTCGGTGTACGGGCTGCCCGTGAGGCGGAATGTCGCCGACTTGCCGCCCGGATCGACCGAGCCGGTCAGCTCACCGTGGGTGTTTTCCTTCTTCCATAGGGGGCCGAGCCGCGGCACCAGGGCCACCGGATCGGCCATGTGGAGCAGCGAGCGGAGGATCACCCCGGAGCCGTAGTCGAAGATGCGATCGATGTACTCGCGCGTCTTCGGCAGGGAGAGCTGCGAGGGCCCCTGATGCGCCGCGTACATCCAGGCGATGAGGTGTCGGGCGGCGATCCAAGGATCGCTCTGGACCACCCGGAAGAACTCCTCGCGCGTGTCGTCTGGCAGCGCCGCGGCAATCTGGTTCAGACCGTCGTCGCCCCAGAGCAGCACCGCAGCCCGCTTCATCGGCTGCACGTAGAAGCGCCGCTGCATCGGCTCGGGCGGGTTGACGGGTAGCTTCGCCAACCCGAGCAATCGTACGCCAGCTACTGGTCCGAAGCTCCCGCGTCCCAGGGGACTCCAGCGAGGCTGCCGATCATCGCGCGGGTCACCGCCATCTGCGGCGCGCCCTTCGTGTCGTACGCGGCGCTGTCGTAGCCCCAGAAGTCCCAGCAGCCGTAGGGGTTGCCCTCGCTGTTCGACGAGATCGCCTGCGGGTAGAGGACCACGATGTGGTTCGTGTCGGCCCACTCGTTGTACCCGGCGTGGAGATAGAAGACGCTCCCGATGACGCTCTGCCCCATGTCGCAGCCGTGGAACACCACGTGGACGCGGCAGGTCTCCCCGTTCGCACACGACGTCGGCACGTAGGCGTACGCGTTGACGTCGAGGCTGTGAGAGGCCGCGTCGGCGATGAAGTTGCCCTGCGGGATCGTCACGATGGTCCCGGTCGCGGCAGACGACGCTGCGGCGAGGGTCCCGTAGATCTGAGCGAGCGCGGTCCCCGCGCCATCGTACCCGCAGTCGCCGAGCCACGGCGCGTCGCTCGAGTCGCACGAGGCGCCGTACTTCAGCGTGGGCAGCACGTGCGCCGTCCCTGCGCGGCGGCTCACGTACTGAATCGACGCGACGGGCATGAACCCTTGGAAGTACTCCTGCGCCGCATCGACGACGGGGGGCGATACGGTCGCGTCGTCGGCGCCACTGAAGAGAAACACGCGAGCCGAAGCGAGGTTCGCCGGGTTGTCGATGGCTCCCGACGCATAGAGGGTCTTGGTCGCCGCGATGAGTGGTGTCGCGTCGGGCGCCGAGCTGGCGTCGGCGCACGAGGTGCCCGCGGTCGCCACCGAACCTTGCGAGCAGCCGAACGGGCCTCCGGCGAAGGCGCCGATGCCTTCGATGATCGACGAGAACGCGACGCCGAACTGCACGGCCATGAAGCCGCCCGACGAGAAGCCGGACACGGAGGTCTGCGAGAGGTCGATGTGCAGGCCGGCGACCGGCGCGGCGTCCGTGGCGCTGGTAGAACCATCGGGATGCGAAGACGTGGCGCCATCGGAGGGGGGAGACGATGCGGAGCCGTCCCGCGTACTCCCGTCCGGGCCGGACGGCGAAGAGGAAGAGGCGTCGTTTCCTCCGCCCGTCGGGCTCGATGTGTCGGTTCCGGCGTCGATCCCGGGGCCATCCGCGACCGGGTTTCCGCTTCCCTCGCTTCCCCCGCAGGCGATGGTGCAGAGCAACATCAACGAGAGCGCCATTGCACGGGACGTTCGCATGCACTGCCTCTAGCACAACATGTTGCACTGCAACATGAAGAGGGGTACATCATTCGGAGCGCGCGCATCGCCGCCTGAGGGGATCATGCTTCGTCGTATCGGCCCCGTCTTGGTCTGCTTCATGGTCTCGACGCCTTGGGCCTGCTCCAGCAGCTCGCCGGAATGCTCGGTCGGGAGCGACTGCGCCTCTGGTGTGTGCGAATCGAACGGTAAGTGCGGCCCCGTCTCGGGCACGCAGGCGGACTCGGGCGCCGACGGTGCCGTCGAGGGTTCCGACGGTGCGATCCCATCCGGCGACAGCGGTTCGGGCGGGGGTGACGGGTCGCAGTCCCGGGACGACGGCTCCAGTGCGGGCGATGCGCCCGGCATCACCGGAGACACGGGCTCCTTTCCGGGCGTCGACGGTGGCCTGTGCGCCCCGAACAACGACGGGACGATCACGCGCGACGAAGTTCCGATGCAGCCGGGCTTGCACGCGAACTTCGAGTTCGCCGAAAACGTGACGGTCGACAGCGCCGGTACGATGAACGCCAACGGGACGTACGCGTGGGACCTGACCGGGCCGTACTCCGGCGACCACACCGCGCTCGTGACGACCAACGATCCGACCGGGCAGTGGTTCTCCTCGCAGTTCCCCGGCGCGACCTACACGACGACGCTGAGCGACTCGTCGAACCTGCTGGGGATCTTCGAGGCCTCCCCGACCGCGCTCTCGCTCATCGGCGTCGCCTCGCCGACGAGTGGCAACCCGCAAACGAAGCTCTCCTACTCCCCTCCCGCCGAGTTTCTCGGTGTGCCGATGACGCTCGGCACCACGTGGAGCAGCAACTCGGAGGTGACGGGGACGGCCGAGGGCCTCGTGGCCAACTACTTCGAGGCATACGCGTCGAAGGTCGACGCCCAGGGCACGCTCAAGATCCCTTACGGCACGTTCAACGTGCTGCGCGTGCAGACGACGCTCACGCGAACCGTCGGGGGCGTCGCCACCATCACACGGTCGCTCGCGTGGGTCGCCGAGTGCTTCGGGACAATCGCTTCGCTCACCTCGCAGGCGGACGAGACCCAGACCGACTTCACGAACGCTGCGCAGGTGATGCGGCTCACGCCGTGAGTCACTGGATGGGGCCTCCCACGCCGGAGAGCGTGTACACGTTCCCCTCCGTGTCGAGCGCCCAGAGTTCGCTCGGGCCGATGACGCCCGACTCGTTCTCGAATGCGGCCGTCACCGCCGACGAATAGGCGATCGCGGCGAGGGCAGGGTACTTGGGTCCGACGGCGACCCACTTGCCCGGGAAGCCGCGAGACGGGCCTGGGTGCCCATTCCCGTCGGTCCACGCGTACACCTGCCCGCTGACTCCGAGGACGTTGTGATCGGTGATGGCCATGATCGCCTCGGGCGGCTTTGCGTTCGTCCAGGTCCCGTTGCCGTTCCAGTACCAGACCTCGATGGCGCCGAGGATGGGCAGGGCACGAACGACGTCGAGGACGGCGGGATCTGTGTCTCGCCCGACGCGGCCACGCTCACGTTGCTGGATCTCGACACGCCTTGTTACTTCGGTTCCACGGGCCGGGAGCTACTTGCCCAGGTTGCGCCGACGTACGCCTCGACGTTCCGCCCGAGCGGCCCGCCGTCAGGCTACTTCGACGCGGGCGACACGTGGTCGGGGTCGCTCACGCCGACGGCGCTCGCGCTGACGTTCACGTATTCGGGCGGTCCCGTGGAGTGCAGTCCGCCACCGCCTCCCGACTGCGACCCGCCCGGTGGCGATTCCGGGTTCACCTGCAGCCCTTGCGGTTTGGGCACCGGCATCCTCTCGCTGCCTCTCGACGTGACCTTCCAGACCGCGGACGGCGCATTCGACGAACAGTTCGTGGCCACCGCGACGTCGTACGGGCCCGGTTTCCAGGTCGAATGGGTGGGCAGCCTGCCGGCGACCCAGCTCCACGGCACCTATCCACCCATATTCAGCCCGAACGAGACCGTGTACTTCGAGGGTCAGCTCGACGGACCGAGCGACGACAACGGGATC
>DATJYG010000120.1:0-9381 GCA_035499695.1 Polyangiaceae bacterium
TGGTAGTGCGGCGGCGCAAGCGTGCGGCAGCCTGCCTTTGTGTGAGGGCGCGTGGTTCCTGTTCGCCGCGCCGCCGGCCCCGAGTGCGCCGTCCGCCCTCCAAGTTGCACCCATCGTGGGACGCGAGCAGGCCGGCATCGCGCTCGTCCAAGCATCGTGAGCGGCGAGTGACGACTCGTCTCTGACGAATGCGTCACTCGTTCGACGAGTCGCGTCATCGGTGACGCCGGAAGCGTCGTTCGTTCGCCGAATCGCCGCATCGGTTCGCGCGAGTGACGCAGTCATCCGCGTGAATGACGCGACGAGGGCCCCCGTCGACGACACGATCCCCGTGAGTGGCGCCTTCGTGGCCATGCGCGGTGCTTTCGTCGTCCCGAATGCTGTATCGATCGCGGTCGATGTTGCTACCCGAGGCACAGATGACGCGATCGTCGTCGTCGATGACGCATTCACGAGACCGAAGGACGTCCTCGTCGCGGTCGATGGTGCTTTCAGGAGACCCGTCGATGCATTCCTCGCTCTCGATGACGCGATCACGAGGCCAGTCGATGCATCGATCGTCCTCGACGAGTCATTCGCGGGACCGAGTGGTGCGACGACCGGCATCGATGACTCATTCGCGACGACGATTAGGGCATCGATCGCTCTCGATGACGCCCTCACGGGGCCGATTGGTGCTTCTCTCGCGCTGGATGACGCTTCGGCCCCGCCCGGGGGTGCTACCGCCCTGTCGAGTGGTGCTCCGAAGGAGGGGAGCGGCACCTATGCGACCGAATTCTTTGTAGGCGCGATAGGTTTCGAACCTACGACCCCTACCGTGTCAAGGTAGTGCTCTACCACTGAGCTACGCGCCTGGAGAGCCGCAACAGGTAGCGTCCGATGCTCGGGCTGTCAACCGAGGGCCCGCCTTTCACTGCGGCGGGACGCAGTAGACGTCGACGACCAGGCCCTTGTCGTTCGTGGTGTCGCACTCGGGGGTCTTGCTGCCGTCATCCGCGACCACCGTGATGCTCACCTCGCTCGACGCCGAGCCGGGGGGCGTCTTCCAGGTGCAGCTCACGTTCTCGCACTGGCCGACACCGAGAGGCGTCGCCGTCGTCGCGGAGCAGACCTCCGTCGTGCCGCTGTAGAACCCGATCGTCACGCCGGCGGCCACCGGCGCCGTCCCGCGGTTGCACACGGGCTCGTCGAAGACGGCCGAGCCGCCGCTGCACGTGTAGAACATGCCCGCCTGCGCCGTCAGATCGCCCACCGGGTTGCCGTCGGCCTCGCCGGGCACGTTCTGGCGGAAGTTGTTCAGGCCCGTCGTCGTCCAGTTCGCAGCCCAGCTGGCCGTCTGCGGGATGGTGCCGTCCTCGTTGACGTGCGTGACCGCGTACGCGTGCTGGTTCCAGATCTGGCGAGACTGCACCCACCGGTCCTTCGCATCGCCGTAGACACGGATGCCTTGCAGGCCGTGCGGGTGCGGTGCGCGGCACGTGTTGCCGGTGCCCGCCGTCCCCGCGGGCGGAGGCGCGCACTGCGTGCCGGCCTCGAGGCACTTCGCGTCGTCGTTGAGCGGGCAGCATTGCGCCGTCGTCGTGCATCGACAGTAGCCGGCGTCGCAGGTGCCGGAGACGCAGTCGCCGTTCGTCTGGCACTGCGCGCCGACGAAGGTGCCGTCGACGCCGTTCGCGTCGAGCTGCCCACACGTGATTCCCGCGTTGCCCATGCCGCACGCGAGGTTCGACGGCACGACGATCTCCGAGTGGAAGTCGCCGGTGACGTCGGCGACGACCGGGTTCTCGATCCACGTGCACGACGAGTGGTACTGCGAGAAGAGCACGGTGCCGTCGAAGCCCGAGTAGACGCGGGCGAAGCACTCGTCGGCGTAGACCACCTCGGGCGTGCCGGCGCCGGGGAAGTCGAACACCGAGCTGCCGGTGATGTTCGACGAGTGGTCCTGCGAGTGCCGCGACCACAGGATGTAGTCGGGGCAAGCGCCGCCCGTCCCGAAGTCGCAGTTCGTCCGGGCGGCGCACTTGCCGCCCGTTCGCGGCGTCGCCTGGCAGTCGGGGTCGAACACCGAGTAGTAGTCCTGTCCGGCGAGGCCGACCTCGGGCAGGCCGTCGTGGTCGTAGTCGGCGATGGTCGGCGGGCCACCGCCGTTGCCGGGGACCGCCACCGACAGGCCCATGAAGACGGTGTGATCGAGCTTGTAGACGCTGAGCGTGTTGCTCTCGGCGACGACGATCTCGGGTTGCTTCTTGCCGTCGTACGGATCGAAGTCGGCGACGCCCACCCAGCCCGGGTTGGTCGCGGTGCCCGCCTCGTACGCGGCGTTGGCCGTCCAGGAGTTGCTCTTGCCGTCGAACTGCCAGATGTGGGCACCGGTGATGAGCTCGACGTTGCCGTCGCCGTACAGATCCGCAAGCACGGGCGGGATCCCCACGTAGTAGCTCGCGTAGTTCATCGGAGGCGCCGCACGGAGCACGCCCGTCTGCCCGTCGATGACGTAGCCCTCGCGGATGATCTCGGGCTTGCCGTCGTTGTCCAGGTCGTGGATCGAGGGGCCCGACCACACGCCGGTGCTCCCGGGGCTGGAGCTCGGCATCCCGCCGATCGTGCCGTCCACGGTCGACACGAACACCGCGCCGGTAGACGTCGTCGCTTTCACCTTGGGCCAGAGCGGCACCCACTGCTTCGCGGCGTTGCGCGTGAAGGCGACGGTGGTGAAGTCGCCCATGTACGTCACGATCTCGGCGACCCCGTCGCCGTTCAGATCGCCCGCCGCCACGGCCGTCGGCGAGTTGACCCAGTCGACGACGCCGTCGGCGTCGAGATCGACCCCGGCCAGGTTCGCCTGCAGCGAGCAGTCGTTGCCTTTGAGGATGCGCAGGATGCCGCGGTTCTCGGTGTACCCGCCGGGCACGTTCACCGTGAAGGGCACGACGATGCTCGGGATGGCGGTGTTGCCCTCGGCCTTCTTGTCGAAGTTGACCACGATGGGCGTCGCCTGCACGTCGAGGAACTGGGCGAACGGGTCGTTCGGCGGCGCCTGTACGAACTCGCACTTGACGGTTGGTGCGAACGCGCCGGGCGGCACCGACTGGTGGCAGTTCGGATCGTTGTTCACGCCGCCGTAGCCGAAGGGCACGCACGCGCCCATCGAACAATACGTGTCGTCCTCGCAGTCGGAGTTGGAGACGCACGAAGGCTGCATCGGCTCGCACATGCCGTGGTCGCAAGTGAGGCCCATGGGGCAGCCCGCGTCGCATCCCATGCGGCCGCCGCTGCTCCCGTCGTCACCGAAACCGGATCCGTCCCTTCCGCCTCCGCCCTCGAGCCCCGACGATCCGCCGTCGTCGCCCCCGGGGAACCCGCCGCTGTTGTTGTTGTTGCTCCCGCACGCACCGAACGCGACGCTTGCGGCGATACACGCCAACGCCGCGAGACCGCCCCTGAACGCCCTCGCCATGGGGTCCTCCTGAGGTTCGACTCTCAACGCAAAGATCGAACCGCGGTGGAATCTACCTCGCGGCCCTCGCAAGATCACGAAAACACGAAGATCGAGCATGGATTCCATGCGATCCGGTGTGGATCTCCGACACCAGGCTATAGGCTCCAAACCCATGGAAAGTCGTTACGACCCGGAGGCCGCGGCCGCCCTGGCGGAGTCGCTGCAGTCCGATGGTCGGGGGGTGTCCGAGGCGCTCGCGCTGCGGACGTACACCTCGCGCCTCGTCGGCTCCGACCCCGCGCTCGTGCTGCACGGCGGGGGCAACACGTCGGTGAAGGACAGTGCGCAGACGGTGCTGGGCGAGACGGTGGACGTCCTCTGCATCAAGGGCAGCGGCTGGGACCTCGCGACGATGGAGCCCGCGGGCCATCCCGCGGTGCGCCTCGAGGCGCTGCGCGCCCTGCGCAAGCTCGATCGCCTGAGCGACGAGGCGATGGTCGCCGCGATCCGCTCGAACCTCCTCGATCCGGCCGCGCCGAACCCGAGCATCGAGACGCTCCTCCACGCCTGGATCCCGGCGCGCTTCGTGGACCACACGCACGCCGACGCGATCCTCGCGATCGCCGACCAGCCCGACGGGCGCAAGATCTTCACGCAGCTCTTCGGCAAGGGGCTCGTCTGGGTGCCCTACGTCATGCCGGGCTTCGCGCTCGCCAAGCGGTGCGCGCAAGCGTTCGACGAGGTGGCGGCGCACGGACCGCCGGAGCTCATCGTGCTCGAGAAGCACGGGCTCATCACGTGGGGCGAGACGGCCCAGGAGAGCTACGAGCGAACGATCGCCGCCGTCTCGCGCGCCGAGCTCTACGCCGCCGACCGCAGCACGACCGTCGCCCTCTCGGGAGCCACGCGCGTCGACGCGCCGGAGTCGGTGGTGCTCCCGCGCCTGCGGGGCGTGCTCGCGAAGCTGGCGAACGACGCACCGGAGCGCGGGCCGATCGTCAGGGGACGCGCGACGCAATCGATTCTCACCTTCCTCGAGCGACCGGACGCGGCGGAGCTCGTGTCGCGCGGCTGCGTCACGCCGGACCACGTCATCCGCACGAAGCCGACGGCACTGTTCGTCCAGAGGCCGGCGTTCTCCGAACCGGAGCGGCTCTCGTCGCAGCTCGAGGCGGCCGTGAGCGACTACGCGCACGAGTACGACGCGTACTTCGAGGAGCAGTCGCGCACGAAGAAGGTGCTGAAGAAGAAGCTCGACCCGTGGCCGCGCATCGTGCTGCTGCCCGGGTTCGGCGTGTGCGCCGTCGCCGACACGGCACGCGAGGCCGACGCCGCGCTCGACATCTACGAGCACACCATCGACGTGATGACCGTCGCCGCCGAAGTGGGCACCTACGCGCCGTGCTCTCGCGCCGACCTGTTCGACGTCGAGTACTGGAGCCTGGAGCAGGCGAAGCTCGGCAAGAAGACGCCGGCGCCGCTCTCGCGATGCATCGCCGTCGTCACCGGCGCGGCCAGCGGCATCGGTCTGGCGACGGCGGAGGCGTTGCTCGGGGCAGGCGCGCACGTCGCCGTGCTCGACCAGGACTTCGACACGCTGGTGTCGGCCGTGGAGCAGCTGGCCAAGGGTCGCAAGGACCGCGTCCTCATGGTCGTCGCAGACGTGCGCGACGAGGGCGCGGTGAAGGCAGCCATCTCGCGCACGGTCTCGGCGTGGGGAGGGCTCGACCTCGTCGTGTCCAACGCCGGCAACGCGCCCGAGGGCCGGCTCGAGACGGCGGAGGGAGAGACGCTGCTGCGCGAGTCGATGGATCTCAACTGCATGGCGCACGCCCGCGTCGCCCGCGCGGCGGTCGAGGTGATGACGGCGCAGGGACGCGGCGGCTGCCTCCTCTTCAACGCGAGCAAGGCCGCATTCAACCCGGGGCCGGGCTTCGGGCCTTACGCCGTGGCCAAGAGCGCCCTCGTCGCCCTCATGCGGCAGCTCGCGATCGACCTCGGCGCCCGGGGCATCCGATCGAACGCGGTGAACGCCGACCGCATCCGCACGGGCCTCTTCGGCGGAGGGGTCGTCGAGTCGCGCGCCAAGGCCCGCGGGCTCACCGTCGCCGACTACTTCCGCGCCAACCTGCTCGCGCGAGAGGTGCGTGCCGAGGACGTGGCCGACGCGTTCGTGTATCTCGCGCAGGCGCGGGCGACGACCGGGTGCGTCGTCACCGTCGACGGCGGCAACGCCGCCGCGTTCCCGCGCTGACCGCTTACCGAGCGGCTCAGGGCGACGCAGCCGGAGGCGGGCACGGCCCGACCTGAGACGTGTCGGATTCAGGCGAACCGACGAGGCGCGCGCCCGTCGCGTGGAAGACGACCGCGTCGACGAGGAGCAGCCACATGGCCGAGCCGACCATCGTGGCGCCCAGCGCGGCCCAACGTCGGGAACGTGCGTCGGCCCCTCGCGGCGAACGCGCGAAGAATCCCCAGAGACCGACGGCGAAGTGGAAGACGACACACGCGCTTCCCAGGAGGTACGCGGCTCCACGCCACGGGAGCCCGTGCCAGGTGGAAGAGAGGTCTTCGGCCAGCCGGGTCGCGAGCTCGCCGCCCGAGGGTGACCGAACGAGCCCCCGGAAGCGAAGCTCCGGCAAGTGCATCGCGAGGAACGCGAGGGCGACGAGGCCCGTCACGCGCATCGCAGCAGCGAGGGCCGGCGGGTAGGGCGTCGGCTCCGTGAGCGGCTGGCGCGACGCCACGAGCCAGAGGCCGATGGCCGCGTGCAGGATGAGCGGCAGCAACACGAAGAGCAGCTCCACCAGCGGCAGCGCCGGGATGCGCGCCAGGGCATCGGCCGACCGCGCGAACGCCTGCTCGCCGCGCACCGCGCGCGCGTTCACCACGACGTGCACGACCAAGAAGGCCCCCAGCGGGACCACACCAGTCAGCGAGAAGAGGCGGCGAAGCAAGGTCGCGTGCTACGCATGCTACCGCATGCGAAGCGTCGCGAGAGGGGCATGCCTCGGTCCCGGCGCTCGCCGGGCGGGCGCGATGGCCGGCGCGGTGCTCGCTGCGTGGGCGTGCGCCGGCGGCTCGTCCAGCTCCTCGCGCCCCGTGCCGTCGCTCGCGTCTTCGCCGGGCGCCTCTGCCGCGTTCGAAGCGATCCGCGCGGCGTGGAACACGCCGATCCGCGCCGTGCCGCAGGTGCTCGAGGTGCAGCTGAACTCCTTCCTCCAGCGTTTCCCGGACGACGGGCTCGCCCCGCTCGCGCACGTGTACCTCGCCCTGCTCGCGCTCGAAGAGAACGACATGGTGAAGGCCAATCGCGAGCTCGAGCTCACGAAGAACCTGCCGCCCGGCACCGCGCACGACATGTGGTCGGTGGCCGCCGCCCGTCGCCTGCGCCTCCAGGGCGATCCGGAGCAGGCGCTCACGGTCCTGCGCCCCCTCGTCGGCAAGACGGTGGACCCCGTGATGCGCGCGGTCTTCGAGCAGGAGCTCGCCCTCGCCGCGTTCGATACGCACCGGGACTACGAGGCCATCTCCTACATGGATGTCTGGCTGCGCGCCGCCAGCGAGGAGGAGAAGGACCTCGTGCGCCGCCGCGTCGCCTCTCTCGTCGAGCGGCTGCCCCGCGAGACACTCGTCGGCGCCCTGCAGGCGATGCGCACGCAGCGTGAGAGCTACGGGTACGGCATCGAGATCGAGCGCATCCTCGCGCAGCACCTCGTGCAGATCGCGACGAGCAGCGGGGATGCGGCGCTCGCCCGCATGCTGCTCGACGAGGACGCCGGCGCCATCGTGGTCGCCGGCGAGGCAGGCGTCGAGCTCGGGGAGCTGGCGACGAGCGCGCGAGGGCTCAACCGGGTCGCGGGCCACACGGTGGGCCTGCTCCTGCCGACCGAGTCGCCGGCCCTGCGCGACGAGTCGGCGGACGTGCTGCGCGGCGTGATGTGGGCGCTCGGTCTGCCGCGAGGTGTGCGCGATGCCGTGACCAGTGCGCCGCCCAGGTTGGACGCAGGAGCCGCGCAGCCGCGACAGCCGTGTGCACAGCCCGAGGCCGCACCGGAGCTCGACGAGCCGTCGGGCGACCCCGCGCTGCGTCTGGTGACGCGTGACGATGCGGGGAGCATCGACCGCACCGAGGTCTCTCTCGACGAGCTGGCCGGCGAAGGCGCTTCGGTCATCGTGGCGGGTCTCGACCCGCAGACGGCCGGGCGCGCGCTCCGCTGGGGCGAGAACCACGCGGTTCCGGTCATCGTCCTCGTGCCCCCGGACGACGCTCCCGGCACGTCGGCCTTTTCCTTCGTGCTGGGCCAGAGCCGCTCGTCCGTGGTGGACGCGCTGGTGCGAGCCGCGCCCGCGCTCGCGTCGAGTGGCGTCGCGCCGGTGGTGGATGCGAGCGAGGTCGCGTCCTTCCCCCCGCAGGGCGGACGCATGGGGGCCCTGACGCTGCTGCCGCCCGTCTCGTGCGACATCCCGCCGGCTCGCGCGGGCGATCCCCGCTTCCCGGTCTCGCAGTGGGATCACGACGGCGACCACGCCTGGCTCGTCAGCGGGGCCTCCGACTGCGCTCGTGACCTCGTCAAGGAACTATCGGCATCGCACGCGCGCGGCGTCGTCGGTCTCACGCTGGAAGCTGCGTCGCTCCCGGTGCACGGCCCCTCGCTGCACGTCTTCAGCGCATCCGCCGGTGTCGTTCCGGTGGCTGCTCTCGGGGACGTGCGAGACGAGAGCCTTCGTCGCTTCACGGCGCGCCTCGGAACGGCCACGTGGTGGACGGCTCTCGGGCAGGATGCGGGGACCCTCGCCCGCGTCGCCATCAAGGCGCTCCCCACGGACACGATCGCCGAGGCTCAGGCCGTGACGGGACGTCGGACTCGAGCGCGCGACGCGCTCGCGGCCGCTCGCGCTCCGCTGTGGTCCACCGAGGCGACCGGATGGGCCCCCTCCCACGTCATGCCGCGCACCGTGTGTGCAATCGAGGCTCAGGCTAACCTCAAATGACCCCCGAGGAGTGGGCGCTTGCCCACGCGGGCTGACCCGATCCACAGTACCGACCCATGTTCCGCCGGGCCCTCCGCTGCGCCATCTTCGCGATCGTCACGGTCGCGATCTGGACGCTGTCGCGCCCGGCGTTCGCGATGCCCGCGCCCCTCTGTGACGATCGTGGCGCGACATCGCTGGCGCCTCCGCCCACGCTGCAGGCACCCGAGCTCGCCGTGCTGCGTGCCCCGGCGCCGCTCCCGTGTGAGGACGCGGGTCTCGCTGACGGCCCGACGCTCGCGCCCGGCCACGGCCAGCATCAGGTCCCCTCCGCTCAGGGCGATCCGGCCTTCGTGACCTGCGCGGCACCGCTCGTGTCGCTCGCCGGCGAGCCGCTGGCGCTGCCTCCCCCTGCCGCACCCTCCACCGAGGGCGTCCAGTACCGCATCGAACGCCCGCCGCGCGGCTGAGGCGCGCGCGCGGCCGAGTCACGCCAAATCCCTGCCGTACTCCACCGCCCTCGTCGGGCGGCGGGGGACCGCGCGCGTGTCTACACCGTCGTCGAAGGCGTCTCGCGGATGGTCCGCGGGCATGCGGCGGGGTACAGGCTCGTTGTCATTCAACCGAAACCTCAACAGGTGAGCTCTATGGTCAAGGACACCAAGAACGCGCCCGCGTCCCCCACGGATCAGGGACCGGGCGGCGTAAACACGGGAGTAGCCATCATCGGCTTCTTCCTCTGCTTCCTCGCCGGCGTGGCCGTCATGTGGGGCTACGACCAGCATCGCATCCGCACCGGCGACATCTCGGCCGACACCTCCGGTGAGAGCGCCGGCGCGTGGGAGGACACCGATTCGCCCATCCCCGTCTCCAGCAGGGAGCCGATGTGGGGCAAGAAGGACGCCCCCGTCACGATCGTCATTTGGTCGGACTTCCAGTGCCCCTACTGCTCGCGCGTCGAG
Source organism: Polyangiaceae bacterium (assembly GCA_035499695.1). Taxonomy (GTDB): domain Bacteria; phylum Myxococcota_A; class Polyangia; order Polyangiales; family Polyangiaceae; genus Palsa-1150. Next base: position 9,376 of record DATJYG010000120.1, read on the forward strand.
CCGACG
>DATJYG010000121.1:0-6825 GCA_035499695.1 Polyangiaceae bacterium
GTCTACGTCGTCGAGAGCGGCACGCTCGAGGTGAAGCAGGACGGCCGCAAGCTCAAGGAGGTGTCGCGCGGCGCGGTCTTCGGCGAGATGGCGCTGCTCGACGGCGGCCCCCGATCGGCCTCGGTCGAGGCGGCGACGCGAGCCCGGTTGCTCCGCATCCCGCGCGCCGAGTTCGACGTGCTCCTCGACGAGTACCCCGAGATCGCGCGCGGCATCATCCGCACGCTGCTCGCACACCTGCGCGGACAGTCCTGAGGCGACTCGTGCGTCTGGCGGCCATGGACACGTCGACCGTGCTCGGGTCGATCGCCCTGTTCGAGGACGACGTGCTCGTCGCCGAGGATTCCCGCCGCGTGTCGAACGCACACGGCGAGTCGCTCATGCCGATGGTGAGCGCGCTCTTCGACCGCGTCGGCTGGCGTCCGGGGGACATCGCGAGGTGGGGCGTCGGCATCGGTCCCGGCAGCTTCACGGGCGTGCGCATCGCGGTGGCCACGGCCAAGGGCATCGCGCTCGCCACGGGAGCAGAGCTCGTCGGCGTGACGTCGCTCGACGCGATCGCGCAAGGGCTCGGAGGCGACGGCGAGCTGGTGGTGAGCACCGTGTCCGCGGGCAAGGGGGAGCTCTACGTACAGGCGCGCAGGGGCGGAAGCGTGGTGCTCTCTCCGACGCATCTGCCCATCGCGCGGGTCGCGGTGGAGGTCGGGGTCGCGGTCGCCGGGTCGGGGTCGCGGTCGGTGGTCGTGGTCGGCGAAGCCGCAAAGGCGGTCGACTGGTCGGCGCTCGGGTCGGCGGTCGTGCTCCAGACCGACCCTCCTCACGATCTGCCGCACGCGTCCGCAGTCGGTCGCATCGCCGCCGTCCGTGCTGCCGAGGATGCGGATGCCCTCGAGCCGTTCTACGTTCGCCCGCCGGAGATCACGATGCCCAAGGCGCGAGGCGGGACGACGTGAAGATCGCCACCTGGAACGTCAATGGCATCCGCGCGCGCGAGGCCCAGTTCGTCGAGTGGGTCCGCCGCGACGCCCCCGACGTCGTGTGCCTGCAGGAGATCAAGGCGACGCCCGAGCAGCTCGGCGAGACGCTCACCATGCTCCCCGAGTACTGGAGCTACTGGCACGGCGGACCCAAGGGCTACAGCGGCGTCTCGCTCCACTTCCGCAAGGAGCGCTTCGCGAGCAAGCCCGAGTTCACCCACCCCAGCTTCGACGTCGAGTGCCGCGTCGTGCAGGCGAAGACCGACGACGGCCTCGTCGTCGCCAGCATCTACGTCCCCAACGGCGGCAAGGACTTCGCCGCGAAGCTGAAGTTCCTCGAGGAGATGCGCGCGTACGTCGACGGCGCGCACGCCGCCGGCGCGCGCCTGGTGCTCTGCGGCGACATGAACGTTGCCCGCACCGACCGCGACGTTCACGCGAAGGAGCGAAAGGCCGGCGCCATCGGGCAGCGCCCCGACGAGCGCGAGCTCTTCGAGCGCATCCTCGCGTGTGATCTCGCCGACGTCGGCCGGGAGCTGCACCCGGACACGGATACGATGTTCACGTGGTGGCCACCGTGGCGGAACATGCGGCAGAAGAATCAGGGCTGGCGCATCGACTACGTGCTCGCCAGCAAAGGCCGAGGTCTCGCGGCGACCGAGTGTGACGTCCTGGCCGAAGTCGGGACGAGCGACCACGCGCCTGTCGTCGCCACCTTCGCCTGACGCCGATCCGACACCGTCGAATTATTCACACCCGCCGCTGCATCCCGCGGGAAGACGGCCCTTTGCGCGACGGCCCCCGAGTTGCATGGGGAACATCCGGAGCGACCGCGACGTAAGTCGAGTCGTACCCCTCCCATGACCGACAACGGCCACACCGCCAACGACGCCGCCCGCGCCCGCGTGGGCACGACGATCGATGGCCTCTGGCACGTCGACGGACTCGTCGCCGTGGGCGGGAGCGCGACGATCTACGCCGCGACCGACGGCCGCGGGAAGCGTTACGCGGTGAAGGTGTTCGACGTGGACCTCGTCGAAGTGCCGAGCGCGCTCGCGCACTTCCGCGCCGAAGGTCGCGTGGCGAATCGCATCGGACACGCGGGTGTCGTGAACGTGCTCGCCGAGGGCACCACCGGGGACGGCGCGCCCTACCTCGTCATGCCACTGCTCGAGGGCGAGACGGCACAGCAGCGACTCCAGCGTCATGCCGGCGGTCTGCCGGCGCGCGAGGCGCTGGCCATCGTCGAGGCGGTCCTCGATGTCCTGGTCGCCGCCCACGGGCGGGGCATCGTGCACCGCGACCTCAAGCCGGACAACGTCTTCCTCGAGCGAGGGGGCGGCGTGCGCGTGCTCGATTTCGGGATCGCGCGGCTTGCCGACAATCCTGATCGCACGATGCACGGCACCGTGCTCGGCACACCCGGCTACATGCCGCCCGAGCAGGCGCGCGGGAAGCTCGACGAGGTGGGGCCGCGCAGCGACCTGTGGTCGACCGGCGCCCTGCTCTACACGCTGCTCACCGGACGCGTCCTCCACGAGGCGCCGACGCTCATCGCTTCGGTGCTTCGCGCGCAGAACGATCCGGTGGTGCCGGCGGCGCAGCTCGTTCCCGGTGTGGGCGAGGCCCTGGCGAACGCGCTCGACGGCGCCCTCGCGTTCGACCCGTCGCACCGGTGGATGGACGCGAGCGCGATGCTCCTCGCGGTGCGCGCGGCGACGGACGAGGCGCGCGGCAAGGCGCTCGTCGGCTCGTGTCCGGGCGTCGCGGTGGACTCGCTCGCTCCGACCACGCCTGCGGGCGACGAGAAGCCCGTGACCATGCCGGGCCCCGGCGAGATCTGGCGCCCCGTGCCGTGGATCGCCGGCTTCGCCGCGGCGGCTGCGGCCCTCGCGGTCGCTGCCTTCGTGCACGTCCGTCCGCCGGCCCCGGTGGCCCTGGCGTCCGCCCACGTCGCGGCATCGCGTCCGGTGGCGGCATACGTCGCGCCCCCGCCCGAGGAGCAGGCGCCGCCCGCACCGGTGGAGGCACCGGCGCTCGCGCCTGCGGTCGTGGACATCGATTCACTGCCGGCGTCGGCGCCCGTGGCCTCCGCGAAGCGCGCGCCGGTGAAGCCGAAGGCGAGCGAGATCGTCCGCACCGTCGACTTCTGAGCCGGTATCCTCCGTCTAACGCCGGGGCCCTCGCGTGGGGGCCTCGTCTCGGAGGAGCTGTTCCCATGAAGAACAACGGAGGTCTGCGCGCGGGCTTCGTACTGGTCGCGGCAGTGGTGGGCGTCTACGCGTGCTCGGGAACGAACACGGCGATCACGGGCGGCGGCGAAAACGGCGACGCCTCGGCCGACGGCAGCAGCGGCTCCAGCGGGAGCAGCAGCGGCCTGTCGAGCAGCTCCTCGGGAGGTGGCTCCGGGAGCAGCTCCGGCACGGCGAGCAGCTCGGGGAGCGGGTCGGGCTCCAGCTCGGGCACGGCGAGCAGCTCCGGCTCGGGATCGGGCGGCAGCTCGGGATCGAGCAGCGGCGGCAGCTCCGGATCGAGCAGCGGCAGCAGCTCGGGATCGAGCAGCGGGTCCAGCTCCGGATCGAGCAGTGGGTCGAGCTCGGGCGGCAGCTCCGGGTCCAGCAGTGGATCGAGCTCGGGATCGAGCAGCGGCTCCAGCTCAGGGAGCAGCTCGGGTTCGAGCAGTGGGGGCGCGACGTGCGCCAGCCCCGCGCCGAGCGTCCCCTCGAGCGACGTGCCGCCCTACCAGCCGGTCGCGCAGGTCGTCGGCGCATGCTCCGGGTCGGACATCGCCGGCTACATCACCGCGTGCGACTCACCGACCGCGACCAACACCACGTGCGACAACTGGTTCAGTGGCGACGCCTCTGCGTCGTGCATCAACTGCCTCGTGGGTCCGCTGACAGACGCGGGGACCGCCACGGGCCAGGGCGGCATCTGGATCTACCAGGGCGACAACATCGGGCCGAACGTGCCCGGCTGTCTCGACAAGAAGGGGATGTCGACGTGCGCGAGCGCGTACAACGCGGTCATCGAGTGCCTCGTGGCGGCGGGCTGCGGAACGTGCACGACCCAGATGTCGGAAGACACCTGCCAGCAGACGATCTTCGGGACGGGCGGTGCCTGCTACAGCTACATCGTGACGTACGAGTCTGCGTGCGCGACCGACGTGGCCGATGGCGGCCTGCTCAACGGCGGTCCGTGTACGACGGATCCCGACGTGCTCAGCGTCATCTGCGGCAACGGCTCCGGCGACGGCGGCTGACGTGCTGGCGACCGGTCTCGTGCTCCCCGACTGCGGTCACGACGACCTTTCTCTGAGATGATGGCGCCCGGAGGGGTCCATGAGCGAGATCAAGCGTGCGTTCGAGGCAGTCGTCACGGCGCTCGAGAAGGATCCCGCGCTCGGCAAGGGCACGGGAACGACGACGGCGCGGCTGCGCAAAGGGCTCGTCTGCGAGATCGAGGCGGGCCCCTGGCGCTTCTCCGCGGACATGCCGAAGACGAGCGGCGGAACCGCGACCGCACCCACGCCGGGCGTCTACGGCCGCGCAGCGCTCGGCAGCTGTCTGGCCATCGGGTACGCCATGCGCGCGGCGAAGCTCGGCGTCTCCATCTCGACGATCACCGTCGAGGTGCAAGCCGATTACGATGACGGCGCGATCTTCGGAGTCACGGACGTCCCGCCTGGCTACTCCGAGGTCCGCTGCCTGGTCACCGTCGAGACGGATGCTCCCGAGGCGGACGTGCTCCGCGCGCTGGACGAAGCGGACGCCCACAGCCCGTATCTCGACGTGTTCCGTCGCGCGCAGCGCTGCACGCGAGAAGTAAGGATCCAGCGAGCGACGTCGTGACGGTCACGCCGCGCGGGCGCTGACGAGCCACGCGCTCGATGCCCCGTAGACGGCCCCGTCGCGCACCTTGGGAGACAGCACCTCGCGCACGGCGGCGGCGACTTCCGGTTTTCGCCTCTGCGCCTCCTCGCCGGCGAGCCGCATGATCTCGCCCGCTGGACCGAGCGCCAACGTGATCTCGACGGCGTCGTCGAGGTCCGAGCCCAGGCGGATGTCCGCGTCGAAGCGCTCGAAGGCGATGCGGTCGAACCCCGCTGCCTTGAGCTGCGCGCTCGTGACGTCCGCGCTGGCCATCGAGAAGGGGCCCGGCCCGCAGGTGACCTGCTCCGTTTTCTCCGGAGGCTGCACGATCTGCAGGACGCGCTGCTCCACGTCGTACAGCCACGGGTTCTCGTCCTTGCGGCGCCAGACCACCATCGTGAACGGTGACCCGCGCTCGAGCGAGCGCCGCACGTTTCGCAGGGCGGCGACGGGGCTCGCGAAGAACATCGTGCCGAAGCGCGCGAATCCGCGATCGTACGGGCCGCCGAGGCCCTCGCGCTCCACGTCCGCCACGACGAAGCGCGCGTTCTTCACGCCTGCCTGCTCGGCCTCCCGCCGGGCGACGTCGATGAACCGGGCTGCGGCGTCGACACCGGTGGCGACACCCCCTTCGCCGGTGCGGCGCGCGAGGTCGAGGGTCGTGTCGCCGAAGCCGCAACCGACGTCGAGCACGCGACTGCCCGGGCGCACGGGATGGCGCTCGAGGAGCTCGTTTCCGTGAACGGCGAGGCCGCGGGTGAGCGTGTCGCGAAAGCGCACGTACTTGTCGAAGAGGACGGTGTTCCAGGCCTCGATGGCCTCGTTGTTGTCCTCGTAGGTGCGGTTCTCCATGGGTCCCCCTCGACGTCGTCAGTCGAAGTTCTCGATCTTCCAGAGGCCGTGCTCGCGAACGAGCTGCATCGTGCCGGCGCCATAGGGCATCGTCGCGCGCTCGCCGGTCTCCTCGATGCTCGCACTCGGGAGGGCCTGCTTCAGAGCAGCGACGACCTGCTCCATCTCCTCCTTCTCCTGGCCCTCCCAGGCGGCCTTCAGCTTCGCCGGGTCGAGCCCCTGCTTGTGCGAGTCGGGCACGTAGCGAAGGACGATGTCGTATCGCTTGCGCTCCACCGCGCGCACAAACCCCTGGATGGCGTGACGCGGCGTGTCCTGCGCATAGAGGTCGATGCTCGAGGCGTCGACGCGCCATCCGTTGCCCTCGAGGACCAGGTGCAGCTCCTGGCCGCTCGGGCTCGTGACCGTCGCGGTCACCACCGCGGGCGCAGTCGGCCGCTCGAGGGCCCGACCGATCTCGCGAACGCCCTCCGGGTCGTCCTGCACCATGCGGCGGAATGCCTCGAGCGAGATCCCGCGCCGCGCCTCGTCCGAGAGGAGCCGATACGCGTCGTCCGCGCGGCCCTGCTCGAGCGCCTGCGCGTACGCGCGGAGCACCGATTGCGGGTCGTCACCGCCGGGGTGCTGTCCCGCCCCGCAGCCGATGGCCAAGGCCGAGGAGACGAGAAGGGCGACCCCAACCGCGTTGAGCCCTGCCGCGCGCATCGACTCTCCCTGTAGCACGCGTTATAGGCATGGATGATGAGCGAATCGCGCCCGCCGGGCGAAATCGAGCTGCTCCCCATCCTCCCGCTGAGGAATAGCGTGGTGTTCCCGGCGAGCGTCGTGCCCATCAACGTGGGCCGCCCGCGCAGCGTGCGCCTCGTCGAGGACCTGGTCGGCCAGGAGCGCGCCGTCGTCGGGATCGTGAGCCAGCGCGACGCCGAGGTGGACGAGCCGCGCTACGAGGACCTGTACGACGTCGGCACCGTCGCGCGCGTCGTGAAGGTGCTGCGTCTCGGGCCGAACAACTACTCGGTCGTCCTGCACGGCCTCGCGCGCTTCCAGATCCTGCAGCGCACGACGCTCGAGCCGTACATGCGCGCGCGCGCCCGCCGCATCCCCGAGGACCTCGAACGCGACGC
>DATJYG010000122.1:0-9990 GCA_035499695.1 Polyangiaceae bacterium
CATGGCGTGGGCGAACGATTGGGCGGATGCGGCTTGTACCCAGGTGGCCGCGCACATCGGCCATCAATGCCCCAAGCCGACCATCGCCGTGGACGCGACGTTCACGGGCAACTGCTACTCCGAGCCGGTGATGCACACCTACGCGATCGGCGCATCGCTTCCGACGGCGTACGAGAACAACGGCACCGGGTGCAGCGCCCTCGCACCGGATCCGAATGGGGAGGTCTACTTCGCCACCATCCCCATCGATCCCGCGACACTGCCGGCAGTTGGCATCGAGCCAATCGGCTCCTCCGCGCTTCGGACGTACTTCCGCACGTCGCCCGACGGTGTGCCCGTTCTCCCCGCCGGTCTGGGGGTGCTCCCCAACTCCCAGGGGGCGCTCTTCCGCGACGTCGCGCGCGACGCCGATTGCTGGGCGACGAAGCTCGCGGACGGCTCGTGGCGCTGCGTCCCTTCCGCGTACGCGCAGCTCAGCGACCCCCGCATCTTCGCCGACGCGGCATGCACGCAGGAGGTCGTGGACGCGGGCGACTTCTCGCCACCGTGCCCGCCGACCGCCCCCGTCGTCGCCCTTCGCGTCGGCGCAACGAGCTGCGGCTCCGACGAGGCGCCCGTCGAGAGCATCTTTTCGCTCGGTGCGCCGATGCCGGGCGGCACCGTCTACTCGATGTCGCAGACCGGCGGCCCCTGCGTGATGACGTCGGCACCCTCGGCGGACAGGCTCTACCCGCTCACGGGCGCGATTGATCCGTCTACGTTGCCGCCGATCACGGAGCGCATGGAGTAGCCCTCACCCCGCGCGCTCGGCGCCTTCCGCGCTGCGGCGAGCCATGCTCGTCGGGGAGCACAAACCGCGCCGTCCGCGCTTCAGGTGAGCCTCGACCGATAGGTCGACTCGCAGACGTCGCACACTGTCGTCGCCTTCGTTCGAGGTATACGCATTCGGATAGTGCCCCCTTTGCAGCTTTCGTGACCGGTGTGATGATTGGGATAGTGCCCCGATCCCGACTTCACGCTTCTTTCCTCGCGATCGTCCTCGGGACCTCCACGGCTGCATGCGCCAGCATCTGGGGATTCGAGGATGGCTCACTGATCACCGATACTGGCGACGCGACGGCTGACGCGTCGCCCGACGCGATGCTCGTCGGCGACGCTCCCTCCGGCGTCGACGTGCGCGACGCTCGAGAACTCACCGACGGCGCCTCCGATGCGAAGGCCCCGACGGATGCATCCTCGTCCGCCGACGCCGATGCCGACGCTGCCGTCGACGCCGGCGATCCGTGCACCCTCACGACGGCCGATCCCAACTCCGCCGTCTTCGTCGCCGGCTCTGGCAACGACGGCCCCAACTGCGGCACCCCGTCGAATCCCTGTCACACCATCCAGACCGGTCTCGATCGCGCGAACGCCGGCGGGGTTCGGGTCGTCGACGTGCAGCAGGGGTCTTACGCCGAATCGATCTCGCTCTATCCCGGCATCACGCTGGTCGGCGGCTGGGAGACGTCGTGGGTGAAGAACACGACGCCGACTGCGAACGCGCTCGTCGCGCTGCAGCCCACCACGCAGAGCTCCGCCGTCGTCGCCACGCAACTCTTCGCGACGTCGCGAATATGCACGCTCACCATCCTCGGCAAGGCGCAGGCGGCTCCAGGTGAATCGCTCTACGGCGTCTTCGCCACGGGGCCTGGAGCCAGCCTCCTGCTCGACGACACGGTCATCGTCGTCGGCGCCGGAGGCGACGGCGTTCCCGGGGACGCCGGTGCACCCGCTGCCGATGCCTCGTCCGGCGCCTGCTCCGCCGGCGACGGTGGAAAAGCCACCTCCGCAGGCGATGCCGGCTCTCCCGGGGCGGCTGGCGTGTTCACGGTGCAGGGGTACGAGCCCGGCGCTGGCGGTCTCGGGTCCAGCGGATACGCGGGCAGCAGCGGCATCGAAGGCGGCGCACCGCCCTGCGTCACTTGCTACGGCGGCTGCTCGGCTCTGTGTGGCGCCACGGGGCCGACGACCGAGTGCGGGGATCCCGGGACGAGCGGCTGCGGCGGCGCGCCAGGGCATCCAGGAGGGGGAGGCGGCGGCGGTGGAAGCAGCATCGGCGTCTTCGCATGGCAGACCACAGTCGTCGTCAGCAACTGTCACATCACCGTCGGCAACGGCGGCAACGGGGCGACCGGCGGGCAGGGCGGAGCCGGAGGCGCAGGGGGTACCGGAGCCGCAGGCGCGCCCGGAGCATCGTGCACGGTCGGCTGCGCCTCGTGCGGTCTCGCATGCTGCAGTTCCACGTCCGGCCAGCCGGGCGGCGGCTCTCCGGGCGGTCCCGGCGGCAGTGGAAGCGCGGGAGGCAACGGCGGCGGCGGCGCCGGAGGTTCGTCGTGTGCGACGGCCTTTGGAGGCAACGCCGGATCGGTGTCCACCGCTTCGACGACGATGATCACCGGTGACGCGGGGAAGGGGGCTGGCGGCGCCGCGGACGGCATCTCCAGCATGGGGTGCCAGTGATGGGCGACGCGAAGCGAAGCGGCCCCGACGATCTCACCGAGGCCGCGGTGCAGCTCGAGTCGATGCCGCCTGGTCCGGACCCCGACCGTGCGGTCCCGCCTCCGCTCTCGTTTCGTGCAGGCGCCATCGTCTGCGGCAAGTACCGCATCGATCGCGTAGTCGCCGAGGGCGGCCTCGGCATCGTGCTCGCCGCGACCCACGTCCAGCTCGGGCAGCGCGTGGCCATCAAGTACCTCAAGCCGTCCGCCGCTGCGCAGAAGGCGGTCGTCGACCGCTTCCTCCGCGAGGCGCAGCTCGCGTCGCAGATCAAGTCGGACCACGTGGTGCGCGTGCACGACGTCGGCATGCTCGACGATGGCGGTCCGTACATCGTCATGGAGTACCTGGAAGGGGTGGACCTCGCGCGCGTGCTCGACGGGGGCCCGCTGCTCGTCCGCACCGCGATCGACTACGTGCTCCAGGCTTGCGACGCTCTCGCCGAGGCGCACGCGATGGGCATCGTGCACCGCGACCTGAAGCCCGGAAACCTCTTTCTCGCGAAGCGCGCGGCGGGTTCCTCCATCGTCAAGATCATCGACTTCGGCATCTCCAAGGTGGCCCCCAGCCGCAGCCCGTCGGGAACGTGGGAGCACGTGACCACGGCGGGCGAGATCTTCGGGACGCCCGTGTACATGTCACCGGAACAGCTGCGGTCCGCGACGAGCGTCGACGCGCGCGCCGACGTGTGGGCGCTGGGCGTGGTGCTGCACGAGCTCCTGACCGGCACCATGCCGTTCGGCGGCGCGTCGGTGCCGCAGCTGTGCACGTCGATCCTGAGCGATCCGCCGGTGCGCCTCACGAGCGCGCGGCCCGACGCTCCGCGCGAGCTGGAGGCCGTGATCCTCAGGTGCCTCGAGAAGGACCGTAACCGTCGCTACCGCAACGTGGCGGAGCTCGCGCAGGAGCTGGCGCCGTTCGCGCCGGAGACGGCTACGGCTCGCGTCGAGCACATCAAGCGCGTCATCGTGGAAGGAGGGAGCAGCGTCAGGCCACCGTCCCCGTCTCGCGCCTCGCTCGATCTCATGGCCGTCGCGCAGGGGTCGGCGCCGCCGCTCGCGATGGCGAGGCCGAGACGGTCGCGGGCGATGATCCTGGCGACCGTGGCTTCGATGGCGGTGGCCGGGGCGCTCGGCACCTCTCTCATCCTGGCGAGCAAAGGGAGCGGCTCCCCGCGGGGCACCGCCTCGGCCAGCGCGAGCATGACTGCCGCGACCCCCGTGACGCCGACCGTCGCGACAGCGTCGGCGAGCGAAGCACCTGCGCCGGTCACAGCGCCCGCCACTTCGGATACCGCGACGAGTGTCCCGTCGGCCACCGCAGCACGTCCGCACTCGCGCCGCGTCGCACCCCCGTCCGCGCCGGGCTCGCGCCGGAACGCCGAATTCGGAGAACGACAATGAAGCGATCAACGCGACGTCACTGGGTCCGTGGGTGCGCAATCGCCTGTGCCCTCGCCGGCGCGAGGCCCGCTCACGCACAAGGCGCGGATCAGAAGGCCACGGCGCAGGTTCTCTTCGAGCAAGGGCGCGAGCTCGTGGAGCAAGGACACTATCCGGAGGCATGCCCCAAGTTCGCCGAGAGTCTGCGGCTCGATCGCGGAATCGGCACCATGCTGTGGCTCGCCGACTGCTACGAGAGCAACGGACAGACTGCCAGCGCATGGGCCTCTTTCAAGGAGGCGGCGGCAGCGGCGGCCCTCGCGCACGACGCGCGCGAGAAGGTGGCGAGAGACCGCGTGACGAAGCTCGAGCCGAAGCTCACCACGGTCGCGATCGTCGTCCCGCCCGAAGCCGCCGTGCGCGGGCTCGAGGTCCGGCGAGACGGCGTGCTCCTCGGGCCGGCGGAGTGGGGCATCGGTGTTCCGGTCGACCCCGGCATTCACGCGATCGACGCCGGTGCGCCGGAGCGGAAGCCCTGGACGACCAGCGTCGAGCTGCCGGCAAGGCCTGGCCTCGTCTCGGTGACGATCCCGGTTCTCGAGGCGGCGCCCGCCGTCGCGCCGGAGACATCCGAACCGACCAGCGCTCCCCAGACGGCAGCGCCCCTGGTGACGACGACTCCGCGCACGTGGTCCACGCAACGGATCGCAGGCGCCGTGGTTGCGGGCGCAGGCGTCCTCTCGCTAGGGGTCGGCCTGTACTTCGGGCTCGAAGCCAAGTCGACCTACGACGCCTCCAACGGTCCGGGGCAGTGCATGAACAACCAGTGCGCCCCTCAGGGGCTGCAGGATCGCTCGAGCGCCTATTCGCAGGCCACCGTCTCCACGGTCCTGGTGGGAGTCGGCCTCGCGGCGGTCGCGACTGGCGCAGTGCTCTTTTTCACTGCGCCGCGCGAGAGCCCCGTTGCCGGGCTCGCTGTATCACCGATGGTCGCCCGCGGCGGCGGGGGCCTGGTCCTTCTACGGGGCTGGTGACATCGAAGCGCTCTCTTCCGGCCGACGAGCTAGAATTCGATGTCGTGATGGGGGGCGGACCAGTCAGCACCAGATCCGGGCTCCGGATCGCCGACCGCTACGAGCTGGAAGCGTTGATCGGCAAGGGTGGCATCGGCGAGGTCTGGCGCGCGCGTCACGTCGCCCTCAACTCGCACGTGGCCGTGAAGTTCCTTCAGCTCCAGAAGTCGGAGCACCAGAGAAGGAGCAAGGGCACCGCCGTCAAGATCCGGCGCTTCACTGCCGAGGCGCAGATCATGGCGCAGCTCAAGACACCGCACGCCGTTCAGGTCTTCGACTTCGGCGTCACGGATTGGGACCAGCCCTATCTCGTCATGGAGCTGCTCGAGGGCGAGACACTCGGCCGACGCCTCGAGCGCGTCAAGCGCCTCGGCGCTCACGAGACAGTGCACCTTCTCGGGCAAGCCGCCCGCGCCCTGCACCGAGCCCACCAGCTCGGCATCGTCCATCGCGACTTCAAGCCGGACAACGTGGTCGTCTGCGCCGACGACGAGGGGCGCGACTACGTGAAGGTGCTCGACTTCGGGGTCGCCAAGATCGTCGGCGAGCTGGAATCGGCGACGGGCGAGATACAAGCAGCGGATTCCTCGCTCGCCCAGTCGTTCACTCGCACGGGTTCGGTGCTGGGAACACCGCTGTACATGGCGCCCGAGCAGGTGCGGAACGCTGCGGACGTCGACGCGCGCGCCGATCTCTGGGCGTTCGGGGTCGTGGCGTTCGAATGCCTCACGGGGCGACCTCCCTTCTCCGGGACGAGCATCGAGGAGCTGTTCGATCGCATCCTCCGCGGGCTGCACCCCTCGGCGCACTTTCTGGAGGACACGGTGCCCGAGTCGTTCGACGCCTGGCTCGACGTCGTGTGCGCCGTCGACCCCGCCAAGCGCTTCATGAACGCCAGCGTCGCCTGGAAGCAGCTCGCGATCGCCCTGAACGTGGAGACCAACGTGTCCAGCGGTGACTTGAGCCTTTCGAGCGGCGAGCGGCCCATCCCCGTGCTCTCCGCCAAGGGAGTGGAGGTCATCGGCACGCTCGACGACGACATGACCCTGAAGGACGATTCGCTCCTGAACGACACGACCCTGAAGCGGGTCATCGGGCGGTCGTCGACCGGGCGCTTCGCCAGCATGCGACGGGTGCCGCCCCGGAACGACGTCTCGACGTCGGCACCGGCCCCCTCGCCCGCGCGGTCGAAGCCGCCAAGGGCTCGGTCCACTCCCGAGCCGCCGAAACGGCGTGCTTCGACTCGAGTGCCCGTGCGAGTCGGGGCGGCTGGCGTCGTCGTCGTGCTCGCCGGATTGGCGCTATGGCGTGCGACGGGATCGGGACAGGTCGCGCCGGCCGCATCGTCATCGTTGCGAGCGAGTACAGGCGAGGCGCCACTGGCGTCGGCGCCGGCGACGATCGCGACGGAAGCCCCGGCTTCGTCGTCTCTCCCAACCCCTCAGCCCTCGTCGCTTCAGCCCGACGAGCCGGTGGCGTCCCCTCCACTTCCAACTTCGGCCCAAGCAGGACGCCGTGGTGCTTTGCGTCCAGCGCCCGTCGCCTCGCATGCGACCCCGCCCTCGACCCCGCCGCCAACCCCGAGCGGTGCCCCGTCGGCGCAGGTCGTCGCCACGGCGGCCCCCGCCGCTCCGACCCAAGCGCCTCCACCTGCTCCATCGAGCCCGGACCCGCTGAGCGACCGCGAGTGAATGGATCAGCATGAGCGCGCGCGGGCGCGCGCCGTGCACCGATTCGCCGCATGGCCAAGATGCGCGCGGTCCAGGTCTCCCGCCCGAAGGCGGCGCTCGAGGTGGTGGAACGAGATGTCCCTCAGCCCGGCCCCGGCACGGTCCGGGTCAAGGTCGAAGCGTGCGGCGTCTGCCACAGCGACTCGGTCACGGTCGACGGCGTCTTTCCGGGCATCGAGTACCCACGCGTCCCCGGGCACGAGGTCATCGGCACCATCGATGCGCTCGGCCCCGGGGTCTCCGATCTCGCGCTGGGCCAGCGCGTCGGCGTGGGCTGGAACGGTGGTTACGACGGGCGCTGCGACGCCTGCCGCCGCGGCCAGCTCTTCGCGTGCCGTCTCCACCTGGCGACCGGCGTATCGTCCGACGGTGGCTACGCCGACTACATGGTCGCGCGCCAGGAGGCGCTGGCGCTCGTCCCCGAAGGCATCGGCTCGCCCGCCGAGGCCGCGCCGCTCCTCTGCGCCGGCGTCACGACGTTCAACGCGCTCCGCAACAGCGGCGCCCGCCCGGGCGACGTCGTCGCCGTCCAGGGCGTCGGCGGGCTGGGCCACCTCGCCGTCCAGTACGCGGCCAAGATGGGCTTCGCGACCGTCGCCATCGCACGGGGCCGGGACAAGGAGGAGCTCGCGCGGAAGCTCGGCGCGTGGCGCTACGTCGACGGCGTCGACCAGGACCCCGCGGCGGAGCTGACGAAGCTCGGCGGAGCAAAGGTCATCCTCAGCACGGTCGTCGACGCGAAGGCCATGGGCGAGGTCGTCGGCGGTCTTGCGACCGAGGGCAAGCTCCTCGTGGTCGGGATCCCCACGAAGCCGATCGAGGTGATGGCGGCGGACCTGTGCCTGGCACGCACGTCGATCGTCGGCTGGTACTGCGGGACGTCGATCGACTCTCAGGACACGCTCGCCTTCGGCCTGCGCACGGGCGTGGCCTCGATGAACGAGTTCTTCCCCTTCGAGCGCGCCCCGGAAGCCTACCGGCGCATGATGAGCGGGAAGGCACGGTTCCGGGTCGTGCTCACGATGGGGTGATCATTCAGTCGCCCTCGTGGAGCGGTTCAGGGGGCGGCGATCCCGCTCACGAAGATGCTCGAGGGCAGGGTGCTGCCGTAGTTCCCGACGTATCCCATCTTGGTCGCTCCTTCCGAGTAGGTGCAGGAGCCGATGGCCGTACCGTCGGCGGTCGCGATTTCCCGGAGCACCGTGGGATGCCCCTGCGCGTCCCGCGTGACGGCGTCGCCCGAATCGTCGACGGCGAAGACGAGGCAGTCGAGGTAGACGTTGCCGGCCTGGCCATGGTTCGGCGCGAGGCGCGAGGCCAAGAGGTACTCCTTGGTGCTGACATAGAAGAGGTCAGCCCCAGTGATGGCCGGGCTCGGTGAGCCGAGACACGTCGCGTCGGTCGTCGAGAGCAGCACGCCGACGTACTCGAACGTCCGCGCGTGGTCGTTCGACCGCAGCAGCACGATGCGGATCGTGGGAGTCGCGCTGGACAGATGAACGCACGAAAGGGCGAGGTCGATCGCGCCCGGATTGGCGGCGCTGGTCGGCGGACGAATCGCCATTGCGGGTTCGAGCAGCAGGGTGCAGTCGGCGAGCTCCGGGAATGCGGTCTGCACGTTGATCTGGACCGCAGGTAGCGGCGGGGAAGCGCTGGTCGGCGTCGTGTTCCATCCGAGCACCGCCGTGTCCGAGCTCCAGGTGGTCCCATCGGGCGAGGTCTGCAGCGCGAAGTACCCGAACAGGAAGGTGGGGAAGTTCGACCCACTGCCGAAGGTGGGCTCGAGGTATGCGTCCGACACGATCTTGAACCTGCGACTGGGGTCGGGATCGGACGGGTCGTCCACGAGCGTGGGGACCTCGTGGACCAGCGTCGCCGGACAGCTCGATGCGCCGCCGCAGCTCACGAACCCGCCCGAGGGGAGCATGGCAGACGTGGCGGTGTTCACCTTCGCCACGAAGCTCCAGGTGCCACTGGAGTCGTTCGAGCGCGCGAAGTACGTCTCCAGCAGGGCCATGGGCGTGTTCGTGTACGCGACGAATCCCACCGAGGAGCCGGGCGCCCAGAACAGAGAAGCGTCGGAGATTCCGCCCATGCCGGGAGTGTCGCCGGCGATGGTCAGCCGGGGCACGCCGGTGCCGAACGACGAGGCCGTCGGCAGCGCACAGCTCGCGGGGCCATCGGTAGCTGCGTCGCTCGCGGGATGCGTATCCGGCGAGGCGTCGTGGGAGGCCGAGCCCGCATCGGCACCCGGCGCCGTCGCCCCGTTCCCTCCGCTCGAGCCGCAGCTGGTGACGAGCGTGGTCGCCATGATGAGGCTCCAGCGGACGGCCACGGCGCCAGCCTACCGCCGGCGAGCCGGGCGCGCTCGTCCGCAAGCCGTGACCTACGGAAGCGAAGGCGCGCATGGCGCAGAGCCGCAAGAAGCGCCGGGCGCGGTGACCGCCCGTCACTTCGAGCACCCGAGCGCCTTGCTGCGCTCCTTGGCCTTCTCGAGCGACACCGACCGAGGCTTCGCGTTCTTCCAGCGATCGAGCACCGGCGCGTAGGCGTCGCACGCGCCGGCCGCGTCCCCGGTCTGCTCGAGCGCCTGCCCCAGCTCCACGTGCGCGCGCATCCAGAGCACGGTGTACGCGCGGATCGTGTCGGCCGTGGGGAGGATGCTGCAGGTGTTCGTGATCTGACGCAGATGGGGGAGCGCCTCCTGCACCCGCCCTGCCTCGAAGTACGCATGGCCGAGGAACGCGGCCTGCTCGATCGGCGCCAGGGGGTCGCTCACGCTTGCGTCCGGCGCGAGGGCGAGCGCGTCGATCGCTTGCTCGCGCGTCGCGAGACGCTCGAGGTTGAAGCCGTACGCGAAGGTCCTCGGGTCGTCGCGCAGCGCCTGCTGCAGGATGCGGGCGAAGGCCGGCTCGTCGATCCGACCGGCTCGCTCGCGCGCCGCCGCCATGGCCACCATCAGCGCCCCCGAGCCACCACCCGTCCACCCCGCAGCGCGCCGCTCCGCCTCGTCGGCCACCTCGAGGGCGCCCCGCACGTCGCCTCGCTCGGCGAGGATCTCGAGCCGGTGGAAGTACGGGGCCATGTGGTCTTCGGCCACGAGCGACGCCGCGTGCACCCGGTCCCAGGCGACCGCGGCCTTCTCCGCCGCGTCGAGATCGCCCGCGAGCGTGGCGATCCAGAGGTCGTTCTGCACTTGCGCGAGACGCCGGGTCTCGTCGTCGCGTTCGAGGGGAACACGCTTGGCGAGCGTGTCGCGTACGACCTCGA
>DATJYG010000123.1:0-21079 GCA_035499695.1 Polyangiaceae bacterium
CGCCCATCGAGTTCCAGATCCTCGGCCGGGTCCTTCTGCACGCGGCCCTCGTCGGCGCCGCCGCGGGCCTCCTCGGCTCCCTCTTCTTCGCGGTGGTCGAGGGCGTGCAGCGCGTCTGCCTCGAGGGCTGGACCGGCTACGTCCCGCTGCGCGCGGGCGGCGAGCGGCTCCTGTCGGACATGAGTCAGCCGCCGCCCTTCCGCCCCTGGCTGCTCTTCATCGTCCCGGCGGCGGGCGCGCTCGTCGCCGGCACCATCTCGTGGTTCGTCGCGCCGGAGACGCGCGGCGGCGGCAGCGACGCGATCATCCACGCCTTCCACGAGGGCAAGGGGTTCGTCCGCAAGCGCGTCGCCTTCGTGAAGGCGCTCGTGTCGGCGCTCACCCTCGGCACGGGCGGCTCGGGCGGGCGCGAGGGTCCGACGATGCAGATGGGCGGCGCCATCGGCTCGCTCGTGGGGCAGGTGCTCCGCGTCACCGACCGCGAGCGCCGCATCCTCCTCGTCGCCGGCACCGCGGCCGGCATGGCCGCCGTCTTCCGCACGCCGCTCGGCGCGGCGCTCCTCGCCGTCGAGATCCTCCACCGCGACGACTTCGAGGCCGATGCGCTCGTGCCCAGCGTCCTCGCGAGCGTCGTCGCCTACTCGGTGTTCATCGCCTTCTTCGGCGAGGCGACGCTGTTCACGCACGCCCCGAGCTACCCGTTCGTGCCGCAGCACCTGCCGCTCTACGCGCTGCTGGCCGTGGGCATCTCGATCGTCGCGAGCATCTTTCTCTCGACGCTGCGCTCGGTGCAGTCGCTCACCAGGAACCTGCGCGTCCCCGAGTGGTGCAAGCCCGGCCTCGGCGGCCTCACGCTCGGGCTCTTCGCGACGCCCATCATCATGATCATCGGCCCCCGCCTGGGGCAGGTCGGGCAGGGCCTGGGCATCCTCGGCGGCGGCTACGGCGCCGCGCAGCTCGCGATCTCCGGGTCGGACTGGTTCCCCCTCGGCTGGCGCGGCGTCGAGCTGCTCGCCCTGCTCGGCGCCGTCAAGATCGTCGGGACCTGCCTCACCGTCGGCAGCGGCGGAAGCGCCGGCGACTTCGGCCCGTCGCTCGTCATCGGCGGCATCTTCGGCGGCGCCTTCGGCCGCGCGGCGCAGGTGTTCCTGCACGACCCGCGCATCGATCCGGGCGCCTTCGCCCTCGTCGGCATGGGCACCTTCTACGGCGGCCTGGCGCACGTGCCCATCGCTTCGCTGGTCATGACGTGCGAGCTCGCGGGCAGCTACGACCTGCTCGTGCCGCTGATGCTCGCCGAGGGCATCGCCTTCGTCGCGCTCCGGCACCGCAGCCTCTACGAGGCGCAGGTCCCGACGAAGCGTGACTCGCCCGCGCACCGCGAGGAGCTGATCCGGGACGTGCTCACGGGCGTGCCGGTGACGGACGTGATGGTGCGCGACCGGCCCTTCGCCACCTTCTCGACGCGCTCACCGGCGCGCGAGGTGATCCAGAAGGCGGCGGCGACGGCGTGGCAGGACGTCTTCCCGGTGCTCGACCCCGACGGCAAGCTGGTGGGCATCGTCCTCAGCGACGTGCTCCGCACCATGGCGGCCAACCCGGACCTCGGGGAGTTCGCGATCGCGCACGACCTCATGGTCCCGCCGGTCACGGTGAAGGACACCGATGACCTGCAGCGCGCGCTCCAGACGATCCTCGAGCACGGCCTGCGCGAGATCCCCGTCGTCGGCGAGGACGGCCGCATCGTCGGCTTCCTCGACGAGGCCGAGATCACGCGCGTCTATCACGACGCGACGCAGACCCGGAACCCCGACGCCTGAGGAGAAACCTAGTGCCCCTGGAGCACGTCCAGGAGCGCCGGCCGGTCGCCCGACACGGCGACGCACGCATCGCCCTTGCGCACGAGCCCCGGCCCGCACCCGCCGGCCGCCGCAGACGACGCCGGAAAGCGGATCGGCACCACCTGCATGCGCAGCATCGCGCCGCACGCGAAGGGCGGCGCGCCGGCGCCCGCCGCGCTCTTCGCGCACGCCGACTTGTCCCCGTCGCGATTGAGCACCTCGCGCTCGGCGTCGTGACTCGCGCTCGCGCCGACGCCGAACGCCCCCGCCCCTGCCGCCTGCGACGACTGCGCGCTCGACGCGATCTCGAACGCGCCCACCGTGAGCTCCTGCACGACGTGCGTCGCCCCGTCGCACTGCCCCTGCAGATCGGCAGCCGCCCACGCGCGCGCGTCGGCCTCGTACGCGCCGACGATCGTCAGCGCCACCTGGAGCTCCTGCTTCTGCGCGAGCTTCGCCTCCAGGCTCACGGCGTGAACCGGCATCGTCGCGTCGAGCTCCGCGCGGTCGCGCATCACGACGTCCTCTTCCTTCGGCGTCACCGGCACGTAGCGGTAGTTGCCGGCGACCTTGCAGCCGCGAAGCACCTCGATCTCGCGCCCGCCGTAGCGGACCACCACGACGCCGAGCGCGCGCTGCGCCTCGAGCGCCGCCCGGTCGGCCGCCGGCCACTCGAGGATGAGCGGATGGCTCGAGCTCTTCGCGGCGCCCGCCGTCGTCTCGTCCCCCGGCGCATACGTCGGCGCCTGCGGCGCGCCGCCGGCGCCGGCGCCGCACGCCGCGAGCAGCGCCGCGCACGCCGCCGCGAGCGACCTCAACGCGCCCTCCACACCATGAACTGGAACATGCCCGGCACCGAAGCGTTGAGGCTCACCGCATCGCCGCCCATCTTGCACGCCGCCTTCTGCACGTCCGCCTTCATCGCGTCCGTGAACTCGTCCGACCCGGCGCCGGTGAGCGACACGAGGCCGATGCTCTCGTACCTGGACGACCCCTCCTGGAACGTGAGGTTCTCGAACTGCACGGTGCACGTCTCTCCCTTGGTCGGATAGACGGCGCCCATGCGCGCCGAAGTCACGTGATACGGCGAGCAGGCGGCAAACAGGACGGCGGCGGCCGCGATCGCGGAAATCCTCATGGGGCGTCCGGATACTACCGCCGCCGCTGCCGCCTGCTTCCTCTAGGGGACCCCCGTTTTCCGCGAGTTTTCGCAGGGGTTTCTCCTGCTCAATCTGGTTTTGTCCGCGCGGTCGGTTCCGATACCATCGTATCCCCGGGCTGCAGCGTCCGCTTTTCGCTGCCGGCCGGGGAGCCCTCTCTCAGCAGCAGGAGTCCGTCATGCAACAGCCGCCGCCTCAGCGGGGGTCCGGGCAGCATTCGGGCGCCTTCTCCTTCGAGGCGAAGCTCGAAAAGGAAGAGCAGATCCTCGAGGCGCTCGTCGCGACGATGGCCCGTGGGTCGCTCGCTGCCGACGTGTGGGACAAGCTGCACGCCGCCGCCCAGCGCGACGAGCGCATGAGCGAGCTGGCGTTCGCGTTCGAGGCGGTCTCGCAGGGCAAGCGGCTCAAGGTGGCCCCGCCGGCGGTCGGCGCCGAGTTCCTCTTCCAGGCCGCCCGCTTCTTCGGCGACGTCTTCGGCGACGAGGTCGGGGCGACGACGTACCTCGAGCGTGCGCTCGCGCTCGTGCCGGGCCACGTGGGAGCGTTCGACAAGATCGAGCAGCTCCTCACGAAGGCGGGCAACACGAAGCGCGTCGCCGAGGTGTACTGGGCGACCGCCCAGCATCGCCCCCGCCCCGAGCAGGCGCCGATGCTCCGGCGCGCCGCCGAGCTGCTCACCGAGTTGGGCGGCAGCGACGACAAGGTCATCGAAATCCTCCAGCAGGCGCTGCGTCTCGAACCGGGTGACGAGGAGGCGCGCGGCCGTCTCGAGGCGCTCTACGTGAAGGCCAACCGGCTGCGCGACGTCGTGCGCATGTGCGAGCAGGCGCTCTCGGCGGACCCGCCGCCCGACGAGCCGACGCGCCGGCGCCTGCTCTCGCGGATCGTGGAGCTCTACGCCGACAAGCTGCACGAGCCCGAGCGCGCGCTGCCCTTCGTCGAGCAGCTCCTCGCGATCGACCCCGGCCACGACGAGGCGCGCAAGGTCGGGTTGAAGCTCGTGGTCGTGAAGGGCCTCGCGGGTCGCGCGGCGGCGGCGCTGTCGGCCGCCTACGAGGCGACCGGCGGGACGCCGCAGGAGATCTCGCGCTTCCTCGCGCTCGAGCTCGAGAGCACCCGCGGGCCGAAGAAGGCGCAGCTGCTCACGCGCCTCGGCAAGCTCAAGTCCGAGCGCATGGGGGACGACAAGGGCGCCTTCGAGGCGTTCGAGCAGGCGCTGGCGATCGATTCGACCGACGACGAGCTGCGCGCGCGCTACGCGGCGCTGGCGGCGAAGCTCGGACGCTGGATCGACGCGGCGAAGACCCTGGGGCGCGTGCTCGCGACGGTGAAGGACCCCGCAGTGAAGGCGAAGGCCAGCGCACAGCTCGGCGAGATGCTCCTGCGCGGCGGGGAGCCGAAGCGCGCGAAGACGACGCTCGCCAGCGTGCTCGCGATGCCAGAGGCACCGGCCGACGCGGAACTGTCCGCGGCACACGCCCTGCGCGAGATCCTCGAGACGGAGAAGGACCCGAAGGCGCTGTGCGACGTGGTGGAGCGCATCGCGTGGCTGGAGGTGGACCCCGAGAAGCGCCGGGAGGCCGACGAGCGCGTGGCGGAGCTCGCGACGTCCTTCAAGGACACCGCGCGCGCCGTCGCCGCGTACGAGCGGCTGCTCGACACCTCGAGCCGCGCGAAGGCGCTGGCCGCGCTCGTGCCGCTCTACGAGAAGAGCGGTGATCCGCTGAAGCAGGCGCGCCTCCTCGAGGAGCAGGCGAAGGACACGACCGACGACGCCACCGCGCGCGAGCTCATGATGCGCGCCGCGACGGCGCGGGCGCAGAACGCGCAGGACGGCGCGGCGGCGGTCGCCACGTGCCAGGCGATCATCGAGCGGTTCGGCCCCGCGCGCGACGTGCTCGACATGCTGCTGCCGCTGCTCGAGGCGCAGCGGATGTGGCCGGAGCTCGCGACGGGGCTCGCGCAGCTCGCCGCGCTGGCGACCGGCGCGGAGCACGCGATGGTCATGGGCCGCCTCGGCATGCTGCGGCTGCAGCGGCTGCGCGACGTCGATGCCGCCATCGACGCGTTCGACGAGGCGCTCGCCGCCGACGCGACCGAGAAGACGGCTCGCGCGACGCTCGAGAAGCTGGCGACGCTCGGTGACCACCGGCTCAAGGCCGCGCGCGTGCTCGAGCCGGTGTACCGGCGCGAGGGTGCCCAGGCGCCGCTCATGAAGCTCCTCGAGCTGCGCGGGTCGCTGACGACCGACCCGCAGGAGAGGCTCGCCTCGCTGCGGGAGGCTGCGGACCTCGCGACCGACCCGAAGAAGCGCGCGTCCCTCCTGGCCGACGCGCTCGGCGACAGCGAGGTGCACGACGCCGACACGAGCGCGCTCGCGAAGCGCGCGGCCGATGCGCTGGCGACGAGCGGCGAGATCGAGAGGGCCATCGCCCTGTACCGGCGCGCACTCGCGTACGAGCCGCAGTCGCAGGAGCTCCTCGCTCGCATCGACGAGCTGCTGCGCGATCGCGGCAGCCCCGAGGAGCGCGTGGCGCTGCACCGGGTCGCTCTCGAGCAGGCCGGACCCGAGCGCCGCCGGGAGCTGCTTCACCGCATCGGAAGCATCCAGTGGCACGACCTGAACGACCTCGACGGAGCCATCGCGACCTACCGCCAGGCGCTCGATGCCGACGACAACGACGCCGACGCGTTCGCCGCCCTCGCGGATCTCTACGACCTCGCGTCGCGACGCGAGGAGCTCTGCACGTTGCTCGAGGGACGCCTCGGCCGCGTCGAGGGAGACGCGGCTCGCGGCATCCGGGCACGGCTCGCCGAGGTCGCCGCGGTGACCGGCGACACCGATCGCGCGCGTGCCCATTGCGCCCGCCTCCTGGAGGATTCCCAGCTCGCGCCGGAGCACCTGGACGCCATCGAGCGCGCCGGCGAGGCGCTCGGCGATACCGATCTCTCGCGCGCGGTGCTCAAGCGGCGCGCCGAGACGGCGCAGGACCCGCGCGAGCAGATCCACTGGTTCGACCGGCTCGGGGAGCTGGAGGAGCGGCGCGTCGGCGACCTCGAGGCGGCCGCGGCGGCGTGGAAGCGGGCCGGCGCTCTCGCCGAGAGCGCGGGCGACGACGACGCGGCGCGGGGCTACTACAGGCGCGCGCGCAAGGTCGCGCCGGAGGACCGCGAGCTCACCTCCCACCTGGTCGCCCTCTGCGAACGGGGCGAGCTGTGGGAGGAGCTGCCGCGCCTCTACGTCGCGCTGGCCGACGCGGCCGGCAGCGACGATGAGCGAATCGCGCTGTGGCTGCGCACGGCGAACGTGCTGGCCGACCGGCTGGGCGACGTCAACGCCGCGCTGCAGCGGGCGGCCGCGGCCTTCGATCTCGACCCGTCGCGCATCGAAGCGCTGACCGCGTTCGAGAGGATGAGCGCCGCGGCGGGGGCGGACCCGGCCTTCGAGCGGGCGCTCGAGGACGCGCTCGAACGACTCGACTCCGGCGCCGGCGCGAACGAGGCGCGCGCGCAGATCATGCTCGCTCGCGCCCGCACGCTGGCCCGCGATCCGGAGCGCACCGACGACGCAGCCCGCGCCTACCGCGCCCTGCTCGCCGACGCGCGGGTGGACGCGGGCCACCACGGACCGACGCTCGCAGCCTACGAGGCGCTCATCGCCGCCGAGCCGGAGTCGCCGCGCCGTCGTGCCGACCGGCGCTGGCTGCTCGAGTGGCGCGCCGAGCACGCTCCCGAGGGCGAGCGCGCCCTGCGCCTGATCGAATGGGCCCGCGCCGAAGAAGAGGTGTTCGCCGACCCGGTGAACGCCCTCGCCCTGCACCGCCGCGTCCTCGAGGTGGACCCCGACGCCGACGAGTCCCTCTCGGCCATCGCCCGGCTGGCGCTGGCGACGGGCGACACCGACGACGCGCTCGGGGCGCTTCGCTCGCGCCGCGATCGGGCCGAGGGCGCCGGCCGCATCGCCATCGAGCTCGAGATCGCGCAGGTGTTGCTCGCGCGCACGACGCGGTGGCTCGAGGCGCTCGCCGCCCTGCGCGCCGTCCTCGCCGAGACGCCGGGCGACGCGACGGCACGTGCGCTCGCGTCGCAGCTCCTGGCTCACCGGTCGACGCGCGCGGACACGATCGCGATGCTCGAGCAGGCGTGCGACGCCACCGAGGACGCCGAGGTGCGCACGCAGATCCTCACGCGCCTGCTCGAGGCGCCCGCGGACGCCGACGATTCGACCGCGCGGCGCGGCTGGTTCGAGCGCCTGGCCGACCTGCAGCGCGACCAGGGGGGCCAGGAAGCGGCGATCGCGACGGCCGTGCGCGCGGCCCGCGAGATGCCAGAGGTCGCGGCGCTCTGGGACCGCGCCGAGGAGCTCGCGCGTTCCCTGCGTCGGCCCGACGAGGTGGCGGCGCTCTACGAGGAGGTGCTCGCGCGCCCTCTCGGCCGCGAGGAGGTCCTCTCGATCGGCGAGCGCGCGGTGCAGTTCCACGAGGAGTGGTTCGAGGACTCCTCGCGCGCCGTGCGCATCCTCGAGCGGGTGCTCGAGCTCGACCCCACGGCCGACTGGGCGTTCGACCGCCTCAAGCTGCTGCTGGACGCCTCGGAGCGGTGGGACGACCTCTTCGCCCTGTACGACCGCGCCCTCGAGCACGCGACCGGGCGCAAGCGGGCCAGCCTCCTCGAGGACGCGGCGCAGACCGCGAAGGACTTCGCCGACCGGCCCGACCGCGCCATCGACTACCTCGAGCAGCTCGATCACATGAAGCCCGGCGACCCGAAGATCGTGGGCGCCCTCGAGCGCCTCTACGAGCGCCAGGGCAAGCACCGCGAGCTCGTGGCGCTGCTCGGGGCGCGCCTCCCGTCGTTCAAGCGCGACGAGGCGCGGCGCACGCGCGCGCGCATCGCGGCACTGCAGCTCGACGAGCTGGGCGACCCGGATCAGGCGCTGCTGGCGATCGAGCCGATGCTGCAGCGGCGCGACGCGGACGCCAACGGCTCGGAGGAAGAAATCTGGGCGCTCCTCGAGCGCATCCTCGCCGCGGCGCCCCCCCCGCCCGAGGTGCGCCGCACGACCATCCCGCCACCCGGGAGCGAGGCTGCCCCCCGCTCGCGGAGGCGCAAGTCGGAGCCTCCGGCCTCTTCCAAGGGCTCCGTGCGCCAGCGCGCGGCGGCGTTCCTGCGGGATCACTACGCCGAGTCGGGGCGCGAGTCCGACCTGGCGCGCATGCTGGTCATCGAGCTCGAGACGGTGAAGTCCGCCAAGGAGCGCACGAAGCGGCACGCGCAGCTCTCCGAGCTGTACGAGAAGCTCGGGGACCCGGCGAACGCCCTCGAGCAGCTCGGCGCCTCCTTCCTGCTCGATCCGGGCGACGAGGCGAAACGGGAGAAGCTCGCCGAGCTCGCCGAGCGGACGACGCGCCTGGAGCGGCTCGCGGATCTGCTCGCGGCGGCGGCCGAGGTCACCGACCATCTCGCGCAGCGCGTGTCCCTCACGATGCAGGCGGCGACCGTACGGGCCGATCGCATCGGCGACGCCGCGGGCGCCATCACGCTCTTCGCGTCGGTCCTTTCGTGGAAGCGCGTGGCGGAGACGGAGGTCCTCGCCGCCGGGCGGCGATTGGACCCGCTGCTCGAGTCGGCGGGTCGCGGTGAAGAGCGGCTCGACGTGCTCGAGCGCATCGCGTCGGTCGAAGAGGTCGCGGCGGCGCGCCGCGATACCCTCGCGCGTGCCGCGAAGCTCGCGTCGCAGCTCGGGCAGGACGAGCGCGCGACGGCGCTGTGGGAGCGGCGCGTGGGCGAGGACGAGGCGGACCTCGAGGCGCTCGACGGGCTCGTCGACGTGCTCGACCGTCGCGGCGACGCGGCCCGCCTCGCCGAAGTGCTCGCGCTCCGGGCGAGCGCTGCCTCGAGCGACGAGAAGCGCCGGGCCGATCGCGTGCGCCGCGCGAAGCTCCTGGGTGAAGCTCTGGACGAGCCGGCGAAGGCCATCGCCGCCTGGCGCGAGATCGGACGCGACTTCGGCGACGCCGACGACGTCGCCCTCGCGCTCGCGACGCTTCTGCGGAAGACGCGCCGCTGGAAGGACCTGGCGGAGCTCCTCAAGCGAGGCGCCGACCAGACCGCCGACGACGGGACGCGCGCGGAGCTCCTGCGCCAGCTCGGCGACGTGCAGCGCGAAGAGATGGAGGAGCCCGGCGAGGCCATCGAGACGTACGCGGCGTCGCTCGGGGCCAATCCGCGCAACGCAGGCGCGCGCGCCGGCCTGATGGCGCTCGCGGGCGACGACTCGCACGGCGGGTCCGCGGTCAAGGTGCTCCTGCAGGCGCTGCGCGCGAGCGACGACTGGCGCGGGGTCCTCGAGCTCACCTCGCACCGCCTGCGCGTGGCTTCGTCGGACGAGGAACGCATCGGTGTGCTCACCGAGTCGGCCGACATCGCCGAGAATCGCGCGGGCGACGCGGGGCTCGCGTTCGAGGCGATTCGCCGCGCGTTCCTGCTGGCGCCCGCGCGCGAGCAGCTCGCGACCGAGATCGCGCGTCTCGCGGAGGCAGCGGGTACCTGGCAGCCGCTCGTGGACGCGTACCGCGAGGCCATCGAGGGCGCGGCGCGGGGCGACGACGCGCTCGTCGCACGCCTGTGGGCCCGCGTCGGCGCGACGCTGGAGACCCGGCTCGACGAGCCGCGCGAGGCGCTCACCGCGTACCTGCGCGTCGTGCGAAGCGCGGGCGATCTCGAGGTCGGTTGCGCGGCGATCGCCGTCGCCGCGCGTCTCGGGCGGTGGGACGACGCAGCGGGCGTCGTCGCCGAGCTCGCGCGCGCCGGCGGCTCGGCCGCGCCGGAGCTGCTCGAGGCCTACGAGCGAAGCGCCTCCGAGACCGGGGGATGGGACGCGGCGACGGCGGCCATCGCGAATGCCACGGCAGCTGCGAGCCTCTCGGGCCCCGCCGGTCGCGACGTCGAGGCTCGGCTCGCCGAGTGGCACCGCGACCGTCGCGGCGACGCCGATTCGGCGGAGGCGGCGTTCGAGCGCGCCCTCTTGCACGACGAGACGAACGCGACGCTCCTCGCCGCGCTCGCGCAGCTGCGCAGGCGCAACCGCGGTCGACCGCTGGCGGACAGCTTGCTGCGCCTTTCGCGCGCGACGGGCGGCGACGCGGCGCTGCTCCGGGAGGCCGCCGAGGTCGCCCGCGACGCCATCGGGGACGTGTCGCTCACGCGAGCGATCCTCGAGGAGCTCTTGGAGCTCGTGCGGGTCCGGTGGACGGGCGACGGCGAAGCGTCGCCGCCGACGGTCGAGGGCACGGCGTCCCTCTCCGAGGTGGGCGCATGGGCGGTCGAGGGGCTGGCGCACGTGCACGAGCAGCAGGGAGACTCGCGTGCGCTGCTGGACGTGCTCGTCGGCGGCGCGGCCCTTCCGTTCGACCCGGGGATGCGCCGGGATCTGAGGCGCCGCGCCGCACGCGTGGCGCTCGACCAGCTCGTCGATCACGACCGAGCCATCTCGCTCTTCCTCTCGTTGCTCGATGACGACGCGAACGACGAGGAGGCGGGCGAACGCCTGGTCGCCACGTACACTTCGCTCGGGCGCACGCGGGAGCTGCTCGCGCTTCGCGATCGGCAGATCGCGGCCACGGGAGACGCGGGGCGCCGCGTCCACCTCCGCCTGGCAGCCGCCTCGCTGCACGTCGCGCTCGAGGAGCAGGCGCGCGCGATCGAGCGGCTGCGCGAGAACCTCGCCGAGGAGCCGCGCCACGCCGAGACGGTGGAGGCGCTCGTCGGCGTCCTGGACGCGGAGGTGCGGACCGCCGAGCTGCGCGATCTGCTCGCCGACCAGGCGCAGCGTGCCGAGAACGACGGCGACGCGCCCAGGGCCGCCGACCTCTGGGCCCGCGCAGCGTCCGTCGCCGAGGACCGCTTGCGCGACCTGCGGTCGGCCGAGTCGTACCACGCGCGCGTCGTGGCCCTCGCGCCGCGCGCAGCGTCCCTCGACGCGCTCGCACGCCTCTGCGCTTCGCGGCGGGACTCGGCAGCGGCGGCGCAGTGGCTGGAGCGCCTGCTCGACGTCATCGAGCCCGAGGGGCGCGTGGATGCGACCCTGCGGCTCGTCGACGCGCTGGTGGACTCGAGCCAGACCCCGCGCGCGACCGAGCGCCTCGAACGCTCGCTCGCCGACCGCCCCGACGCCGAGCCGCTGCGCGAGCGTCTCGCGGGCCTGTACCGCGAGCAGCAGGCCTGGGGCCGCCTCGCCCATCTCGTCGCCGACTCGGCGGCGCATGCGCCCGACAAGGCCGCGCGGATGGCCAGGCTCCTCGAAGCCGCTCGCCTCTACACGGAGCGGTGCGCCGAGCCCGAGTCTGCCGTCCCGCTGCTCGAGCAGGCCTCCGACCTCGCCCCGGAGGACGCCGCCGTCCGCCTGGAGCACGCCGCGGCGCTCGCCAGCGCCAAGCGGTTCGACGATGCGCGAACGATTCTGCAGGCGATGATCGACTCCTTCGGAGGCCGCCGGCCCAAGGAGCGCGCGCCGGTGCACTACCAGATCGCTCGGCTCGAGCTTGCGATGGGCAACCGGGCACGCGCCCTCGTGGAGCTCGACACCGCGACCCGCGTCGACCCGCAGAACCCCGAGATCCTGCGCACGCTCGCCGAGCTCGCGCGCGACGACGGGCAGCTCGATCGGGCCGAGAAGAGCTACCGCGCCCTGCTGGTGGTGCTCCGCCGCCGCGAGGACGCCGGCGACGCGCCGGCCGTCGCGCGCAGCGAGGTCCTCCTCGAGCTCAGCGCGATCGCCGAGCGGCAGGGCGAGAGCGAGCGCGCCCGCGAGATCCTCGAGAGCGCCCTCGAGGCGGCCGCCCGCACCGACTTCGAACAGCAGCGACTCGAGAGCGCGCTTCGCGCGCGGGCGGACTTCGAGACGCTCGTGCGCGTGCTCGAGGCGCGCCTGGCGCGTGCCGGGGAGTCGCCCGCCACGGCGCGCACGCTGTCGGAGCTCGCGGACGTCCTCGCAGGACCTCTCGGGCGACCGCATCAGGCGCTGCCCGTGCGCCTGCGCTGCATCGGGGCGGACCCGCGCTCCGCCGAGGCCCACGAAGCGGCCATGACGCTCGCGCGGAGCGTGGGCGCGATGGATCGCTACGTCGAGGCGGTGTCGGCGCTGGCCGATTCCGCGAGCAAGGAGGGGGACGCGCCGCTGGCGAGCGCTCTTCTCGTGCGCCTCGCGACCATCGCCGAGCAGGACCTGCACGACGACCGCCGCTCCGCGGCTCTCTACGAACGCGTCATCGATCTGGACCTGCGCACGCCGGAGGTTCTCGGAGCCCTCGATCGCGTCTACGAGCGGCTGGGTGACGACGGTCAGCGGGCGCGCATCCTCGCCATGCGCATCGAGGCCGAGACGGCGCAGGGCGGGCCGCGCGCCGCGATCGATTCCATCTATCGCCTCGCCGGGCTCCGCCTAGCGTCCGAGTCGACGCTCGACGAGGGCGCCCAGATGCTCGAGAACGCCCTCGACGTCGAGCCACGCCTGGACCTCGCCGAGGAGGCGCTGCGCCGCGCCACCGCGATCGATCCGAAGAACCTGAAGCTCATCTCGCTCTTCGAGCGTGTCGGGCGCGAGCCCGGACACGAGCGGGCCCTGGTCGAGGCCCTCCAGCTGCGCTCGCGGCTACCCGGCGCCGACATCGACACGGTGCGCGAGGCCGTCGAGATGGCGATGCGCATCGCGCAGCCGGGCATCGCGGAATCTCTCCTCGAACGGTTCATCGAAGGCGAACAGACGGCGCGCCAGAACGTGGAGAACCTCGCCTGGGCGATGGGCGCCCTCGCGAGCCTGCGGGAGGCCGCCGGCGATCTTCGGCGCGCCGTCGAGCTGAAGAAGGGCGCGGCGAAGATCGCGGATCCCGAGGTCGCTCGCCGGCTCGATTTCGAGGTGGCCCACATCGCGGCGGACAAGCTCGGCGACCTGGAGCTCGCAGCCGAGACGTACGCTTCGTTGCACGAGCGCGAGCCGGCGGATCGCGAAGCGTGGGAGCCGCTAATGGCCGTCTACCGCCGCCTCGGGCGACCGCGGGAGCTCGCGGACCTGCTCGGCCGCGTCGTCGATTACGTCGACGACCCCGCGGAGCGCTCCAAGCTTCGCACGGAGCGGGTGCGGACGCTCGTGGACGGGCTCTCGCTCAGCGACGCCGAGGCGTCGCCCGTCCTGCGCGAGATCGTCGATGACGATCCCAGCCAGGTGGAGGCCGCGCTGATGCTCGCGGCCATCCTGGAGCGCGCGGGCGAGCACGACGAGCTGGCGCAGATCCTGTCGCGACAGATCGATGCGGCCAAGGATCGCGGCGATGCGCAGGCGATCGCGTCGCTCGCGTTGCGGCTCGGACGGCTGCTCGAGGAGCAGGACCGCGTGAACGCCCGCAACGTCTACTACACGGGTCTGGACTGGGACGCGAAGAACCGCGAGCTGCTCGATGCGCTCGTGAGTCTGCTCTCCGACGGCGACGACGCCGCGGAGCGCGCCGACGTGCTGGAGCGGCGGCTCGCTCTGGAGCAGGGGCCCGCGGCGGAGACGATGGCCAACGAGCTCGCTCGCATCCGCGACGAGCTCGGCGACCCGCAGGGCGCGCAGCGGGCGGTAGAGCTCGGGTTCCGCGGACATCCGGCGAGCACCGATCTGCGCGTTCGCCTCGAGTCGGCGTTCCGCGAGCAGCGGCAGTGGCAGAAGCTGGCGGATCTCTGCGTGCTGGATGCGAGCGCCCGCGTCGACGTCGGCGAGCGCGTGGCCCGGCTGCGCGAGGCGGCGGCGCTGAGGAGGACCGAGCTGGGGGACGCGCGCGGCGCGGCCGAGGCGCTCCGCCTGGCACGGGAGGCGGCCCCGGACGACGCCTCGGTGCTCATCGACCTCGTCGACATGTGGGTCGACGCGGGCGAACCCGCCGCGGCGGTGGCGGAGCTGACGACGGCGATCGAGGCCACGGCCGAGGACGCGCCCGAGCGCACGGCGATGCTCGCGACGCGAGCCGGCGTGCGCGCCCGCGCGGGCGACGAGAGCGGCGCCCTCGAGGACATGGAGGCGGCGTTCGCGGCAGACCGCTCTGCCTACGCCGGCGCGCTGGCGGACCATCTTCGCTCGTCGCGCGTCGCGGCCGAGCAGCGCGGCGACGCGGCCGCGGTGCGCGTGCTGCGCCTGCGCGAGGCCCAGGTGCTGCCATACGCCGGCGACGTGGAGGGTGCCCGCGTCATCCTGACGGACCTCGTGAAGGCCGACCCCAAGGACCGCGGTACGCTGCGTACCCTGGCCAGCCTCGAGGCGGCGCTCGAACGGTGGGACGCGGCCAGCGCCGCGCTCCGACGCCTCATCGCTCTCGAGGAGGAGCCGGACGCGGTCGTCGACACGGCGCTGCGCCTCGCCGACGCCTGCGAGCGCGCCGAACGTCCCCTCGACGCGCGCTCGGCCCTGGAGCGCGCTCGCAAGCTGGCGCCCGCGGACCGCACGGTGCGCGAGCGGCTCGAGCACATCTACGCGCAAGCGGGAGCCTGGCACGAGATGGCGGACCTCTCGCTCGAAGACGCCAAGGCGAGCGGCGAGGTGGAGACGCGCTTCGCCAGCTTGCTACGCGCCGGCTCCATCCTGCTCGAGCAAGCCGGGGACGCCGCCGCGGCCACTGGAC
Organism: Polyangiaceae bacterium; assembly: GCA_035499695.1. Classification (GTDB taxonomy): domain Bacteria; phylum Myxococcota_A; class Polyangia; order Polyangiales; family Polyangiaceae; genus Palsa-1150. The sequence goes on from DATJYG010000123.1 coordinate 14,656, forward strand.
CGCTGGAGGAGGCGCGCGCCTTGCGCCCTGCCGACCCCGTGGGCGTCAGCTTCCTCGCCGACGCGTACACCGCTTCGGGCCGCGCGCAGGAGGCCTCGGCGCTGCTCGAGCAGATCCTCACCCCGCACAAGGGCAAGCGGGTGAAGGAGCTCGCGCCCGTCTATCTCCGCGTCGCCCGCGTCGCACGCTACGTCGGCGATGGCGCCGGCGAGCTGCGCGCCCTCGGGCAGGCGCTCGACTGCGACGCCCAGAACGGCGACGTGTGCGCCGACGTCGCGTCGCGCGCGATGGACCTCGACCAGACCGAGCTCGCCAACCGCGCCCTCCGCGCCATCACGCTGCTCAAGACGCCCGGCGCGATGAGCAAGGCGCTCGCCTACCAGTACATGGGCGAGATCGCACGCCGACAGGGCGACCCGAAGCGGGCGATCATGCTCCTCAAGCGCGCGTTGACCGAGGATCCCTCGCTCGAGGGGGCCAAGGAGCTCATCGCCGCCATCGAGCGAGGCGCCTGACGCCGCTCGGCGCTTCAGGGCGGCTCGAGCGCGAGCACCTCGTAGAGGATCTGCAGCCGCTCCGAGAGCTCCGTGTTGTCCGGCTCGCACTGCAGCGCTGACACGAGCTGCACGCGGGCGTCCTCCAGCTTGCCCGCGGTGATGAGGCGGTCTGCCTTCACGGCGTGCTGCTTGCCGCGGGACGTGCGCGCGATCTCGACGAGCGTCCGCTGAACCGGCGGCGGCGGGACGGTCGACGGGCGCGCGGGCTCGATGCGCAGCTTGCCGCGCCCGATGGCGCGGTCGTACCGCTCACGGAGGGACTGGCGCGACAAGCAGCGGTAAGCCTCCACGCCGCGCTTGTAGATCTCCGATGCAGTCGCGGTGACGTCGCTCGGCGAGTCCACGTAGCGGTCCGGGTGATAGAGGAGCGAGAACTCGTGGAACGCACGCTTGACCGTGGCCGCGTCGGCATCGGGCCGGATTCTCAGGATGTCGTAGTACGTCCGCTTCTCGAGCGACGCGAGGTACACGCTGAGCGCGTCCTTGCTCGGCATCGCGCATCACCCGAGCGGAGCGAGGGGGTGGGCCGCTTGCCGTGCCGCCATCGCGGCCATCGCGGCCGGATCGTTCTGCGCGCCCACGAGCTGGATGCGCGCCGCGGTCTCCTGGCCCGTGGCGACGTTCTTCGCCTTCACGTTCAAGATGCCATCCGCATCGATCTCGAACGTGACGGCGATCTGCGTCGCCCCGCGCGGCCCGGGCGCGATGCCCGCGAGCTCCAGCTCGCCGAGGCACGTGTTCTCGTCGAAGCGCTTGCTCTCCCCTTGAGCGATGCGGACGCGCACCGTCGTCTGGTTGTCGGTCGCCGTCGCGAAGGAGCGCGTGCGATCGCAAGGCACGGGCGTGTTCGCGTCGATGAGCATGTCGCAGAAGCCGCCGACGGTCTCGACGCCCAGGCTGTGCGGAGTCACGTCGATGAGCAGCGGCGCGGGCCGGGGCGGAGGAGGCGGCGCGGCGGGCGCAGGCGGAGGTGCGGGGCGCTCCGGTTTCGCCGCGAAGGGCGCGGGCGCCTCGCTCGCCTCGTAGGGATACTGCATCGTCGGCTGGCGCGGACGAATGGGCGGCGGCGGAGCGCCCGGGACGGTCATGTGCGGTCGCGACGGCTCGGCAGGAGCGGCCTGCAGCTCGATCTCGAACGGCGCCGACGAGCTCTCGGACGGCACGTCGAACACGAGCTCCTTCGCGCCCGCGCTCGGCAGGAACTGACCCGGCAGAGAGGGAGCTTCGGCCACGTTGATGACGGGCGCCGGGACCTGGGGCGCCGCAGGCATCTTCGCCGAGCTGACGACGGGGAGCACCGGCCCATCGCTCATCTCGAGCTCGGGCTGCATCGGCAGCGGCTCGACCACCGAGCGCTCGTGGATGCGGGGGTGCTGCATCGCCTCCGCCGTCTTCTGCTTCGTCCGGTCGAGCAGCGCGGCCTGGATGGACGCGCCGAGCGCGACCACCTCGTCGGGATTGATCCGCACCACCGGCGGGCGACCGAAGAATTGCTCGACCTTGCGGCCGACCATGGGCATCCGGGTCGCGCCTCCCACGAGGATGACGCGGTCGAGATCCGAAGCCTTCAACGACGCGGCATCGAGCGCTTGCTGGCAGACCTTGAACGTCCGCTCGACGATGCCGAGCGACGCCCATTCGAGCTCGGGTCGCGTCAGGCGGAAGCTCCACGGAACCGCCTTGCCGCGATCGCCGGGCACGATGTCGTCGGCGCTCACCGTGTACTGGTCGACACCCGACAGCTCCCGCTTCAGCGCCTCGGCGAGGATCCGGAGGCGGCCGAAGGCCATGGGCTGCGCACGCGCATCGAAGCGGTGCTTCTTCAGCAGATCGTCGGCCATGCGCTCTGCGAGGACGACGTCGATGTCGTCGCCTCCGAGCGCCGTGTCGCCGGCCGTCGCGAGCACCTCGAACACGTTGCCGGCGAGATCGAGCACCGTGATGTCGAAGGTGCCGCCGCCGAGGTCGAAGACGGCGATGCGCTCCTGCTCCTTGCCCTGGGGACCGTAGGCGAGCGCTGCGGCCGTCGGCTCGTTGAGGATGCGCAGGACCTCGAGCCCGGCGAGCTTGCCGGCGATCTTCGTCGCCGCGCGCTGCAGGTCGTTGAAGTTCGCCGGCACGGTGATGACCGCGCGCTCCACCGGCTCGCCGGTGCTCGCCTCCGCCACCGCCTTGGCTTGCCGCAACACGAACGCGCTGATCTCCGGCAGCGAGTACGGCTCGCCACGCACGACCACCTGCGTCGCCGCGCCTTGCCCCTCGCGCAGCTCGAACGGCAGCTTGCCGCGCGCCGCCTCGACCTCGGGTGATCCCCACGGACGGCCGATGAGGCGCTTGATCGAGTAGATCGTGCTCGCCGCGTCGACGAGCCGGCGGTCGAGCGCCGTGCGCCCGACCAGCGTCTGGCCGGACGGGTGAAAGGAGACCACCGAGGGGATGAGCCGGTAGCCGCCCGGATCCGCGATCGTCGCAGCAACCCCGTCCCGCACGACCCCGACGACGGTGTTCGTGGTGCCGAGATCGATGCCGACGGCGACCGCCATCCTCGCGGAGAGTACACGAACCCGTTACGGGGGTTGCGATCAGGATGGATCGTTTTTCCCTCGGTTTTTGCCGAGCGATCGTCCAGGGTGCCCTCAAAACGAAGGGCTTTCGCGGGCCGCTCCCTTGGCACGTCATGTGCTCCAGGGTGCGCACGTAGCGACATCGGCGACGCGCTGCCAAGACGCCAAGGACTTCACCGCGGTTCGGCGGGGAGACACCGAACCTGTTTTTGGCGTCTTGGCACTGCGCCGCTGCTTCCGTCGCGCCGGATCGCGTGCTCTCGTGGGCGTGTGAAGCGGCTCTGCCTCTTCCTGCTGCTCGCGATCTTTCCGGCGACGGCGTATGCGCAGCTGCCCCACGGTGGATCGGACGCGCGTGATGGTGGATCGGACGTGGACTCCGTCGTCGCCGAGATCGATCGCGACCTGGCGCAGGCCCAGAGCGCCGACTGCGATACCGCGTGCCGCGCGCTCGACTCGATGCGCCGTGCGACCGAGCGCCTTTGCGCGATGGACCCCGGGGATCGCTGCGCACGCGCGCGCCAGAAGCTCGCCGATGCTACCGCACGCGTGAGAAGCGCTTGCCCGAGCTGCCCCCAGGCTGCGCAGCAGACGTTGCCCGAGTCAGAGAAGGCCGAAGAGGCCCCGACGCCCTCGGGCAACGCCGCCGTCGCCGAAGAGACCGTGCAGAAGAAGAGCGGCGGCTGCGGCGCGTGCACCCTCGGCTCGCCGCAGGGCGACACGCACGGCGCCGCGTGGCTGCTGGGCCTCGCCTTCCTGATGCTCCGCAGAGGCCGCGCTACGCGCCGACGCGAAGACTCAGGTGCCGGTGCGCGTGAGAGGCGCGCGTCGTAGCCACTCGTCGACGCCGGCGGCGACGCGGCGGCCATCGGCGATGCCCCAGACCACGAGCGATTGCCCGCGGGCGGCGTCGCCCGCGGCGAACACCCCGGGCACGCTGGTCGCGCCGCTCGCGTCGGTGCGCACGTTGCCTCGCGCATCGAGCGCGAGGCCGAGCTGCTCGACGACCCCACCACGCTCCGGCCCGACGAACCCCATCGCGAGGAACACGAGGTCGGCGGGCACCGAGAGCTCGGTCCCGGGGAGCGGCACCATCTTGCCCTTGTCCAGCACGACGCGCACGGCCTCCAGCGCGACGACACGGCCAGCTTCCCCGCGGAAAGAGCGCGTCGACACGGACCAGTCGCGCTCGGCGCCTTCCTCGTGCGACGTGGAAGTGCGCAGCACGAGCGGCCACTCGGGCCACGGGTTGGCCGGCTGTCGCACGAGCGCGGGCTTCGGCATGAGCTCGAGCTGGGTCACGCTCGTCGCGCCCTGACGGACGCTCGTGCCCACGCAGTCGGAGCCCGTGTCGCCGCCGCCGATGACGATGACCCTCTTGCCCGTCGCGAGGATGGCGCTCGCCGCCTCGGGCTCCTGCCCGGCGAGGCGCCGGTTCTGCTGCGCGAGGAACTCCATCGCGAAGTGCACCCCGCGGAGCTCGCGGCCGGGAATCGGCAGGTCCCTCGGCGCGCGCGCGCCGATGCCGAGGACCACCGCGTCGAACTCGTGCAGCAGCTGCTCGCCGCGCACGTCGTGCCCGACCGAGACGCCGAGCCGGAAGACCACGCCCTCGGCGCGCATCTGCTCGGCGCGCGCGTCGAGAACGTCCTTCTCCATCTTGAAGTCGGGAATGCCGAAGCGGAGGAGCCCTCCGACGGCCTCGTCGCGCTCGAAGACCACGACGTCGTGTCCGGCCCGCGCGAGCTGCTGCGCGGCCGCCATGCCGGCGGGGCCCGATCCGACGACGGCCACGCGCTTGCCCGAGCGCTGGCTCGCGCGCTGCGGAACGAAGCCACCCGCCGAACGAACGTGGTCGGCGATGGTCCGCTCGATCGTCTTGATGGTCACCGGCTCGTCGCGCATCGCGAGGACGCACGACGCCTCGCACGGCGCGGGGCACACGCGCCCGGTGACCTCGGGGAAGTTGTTCGTCGCCTGGAGTCGCCGCGCCGCGCCGGCGAGATCGCCCTTGTAGACGAGGTCGTTCCACTCCGGGATGAGATTGCCGAGCGGGCAACCCTGGTGGCAGAAGGGGATCCCGCAGTCCATGCAGCGCGAGGCCTGCTTGCGGACCTGCGGCGGGTCGCCCGGCACGACGAGCTCGCGCCAGTCGCGGACGCGCTCGTCCACGGGGCGCTCGTCCTCCTCGACACGCGGGACACGCAGGAAGCCCTTCGGGTCGCCCACTACGCGGTCCTCCTGAGCTCGAGCACGCGCCGCCACTCGTGGGGCATGACGCGCAGGAACCGCCGCTTGCCCCACGCCGAGAGCACCGCGCGCCCGCGCGCGCTGCGCGTGTGGGCGACGTGCTCCTCGACGAGCGCGCGCACCTTCTCGTCGTCCTCCGCGTCCATCGGCTCGAGGGCCACCGTCGCCTTGCTGACGCGCGACGAGAAGCTCCCGTCCTCGTCGAGCACGTAGGCCACGCCGCCGCTCATGCCCGCGCCGAAGTTGCGGCCGGTGGGGCCGAGAACGACCACGATGCCGCCCGTCATGTACTCGCAGCCGTGATCGCCCACGCCCTCGACGACGGCCTCGGCGCCGCTGTTGCGCACCGCGAACCGCTCGCCGGCGCACCCGGCCGCGTACAGCTTGCCGCTCGTGGCGCCGTAGAGGCACGTGTTGCCGACGATGACGTTCTCGTGGCCCTTGAACCGCGCCCGCGCCGGCGGGCGCACGGCGAGCACGCCGCCCGAGAGCCCCTTGCCCACGTAGTCGTTGGCGTCTCCCTCGAGCACGAGGAGCATGCCGCGCGCCGCGAAGGCGCCGAAGCTCTGTCCTGCCGTGCCGCTCGCCTCGACGACGATCGTGCCGTCAGGCAGCCCGTCGGCGCCGTGCTTTCGCGCGATCTCGCCGGCCAGCCTCGCTCCGAACGCGCGGTCGGCGTTCGTGAGCGAGACCTGCAGCGTGGTCGGCTCCTTGTACTTGAGCGAGATGCGCGCGGCCTCGAGCAGCGCTTCCTCCGTCGAGCCCACCCACGAAGGGTGCGCCGGCGGACCGCCACGCTGGGCGGTGGTCGGGCGCTGGAGCACGCGCGTGAAGTCGAGCGTGCCGGCCTTCGGGTGATCGAGCGTGCGCACGGCGAGGTGCTCGGTGTGGCCGACCATCTCGTCCAGCGTGCGGAAGCCCATGCGCGCCATGAGCCCGCGCAGCTCCTCGGCCACGTAGAAGAGGTAGTTGATGACGTGCTCCGGCGTCCCGGCGAAGCGGGTGCGAAGCTCGGGGTCCTGCGTCGCGATGCCGACGGGGCACGTGTTGAGG
>DATJYG010000124.1:0-9418 GCA_035499695.1 Polyangiaceae bacterium
GCACCCGCCTGCTCGTCTCGCCGGTGAACGCCGAGGCGCGCATCGAGGCGCTCATCAAGGCGGCGAAGAAGTCGGTCTACGTCGAGTCGATGGAGTTCGCGAACGGCACGTGGCAGGCCGACGTCGTGGCGCAGTACAAGGCGGGGCTCGACGTGAAGGTGCTCCTGGCGGACACCGGGTTCGTCTCGAGCAACGCGACCGCCTACGGGTACCTCAAGGCGAACGGGGTGCCCGGCGAGTACCTGGCGGACCCGGTGCTGCACGTGAAGTCGATCATCGTCGACGGCGAGCGCGCGTACCTCGGAAGCGAGAATCTCTCGTACACCTCGCTGAACGAGAACCGCGAGGTGGGGCTCGAGATCCTCGCTTCCGACGGCGAGGACGTCGCGCGGATGACGAGCACCTTCATGGCCGACTGGGCCAAGGGCACCGCCTTCAGCCCGTAGCTTCTAGAGCCCGTTCGAGAGGAACCGCTTCAGGTAGCCGTGGGCCCCGGCGTAGCCGTTGCCCATCGAGTTGCACGTGGCCGAGGCCGAGCCCTGGGCGCAGTCGACGTCGCGGTCGTACGACCAGTAGTGGATGCCGGCGAGGCCCTGGCTCTTGGCGAAGCTCGCGATCGTGTCGGCGTCGGAGAGCGTGAACTGCTCGCTCGAGACGTCGTTGCCGCCGAGCATCGGCGTGAGCTCGATGGCCGAGTAGGGCACGCCCCACACGTCGTGCAGGTTGTATGCGGCCTGGATGGCCGACTGACCCATCTCGCACGAGCCGCCCGAGACGACGCACACGCCGGCGCTCGCCGAGCCGTAGTCCATCGTCATGAGGTCCACGGTGAGGTAGCTCGGCCACGTGCTCGCGGACCCGTTGAAGCCGAGGACGCTCTTCACGGCGTTCAGCGTCTCGTCGCCGTAGGTGTTGAAGCTGTCCTGCGCGCCCGAGCCGAGCGACTGCGCGGTGCTCGCGCCGGCGTTGTTCGCGAGCGTGGCGAGCGTGAGCGAGAAGCGCAGCGACGGGAACGAGCCGTGCGCCGTCTTGATGCGGCTGACGAGGTCCTGGATGACCTGCTGCGACTGACCCGCCTCGATGTCGAAGTCGACGCCGACGAGGTTCGACGACATCCAGCGGCCGATGAACGTGGAGAACCCGGAGTCCGAGCCGCAGGTGAACGAGCCGGCGGCGCCGCCCGTGGAGATGACGTACTTCACGCCGGCGCCGGTCAGGAGCGACACGTTGGCCGATGCGAGCGCCGCGCCGGCGACGCCGCCCCAGTTCTCGCTGCCGCACTCGCCGGTCGCGAACGCGAGGGTGATCGACTTGCCGCCCGCGCCCGTGAGGTCGCTCGCCAGCGGCGTCGCGGAGCCCGAGACGGACGTCGAGATGACGTTCGTGTTCCAGTTCATGTTGATGCTCGTGTCCTTGTAAGGACTGAAGACGAACGAGGCGCTCGGCCCGCCGCCTCCGCCGCTGGAGCTGCCGCTCGATCCGCCGCTCGAACTGCCGGAGCTGCTCCCGGAGCTTCCACCCGAGCCACCGCTGCTCCCGCCCGAGCTGCCGCTCGAACCGCCGCTGCTTCCACCGCTGCTGCCGTTGCCGCACCCGCCGCTCGAGGACCCGCTGCCGCCGCTGCTACCGCTTCCACCACCGCCGCTGCCGCTGCCGCTGCCGCTGCCGCCGGTGCCGTTGCACTGCGCGAGCGCCCACAGTGCCGGCACCGCATCGGGCGTCCACCCGGGCTCGCTCGTGTGCGCCTGGATGCACACGTAGACGGACCCGTTGTACGTCACCACGGCGCCGACGGCGTAAGCGACGCCGGTCGCCCACGGAGTCGCCGATGCGCATTGAGGCTGCGAGAGGCTCTCGTCGCCGCTGGACGCGGCGCCGTCGGTGTTCGAGCTGCAGGCCATCGTCGAGCCGACGAGGGCGACCAGGAGGGGGAGTGCCGTTCTCGCGTTCATGGCCCCCTAGTTGCGGGTGGTGGCGCGCGCGGCTCACGAAATCGTGTGGATCTCGGGTGATCCGCGGCCTCGCTGCACCTTTGCACCCGCGTGAGCCGTCGCGGGCGCGTGCCGCTACTCTATTGTCGTGAGCCCGCCGGCCTCCGTCCGCCTGCTGCGCACCGGGTACCGGGCGCCGACCGCGCGGCACGACGGCGCCGACGACGGCCCGACCGACGCGGAGCTCGCGACGCTGGCTCGCGCGAAGGACCCGCGGGCGGCGACGCTCGTGTGGGATCGTTACGCCGGCCTCGTTCGCGGCGTGCTGCACCGGACGCTCGGGCCGGGGCACGACGTCGAGGACTTGCTCCAGGACGTGTTCATCGGCTTCTTCCGCAACGTGGGCGCGCTGCGGGACGCGTCGTCGTTGCGCCCCTTCCTCATCGGCATCGCGCTTCGCACCGCACGCACGGCGCTCCGCAAGAAGCGCGTGCGGCGCTGGCTGCGGCTCTCGAACGACGGAGCGCTGCCGGAGGTGGCATCGGCGCATGCGGACGCGAGGACGCGCGAGGCCGTACGCCGCCTCTACGCGGTGCTCGACGAGCTGGACGATCGCGAGAGGCTCGCCTTCGTGCTTCGCCACGCCGAGGGCCACGAGCTCACCGAGACGGCGGAGCTGCTCGGCGTTTCGCTCGCGACCGTGAAGCGCGTGCTCGCGCGCGCCGAGGCGCACGTGGCGACCCGCGCCCGCGAGGACGATCTGCTGAGCGACTGGACGGAGGGGCCCCATGAGTGAGTCGCGCGAGAGCACGGCCCGCAACCTGGGCGAGTTGATGCGCGAGGCGACGCCCGAGGCGTCGCGGCAGCATCACCTGGAGGGGCGCGCGCGGCTCATCGCGTCGGTCGAGCGGATGCGCGAGCCGTCGCGGGCGAAGCCCGTGCTGGTCGCGTTCGCCTTCGCCGCCGCCCTCGCCGCGGTGGTGCTCGTCGTGATGCTGCGTCAGCCGCAGCGCGCGATCGCGTGGCACGTCGAGGGCGCGGACGTGGGCGCGCAGGGATACGTGAGCATCACGCCCGCGGGGCCGCCGGCGCACCTCGTGTTCGACGACGGCAGCGACGTGGCGCTCGTGCCGGGATCGCGCGGGCGGGTGGCAGCGACGACCGCGACGGGGGCGGAGGTGGTGCTCGAGCAGGGCCGGGCGCGCGTGCGCGTGAAGCACCGCGAGAAGACCTCGTGGACGATCGACGCGGGCCCCTACGCCGTGCGAGTGACGGGCACCGAGCTGCTCGTGGCGTGGGCGGCGGGCGCCGAGACGCTCGACGTCTGGATGCAGTCGGGCACCGCGAGCGTCGCGGGTCCGGTGGTGGGCGAGGGACTCGCGCTCGCCGCGGGGCAGCACGTGACGGCGCGCGTTCGCGAGAGCAGCGTGCAGATCGACGCCGCGGCCGCGCCGGCGGATTCGGCGCCGGCGCCGTCGACGACCGCCTCGGCGGCGGACGTGGAGCCGACCCCCTCGGGCGCACTGGTCGAGCCGCCCGCCGCGCCGTCGGCCGCAGTCGCGGCGCCCTCGTGGCCGAAGCTCGTCGCCGTCGGCGACTACGCCCGCGTGCTGCACGACGCCGACGCCGAGGGAATCGCGCACGCCACGGGGGCCAGGCCGCTGCCCGACCTCAGGGCGCTCGGCGACGCCGCGCGATACGCCGGCCGCCCGGACGTATCGAAGCGTGCGTACGCGGCCATCCGCGCGCGCTTCCCCGCGAGCGGCGAGGCGCGCACGGCGGCGTTCCTCATCGGGCGCATCGAGGAGGAGCAGGACCACGCGACCGCGGGCGCCCTGCGCTGGTACGACACGTACCTCGCCGAGGCTCCGGCGGGCCCGTTCGCGGGCGACGCGCTCGGGCGCAAGATGGTCATCGTCTCGCGCACGCAGGGACGCGACGCGGCGCGGCCGCTGGCCGACCGCTATCTGCAGCGCTTCCCCGCCGGCTCCTACGCGGCGGCCGCGCGCGACCTGGAGCAATGAGCCGAGGCGCCGGCGTCGCCACGTGCGTCGCACTCGCCGTGATCGCGTGCGCCCTGCCGGCGCGCGCCGAGGGCTCACTCGTCGTCATCGTGAAGGAGCGCGGCGCCGACGCGGTCGTCGAACGCGCCGAGGTGCGCCTCGCGGCGGAGCTCAGGGCGGCGGGCTTCACCGTGGAGGAGCAGACCGCCGAGAGCGCCGACGACGCGCGCAAGCTGGTGGAGGACGCCGACGCGCGCGGCCCCTTCGCGACGGTGCTGCTGCGACGCGCGCGCACGGGCGCCGCGACCGACGTCTGGGTCGCCGACCACGTGACGCACAAGACGGTGGTGAGGCGCATGTCGGCGCGCGGCGCGGGCGACGCGGCGGATCGAGGCCTCGCGCTGCGCGTCGTCGAGCTGATGCGCGCGAGCCTCGTCGAGGGACTCGTGCTGCCCCCGCCGGAAGAGGAGCCCGACGCGCCGGCGGCCGCGCCAGCGCCACAGCCGCCTCCGGCCGACGTGACGGCGTGGACGCGCGAGGCGGTTCGCGAGCCGCGGGCGCCCGAGGGCGGAACCGTGGACGTCGCGCTCGGCGTCGCCGGTGCCTTCGCAGGACCCGACGTGGGGCTCGCCGTCGCACCGGAGCTGCGCGTGGCGTGGCGCCCCTCGCGCACGTGGTCGATCGCCGTGCTCGGCGCGCTGCCCGCATTCGGGGCTCGCGTGGGGGCGAGCCAGGGAAACGCGACGGTGCGTCAGGAGCTCGCGATCGTCGAGGCCGCGTTCGAGCCGGCCCTCGTCGACTGGATCCGCCCCTACGTCGCGGCCGGCGCCGGGGGCTACCACCTCGATGCGACGGGATACGCGAGCGCTCCTTACACGAGCGGCAGCGCCGACGCGTGGTCGGCTCTCCTCGCGGCAGGCATCGGCGCGCGACTGCGCCTCACCGGCTCCACGTGGCTCGCATTCGACGTGCGAGAGCTCCTCGCGCTGCCGCGACCGGTCGTCGCCTTCGCGGGCGACACCGTGGCGGTCGCGATGCGCCCCGGCACCCTCGCGGGCATGACACTGGCGGTGACCTTCCGATGAAGCTCGCTCGCCTCGCTCTCGCCGGCGGTGTCGCTGCGTGCTCGTGGGCCGTCGCCTGCGGTGATGTCGTCTCCCAGCCCATCGGCGCCGCCGGCACGGCCCCCACCACCGACGCCGGCTCGGACGCGCCCGTGCACCCCGACGCGGGTGCAGACTCGAGCGCAGACTCGAGTGGCTTCTGCTCCGGTCAGGGCCCCGTGCCGCTCCCGGGCACGAACGCGTGCCTCGGCGATCTCGCGAACGTCTTCCGCTTCGCGGCTTGCGCCTGCGATGCACTCGACGTCTCCGGCAAGCTGACCACCGACTCGTTCGACTCTCCCGGCGAGGGCGGCGTCGCCGGCGGTGATCTCGCCTCCATCGCGGCGAACGGGGAGGTCTCGACCAACTCGACGACGACCATCGGCGGCTCGGTATGGTCGGGAGGCGCCTCCACGCAAACGGGACAGGCGGTCACGCTGCGCGGCGGCGGCACCGTCCTCCACGACGTGCAGGCCGGCGGGCCCGTCGAGGTCGGCGGCAAGTACGTGGTCGAAGGCGACGTGTGGTCGAACGGCAACGTGACGCTCGACACGGGAGCGCAGCTGACGGTCTTCGGCACGGTGCACGTGCCGGCGGGCGACAGCGCCACGGGCGTGCAGGGCACCGTGGTCAACGGCCCCGTCCAGGTCGCACCGCCTTGCGACTGCAGCTCCCCCATCGACGTCGGCGCCGTCGTGGCCGCGTTCGCGACCAACAACGACGACGCGTCCATCGGCATCATCGCTGGCGCCACGCTCGACGGCACGGTCGCCCTGCAGTGCGGCCGCTACTACGTCGCCTCGATTGCCGGCGCGAACGTGACCCTCCAGGTGAACGGCCGCGTCGCCCTGTTCGTCTCCGGCGACGTGAACGTCACCCAGTCGCTCACCGTGCAGCTCGCGCCGTCGGCCGAGCTCGACCTCTTCGTCGCCGGCAACTTCGCCGTCATGGGCAGCCTCGCCGTCGGCGACGCGAACGCCGCGGCGCGCACGCGCCTCTACCTCGGCGGCACGACGCTCACGCTCTCGGCGACGGCGACTCCGCTCGCGGCCAACGTGTACGCGCCCAACGCGACGCTCCAGCTCTCGGCGGACCTCGAGATGTGGGGAGCCATCTTCGCCAAGACGATGCAGTTCTCGGGCGCCTTCACCCTGCACTACGACACGTCGGTCCTGCAGCTCGCGCAGTCCGGCGGCTGCGCTCCTGGCGGGACCACGTGCAAGACGTGCAACGACTGCGGCGGCGCCACCCCCGCGTGCATCTCGGGCACGTGCGCCCCTTGCGCGACGAACGCGGACTGCTGCGCGCCCCTCGTGTGCGCGTCCGGCCGGTGCGTCCTCGGCACGCAGTGAGCGGGGCGCTCGCTCCTACCCGCGCCCCGCGCGCCGCGGGTTTCTCCCGCGGACGCCCGTGTCCAGCATCTTGAGCGTCGGCGCCGACTCGCTCTTGGGCACGCGGTCGGACTTTCGCGGGATGCGCACGGTCTGCTGCTCGGTGAGCGTCGGCCACGTGGGAGGCGGCTCGGGCGGCGACCACTCGTCCTCGATGAGGATCGACACGACCGGGGTGCTGCGCTCGCCGGACTGGTTCAGCGGCGCGGTCATCGCTTCGTCGTCGTCGTAGTCCTCGTAGTCGCGCATCGTGTCGTCGGCGAGCGGACGGGTGAGCGTCTCGAACTTGACGAGGGGCCCCGTGCGCACCACCGCGAGCCGCCCGTCGTCGCCCATGTAGGCGAAGAGCATCGCGGCACCCGGCTTCGGCATGGGTACGAGCCCACCGAAGACCCGCGTGTCGATGGACGCGACGTACTGCGCCCCCACGATGGCGCGGGCGGCCTGGGAGCGCGTGCGCCCGCCCATGGTGTGCTGCCCGGGCATGGCGTGCTTGAGGAGGACGCGCCGGCAGACCCCGAACTCGTCCAAGAGGAACGTCGCGCCGTCCGTGGTGGCCGAGTAGGCGATGGGCATGCGGCTCCCGGAGCAGCACGAAGCAAGCGCCACGCCGCGTGCGATCACCGCGCTATCGTCGCGTTCCTGCTGCATCCTTCAGACCGCCGCGGACGCGCGCATGGACCGCCGGCGATCCACCGCGGGTCAATGCTTGCGCTTCTTGCCCTCGGTCCGCTTGGGCGCGGTGGTGTAGGGCTTCTGCGTCGCTGTGCGACTCGCGACCAGGACCGGCGTGCCCGAGTGCATCTCGGGCTGGACGCTGGCGAGGCCCTCGCTCTTCGCGAAGCCACCGAGGTCGCCCTGGTGCTCGTCCATCCACGCGCTGAAGCGCTTCCAGAAGGCGATGGCCTCCTCGGCGGGCATCGGCTCGCCGTCGACGAGGACGCGAAGGCCGCTGCTCATGGCGCCGGCGAGAGGTCGGCGAGCACCTGCTGCGCGTGCAGCATGACGTCCACCTTGCGGTAGACCTTGCGCACGTTGCCGTCGGCGCCGATGACGACGGTCTGGCGCTTGTGCATGCCCTCGAAGGGCACGGCGTACTTCTTCGCGATGGAGCCGTCCGGATCGCTCACGAGGAGGAACGGCAGCTTCCAGTGCGCCACGAACTTCTTGTGCGAGTCGAGCCCGTCGGCCGACACGCCGACGAGCACCGCGCCGGTCTTCGCGAGGTCCTTCCACGAGTCGCGGAAGGAGCAAGCTTCCTTCGTGCAGCCGGGCGTCTCGTCCTTCGGGTAGAAGTAGACGACGACGGGCTTGCCCGTGAGCGCGGCGATGTGCACCGAGCTCCCGTCCTGCGCGGTCGCGGTGAAGTCGGGCGCCGGCTTGCCGACGAGCGGGTCGGCGTCGGTGGGCGTCGCGGCGCTCGAGGCGGGAGGCGCCGCGCTGGCTGTCGGCGCGCTGTCACTGGCGGCGGGCGCGTCCACCTTCGGGGGGGCCTGAGGGCCGGGCGGCGTGGGCGACGGCGCGTTGGGCGGGGGAGCCGGGACGGGCGGCGCTGGCGCCGGGCAGGCGGTGAGAGCGACGAGCGTGGCGACTGCGATGAGGCGCATGGGCCGGGAATCCTACAGGATGCCGAACTCCTTGAGACGCCTGTAGAACGTCCTCCGCGGGACACCCAGCATCTTCGCTGCGGCAACGCGGTTCCAGTTGCACGCCGTGAGGGCGCTGAGGATGCGCTCGCGCTCGGCTTGCTTGTACTCGGCGCGGCTGCCGGCGCGCGGCGGGGGAACCGAGCCGCTCGCGGAGGCGCGCGTGCGCGTCTCGCTCGTCGTCGGCGCCGGGTGCCCGACGGGCGCCGGCAGCTCGAGGTCGTCCCCCGTCACCTCGGTGCCCTCGCTCATCAGCCAGCCGCTCAGGAGCACGTGCTCGAGCTGCCGCACGTTGCCAGGCCAGGGGTACGCGCACAGCCTGCGGAGCGCGTCGCGCGCGAGCGTCTTGCGTTCACGGCGGTAGCGCGCGGCGTAGAGCGACAGAAAGTGGTCGATGAGCGGCGGGATGTCCTCGACGCGCTCGCGCAGCGCCGGCACGCGAAGCTCGACGACGTGGAGCCGGTAGTAGAGGTCCTCGCGGAAGCTTCCGTCGGCGACCATGGCCTTCAGGTCGCGGTTGGTCGCCGCGATGACGCGCACGTCGACCGGCTCCTCCCTGGTGCCGCCGACGGGGCGCACCTGCTTCTCCTGCAGCACGCGCAGCAGGCCCGCCTGCATCTTGGCGGGCATCTCGCCGATCTCGTCGAGCAGCAGCGTGCCGCCGTCGCACTCCTGGAAGACGCCGCGCCGGTCGCGGTCGGCGCCGGTGAAGGCGCCCTTCACGCTGCCGAAGAGCTCCGACTCGAGGAGGTTCGCCGGGATCGCCCCGCAGTTGACGCCGAGGAAGGGCCTCTTGGCGCGCGGACCCGCCTGGTGCACGGCGCGCGCGACCATCTCCTTGCCGGTGCCGCTCTCGCCGGTGATGAGCACCGGCACGTCGGTGTCCTTCACGCGGTCGATGAGCGCGTACAGGCGGCGCATCGAGGTGCTCGTGCCGACGAGCCCCGCGTAGCCGAAGTGCGAGCGCAGCTCGGCGCGCGCTTGCTTGAGATCGCGGCGCGCCTCGGCGAGCTGCTCGGTGCGCTTGCCGAGGCGGTTCGAGAGCTCGTCGCGCGCGGCCGCCAGCTCCACGTTGGCGCGCGCGAGCTCCTCGGCGCGCGCGCGGTTCTCGGCGAGCAGGCGCGCGTTCTCGATGGCGATGGCCGCCTGGTCGGCGAACGCCTCCAGCGTGGGGAGCTCCTGCTCGAAGCGGATCCCGGGACGCACGCGGGTCTCGACGTAGAGGGCGCCGATGGTGCGGCCGAGAGGTGGAGCGCCACGGATGGGGACGCAGGCGATCGATTGGATGGATAGCTGGTGGACGCTGACGGCCTCCGCGAGGCGCGCGTCCTCCTTCGCGCTCAC
>DATJYG010000125.1:0-3671 GCA_035499695.1 Polyangiaceae bacterium
CCTCCTCTGTGAGGTCGCACCATGGGCTCGGAGGCCGTGTCCGGGGTTCCCGCACATCGGCGGACCATTGCGCGCCATGGTCCACGGGAGGAGACTGAAACTGCGATGTCGTCTGCTCCGACGGACGCCGATTCGCTCTCGCCCCGGTGCGTGCGCCGTCTCGGCCGCTACGCGCTGTACGACGAGATTGCGAGCGGGGGCATGGCGAGCGTCCATTTCGGGCGGCTGGTCGGGCCGGCGGGGTTCGCGCGCTCGGTGGCCATCAAGCGGCTGCACCCGCAGTTCGCGAAGGACCCCGAGTTCGTCGCGATGTTCCTCGACGAGGCACGGCTCGCGGCGCGCGTGCGGCACCCCAACGTCGTGCCGACGATCGACGTGGTCGCCGCCGACGGAGAGCTCTTCCTCGTCATGGAGTACGTACAGGGCGAGTCGCTCGCCCGGCTGCTGCGCGCGTCGGTGCGCAAGCAGGAGCGCGTGCCCTGGAGGATCGCCGTGACCGTGGGGATCCAGACGCTCTCCGGGCTGCACGCGGCCCACGAGGCGAAGAGCGAGCGCGGTGCACCGCTCGGCATCATCCACCGCGACGTCTCGCCGCAGAACATCCTCGTGGGCGACGACGGCGCCGTGCGGATCGTCGACTTCGGCGTCGCGAAGGCGGCGTGGCGGTACCAGTCGACGCGCGACGGTCAGCTGAAAGGGAAGTTCGCGTACATGGCGCCCGAGCAGCTCACCGGCGCCCCCGTGCAGGACCGGCGCCTGGACGTGTACGCGGCGGCGGTCGTGCTGTGGGAGACGCTCACGGGAAGGCGCTACCTCACCGAGGATCACCCGGCGACGATGCTGGCCAAGATGCTCGATCGCGTCCCGGAGCCGCCGAGCAGCCTCGTCGAGGGGATGCCGACGGCGATCGACGCCATCGTGCTGCGGGGGCTGGCCCGCGAGCCCGCGGACCGGTACGCCACCGCGAACGAGATGGCCGTCGCGCTCGAGCAGGTCGCGCCGATGGCGAGCGCGCGCGAGATCGGCGAGTGGGTGGCGCGCACGGCGGGCGAGGCGCTCGAGAGGCGGGCGAGGACGCTCTCGGAGATCGAGAGCGTGTCGCTGGTCGACGCGGTGCCGCCGCCGGCCCCACCCCAGGCGCTTGCTGGAGCTGCGCCGCCCGCCGTCGACGAGTCGCAGCTCCCCACCCAGATAGAGCCGTCCGAGGCGAAGACGGTGTTCCGTCCACCGCTCGAGCCGGGCTCGGTCTCGAGCGCCTCGGTGCAGCTGCCCGTTACCGTCACGACGAAGCGCCGCCGGCGCACGTGGGCGCTCTTTTCAGGAGCGGGCGCCGTCGCGAGCGTGCTCGGCTTGACCGTGTGGGCGATGTCGGCGAGACGCGAGACGATGCCGGCCGAGGCGTCGAGCTCCGCGGTCGCGATGCCGGCGGCCGCCGGTGATCCCTCGGAAGCACCCGCACCGCCCGCAGATACGATGGTCGCCGCCGCACCGACGAGCCCCCCGCCGGCGGTGGCGCCTGCGCCGAAGCCCGCGTCCGCTGTTGCCTTCCCCCGTCCGACGGCCGCGGGGACGACGGCCCCGAGGCGGCCCGCAACGCGACCCGAATGCAATCCGCCTTACACCGTCGACAGCGATGGCGTGCGCATTCCCAAACCCAACTGCCTGCACCCGTGAGGAGGTCGAGATCTTCGATGGAACGGCTGGGGGAACACCGCTTGCGTCGCTCGACGGCCGGGGTCGCGACACTGGTGCTCTGGGGGCTCAGCGGCTGCTCGTTCCTGTCGTGGGACGGCTACGCCGCCACGAGCGACGACGGCGGCGGGTCCGGATCCGGCGGCAGCGGCAGCGGCAGCGGCAGCGGCAGCATCGGCGGCAGCGGATCGAGCAGCGGCGCCGTCACGTCGGACGCCGGTGGCGACGGCACCGTGGCGAACGACGGCGGGTCGCCTCTCACGTGCGATGGGGGCCTCACCGCGTGTGGCGAGCAGTGCGCCGATCTCGCGAGCGACCCGAAGAACTGCGGCGCGTGCGGGCACGACTGCCTGGGCGGGCTCTGCACGGCGAGCGCGTGTCAGCCCGTGACGCTCGCGCCGGGCCAGAACAGTCCCTATGCCATCGCCCTCGACGGGACCAACGTCTACTGGACCAACCTGGTCGGAGACACCGGCACGGTCATGTCGTGCGCGAAGGCCGGGTGCAACATGAGCCCGGCCACGATCGCCTCCGGCCTGGACTGGCCGAGCGGCATCGCGACCGACGGGACGAACGTCTACTTCACCGCCAGCGACGCGGTCATCCTGTGCCCGATCGCCGGATGCCCCGCCATGAACCCCCAGGCCGTGGCGTGGGGACAGAACAATCCGGCGGGCATCGTCCTGCAAGGGTCGACCCTCTTCTGGACGAACGCCGTCAAGACCACCGGCGTCGTGCTGTCGTGCGGGGCGACCAACTGCCAGAACAACACGAACCTCATCTCGAACAACGAAGACCAGCCCACCAACATCACGGCCGACGCGGTGAGCGTCTACTGGGTCGATAGCCACGGCGGCGACGTACGGAGCTGCGGCGTCGGCGGGTGCATGTCGGCGACCGAGGTCGCCTGGAACCAGGCCGGTCCCCAGTGGATCGCGGTGTCCGGAGCGAACCTCTTCTGGACGAACCTGTACGACGGCACGGTGATGCGCTGTGCGACGCAGAACTGCAACGGCCAGGAGGCGAAGCTGGCCGTGGGGCAGAACGGGCCGCAGGGCATCGCGGTGGACGGCACCAACGCCTACTGGGCCAACAACCAGGGCGGCACCCTGGTGAAGTGTGCAGTCGGCGGTTGCCCCGAGCCGACCACGGTCGCCTCGGGCCAGAACATGCCCATGGCCGTCGCACAGGACGCCACCGCCATCTACTGGACGAACAATGCGAGCAACGGCGCGGTGATGAAGCTCGCCAAGTGATGCGCGGCCCGGCAGCTTCTCGCTAGGCCCGCGGGCCTTCGATACACTCGTGGCGATGGACTCGCACCGCGCGCTCCCCTCGTTGGTCGCGCTGCTCGCGGTGGCCTCGACGGCTCGGGCGCAGGAGCAGCCGGCGCCCGGACACGACACGGACGCAGTGTGCACGGCGGCGTACACGAGCGGCCAGAGGCTGCGCAAGAAGGGCGAGCTCATCGCGGCCAAGAAGCAGCTGACGACGTGCGCGAGCCCCTCGTGCTCGTCCGTCCTCCGCGACGATTGCGCGCGGTGGCTCACCGAGGTGGGGGCGCTGATGCCTTCGCTCGTCATCGCCGCGCGCGGGCCGTCCGGCGAGGACGCGACGGAGGTCCGCGTGCTCGTGGACGGTGCCGTGCTGGCCGAGCGGATCGGCGGCGTGCCCCTGGAGGTGGACCCGGGACCCCACCGGCTTCGCTTCGAGATGGAGGGTGCGCAGCCGGTCGAGAAGGACGTCGTCGTCCGCGAGGGCGAGAGGGCACGACGGATCGACGTGGCGTTCGTGGCCGGCTCGGCGTCGGCGCCCGCGTCCACCTCTGCATCCACCGGCGAGACGCCGCCGGACGCGTCCGAGGAGCCCGGACGCCCGGTGCCGGCGCTCGCGTGGATCCTCGGCGGCGTCGGCGTGGCGGCGCTCGGGGTGGGCATCGGCTTCGAGGTCGACGGGCTCAGCAAACGCTCGGCCCTCGG
>DATJYG010000126.1:0-8106 GCA_035499695.1 Polyangiaceae bacterium
ATCATCGGGGGCTGGTTCGCCGAGTTGCCGCGCGACCTTCGCTTCGTCGCGCGCGATGATCGTGATGATCGGCCCCGAGTCAGCGATGATTCCGCGCACTCTTCGCTCAATCGGGGCCGATCTTTGCTCACTCGCGCGCAAATGTGACCCAGTTGGTCCCCGATCTTCGCTCATTTCCGCCCGATTGAGCGAAGACTGCGCGGAGTCTTCGCTCATTCGGGCTCGAGTATCGCTCACTCGCGCGGAATCATCGCTCACTCGGGCCCGATCTACGCTGACATTGCCCGCGAATGAGGCTCAATCGCGGGCGAATATCACTGACATCGGGGGCGATCTTTGCTCATTCGGACGGAGTCTTCGCTCATTTGCTCCCGATTGAGCGATATTTCCCCCCGATTGAGGGAAGACCGGGCGCGATCATCACGTACATCGCGCCCAGGTATCGCTCGCGGACGCGGAATCATCGCTCACTTCCGCGCGATCTTCGCTCATTCGGACCGAATCTTCGCGAGATTCCCCGCGAGTGAGGCTCCCTCGTGCCGAGTCTTCGCAAACTCGGGGGCGAATGAAGGAAGGTCGCCCCCGATTGTCGCTTGCCGGCGTCATCCCTTCTCTCGTTTCAGGTGAGACATGCCCTCATTCTCGACCCGTTGAGCGAAGGTCTCGCGCATACGAGCGAGTCTTTGCTTCACAGCAGCGCGGGTGACCTCGTGATTGTCGCCGGCTGCCACGGCATCGAGGATCACTCCTCCGTCAGCAGCCGTCTCTCCCTCGCGGAGTTGCTCATCTCGTACTCGAGCTCGGCCTCGAGGCGACCTGGGGCTCGGCCGCGGTATGCGCTCTGCAGCGCAATACGGAAGTGAAAAGGGGAGACCCATGAACAATGGGGTGAGAACGTGTCTCTTCGCCGGGGTCATCGCCGTGTCTTGTGCGCGGCGTGACACGGTCCATGCGCAGCCGCCGAACGATCCCATCGTCCAGGCGCAGACGACGCGCCCGGTTCCACAGGTTCGTCCGGAGCAACGGAAGACACCGCACGACCTGTCCAACATCTTCGGCGTCACCGCGGCGCAGCCGGCTTCGCCAGCGGAGGCCGGCCAGGTCGACCACGGGCAGTACACCGCGTTCGACTTCTATCGCGATCCACTCGGCTCCACGCGCCCCGGCGAGTCGGCCGAGAGCATCATGCGCGCGGACATCGCGGCGAAGGCGGCGGTCATGGCGGCGCAGCAGAAGCTGCTCGCCGAGCGGTACGACCTGACGCCGCGCACGCTACCGGGCGTGGTCATGTCACGCGGCAAGCCGCAGCCCATCGGTCCCAGCGCGCGCTTGCGCGGCGGAAAGACCTGGGACGACCTGGCGGCGATGACGCCCGAGGCGGTCCGCAGCGCCGGGCTCTTCCCCTATCCGGCCCTGCCGCACGTGAAGCAGGCGACGGGCGGGATGGTGTTCCCCGCCATGCAGATCGAGATGTTCCCGCGCCTGCAGCGGTTCGACGTCGACTTCGATCTGCCGGACGCGTTCCTCCCCGAGTTCCCGCCCGCCATGTACCTGCAGTCGCGGCCCGAGCTCGGCGACGTCTCGCGCGGGGAAGTCGTGTCGATCAACAACTACTACCGCCTGTTCAAGGACATCCTGACGCCGGTGCAGCTCGACGGATTGCGCCTCCTTCTCACGCCATTCCCGCAGGAGGAGTTCAACGCGACCGACGACCGCAAGAGCACGCAGGCGTCCCTCGGCGTCGCGTGCCTCGATTGCCACGTCAACGGACACACGACCGGGCAGTTCCATCTGAATCCGGACGCGCGGCCCCAGGACCGCCGGTTCCGCATCGACACGGTCAGCCTGCGCGGGCTCTTCAATCAGCACATCCACGGGTCGAAGCGCAGCCTGCGCTCGGTGGAGGATTTCACGGAGTTCGAGCAGCGGACCGCCTACTTCAACGGCGACCAGATCCACGCCATCAAGAAGGGCATGAACATCCTGGATCGCATCCAGGTCTCGCACATGGCGCAGACGCAGAACATGTTCGGCTTCCCGCCCGCGCCGAAGCTCGACGACAACGGACACCTCATCGCCTCCAAGGCCACGCCGGAGGAACTGCGCGGCGAGGCGCTCTTCAACGGCAAGGCGCAGTGCGCGAGCTGCCACCCGCCGCCGTTCTACATGGACCAGCTCATGCACGACCTGCGCACCGAGCGGTTCATCGACGAGGTGCCGCTCGGCGAGATCAAGACGTTCACGCTCCGAGGGATCAAGGACAGCCCGCCGTACATGCACGACGGTCGGTGTCCGACGCTGGAGGACACCGTCGAGTTCTTCAACCTCGTTCAAGGACTCAAGCTGACGGCCGAGGAGAAGACCGACCTCGTGACGTTCCTCCGCCAGCTCTGACGCAAGTCCTTGACGCAGCACGCGCGTAGCGCCAGCGTGGGGTGCGTGCGCGGCACCTACCTCGCTCTCGTCTTGCTGACCGCTTGCAGCGCCAGTCACGCGTGTCCCGCGGTACCTGCGCCCGCGCCCGCGCAGCCTGGAACCGCATCAGCGACCCCCATCCAGTTCGGCCAGACCTTCCGGCTCTCCTCGACGGTGCTCGGCGAGGAGCGCGTGGTCAACGTCTACCTTCCACCCGACTACGCGCGCACCGATGCGGCCGCGACGCGTTATCCGGTCCTCTACGCCCTCGACGGCGGCATGGAAGAGGACTTCCCGCACATCACCGGCGTGCTCGACGTCTCGATCCGCAACGAGGTGGTCCGGCCGCTGATCGTCGTCGGCATCCAGAACACCGAGCGGCGCCGGGACCTCGTCAGTGCCACGAACATCCCCCAGGAGAAGCAGATCGCTCCGCACGCCGGCGGCACCGACAGCTTCCGGCGCTTCTTGCGCGAGGAGTTGCAGCCCGAGATCGCTCGCCGCTATCGCGTTTCGGGTGATTCCGCCGTCGTGGGCGAGTCGTTCGCGGGCCTGTTCGTCCTCGAGACGCTCCTCCAGGACCCGGATCTCTTCGACACGTACATCGCCATCGATCCGAGCGTCTGGTGGAATGGCGGCGCCCTCGTGAAGAGCGCGCCGGAGCGCCTCGCCCGGTGGACCGCGAAGCCCGCCAAGCGACTCTTCGTCGCCACGGCCGACGCCAAGGAAATGCAAGAGGGCATCACCGCCCTGATGACGGCCTTGCACGACAGTCGGCCCCAGGGCCTCGTCGCGACGTACGACCCGTTGCCTGCGGAGCACCACAGCACCATCTTTCCCGTGGCCGAGGTCCGCGCGTATCGGGCGCTATTCCCGATGACGCGTCCGTAGCGATCGGAACCGCGGAGGTGCAGGCATCCGACGACCCGCCGATGGTAGGATGCTCGCGTGAGCTACGGCCCGCTCCGCGTCCTCGTCGTCGAAGATGAAGCGACGGTCGCTGCCACGCTCGTTCAAGGGATGCGCGCAGAGGGTTTCGCAGTCTACCTGGCGACCCGTGCCGACGAGGGAGTGCGTCTCGCATTCGCGGATCCACCCGACGCCATCGTTCTCGACATCAACCTGCCCGATCGCAGCGGTTTCGATGTGCTGGAGGAAATCCAGGGTCGTTGTACCGCTCCAGTCGTCGTCCTCACGGGGCGGCTCGAGCTCGGGGATCGGCTGAAGTGCTTCGAGCTGGGCGCGGCGGACTACGTCGCCAAGCCGTTCTATTTCGAGGAGCTCGTCGCGCGCATCCGCTCTCGCCTCCGAGCGCGCGAAGGCGTGACCCCCCGGGTCGTGAGCTGGGCGGACGTCGTCGTCAACCTCGACGGGCGCATGGTGCTGGTGGGGGACGCCCCGGTCGCGCTCACTCGCAGCGAGTTCGACATCCTCGCGTATCTCCTCGAGCGACCGAAGCTCGTCGCGTCGCGAAGGATCCTCGCCAAGCGGACGGCGCTCTCTCTCGGGGAGCCGGACGTGCGCACGGTCGACGTTCACGTCGCGCGCGTGCGCAAGAAGCTCGGCGAGGCGGCGTCGGCGATCGTCACCGTGTGGGGCATCGGCTACCGCTTCGACCCCCCGCCCGATTCGACGGATCCGAAACCGGCGTCGTGAGCCGCATCCTGCGCGCGGGCGACGAGGTCGTCCACCAGGCGGACGAACTCGTCGGGCGCGAACGGCTTGGCCGCGAACGCATCGACCGACTCGAGCGGGGGTGCCACGTCCTCTGGCGCGTAGGAGGAGCAGAGGACCACGCGTGCCGCGGGGAAGAGCACGCGAAAGGCCGCGATGGTCTCTTCCACCGAGATCCCCGGCATCTCACAGTCGCTGCACAGCACGTCGATGGGCGCGCGGTACCGCCGGGCGATCGTCAGCGCCTCCGTGCCGTTCGGCGCCTCGAGGACCGTGAATCCGCGCGCCGCGAGCATGCGAGCCATCGCGATGCGAACGCGCTCGTTGTCCTCCACGAGCAGCACCGTGCCGGGACGACTCGCGGGCGGCAGCTCGCTCGCTCCGCTCCGCTCCGCGCCGTCGGCGCCGCGTTCGTAGACGGGCCATAGAACCCGAACCTGCGTCCCACGTGCGGGTGCGCTCGTCACGACGATCTTGCCGCCGCCGGCCTCCACCGCAGACTTGACCGAGGCGAGCCCCAGCCCGGTACCGGCGGCGCCCTTCGTCGTGAAATACGGCTCGAACATGCGCGCCATCGTCTCCTCCGACATGCCCATGCCGTCGTCGTTCACGTCCACCAGGGCGCATTGACCGTCGATGCCGCCGGCTTGGCCCTCCGTGGGCGTGGCCCTTCGCACGCGCAGCTCGAGCTTGCCGCCCCTGGGCATCGCGTCGCGCGCGTTGAGCGCGAGGTTCGTCACCACGCCCTGCACTTGCCCTTCGTCGGCGAGCACCGTCAGGTGGTCTTCGACCTCGACCGCCATCGAGATGTTCGACGGCAAGACGCGCTCGAGCAGCGCGACCGCCCGAGTCACGGCCAGGCCGAGCGCGACGGGCCTCGAAGGCGCGGGCGCCTGGTGGGTGAACCCGCGGAGCTGCCTCGTCGTCGACGCCGCCTGAGCCACCGCCTCGTCGATCTGGCGGAGCCCCGTGCCCAGATAGTCCGCCTTGGTGCGGATGAGGTCCACGTTGCTCTGGATGACGACGAGGGCGTTGTTGAAGTCGTGCGCCATGCACCCGGCGAGGCGCCCGAGGATCTCGAGCTCGCGCGCCTTCCGGAACGCGGCCTCGCGGCACTCGAGCTCTTCCCGCGCCCGCTCTGCCGCGCGCTCTTCCTCCCGCAGTTGCTCCAGCGCGCGAGTCTTGTCGAGGAGCAGTCGCTCCACGCGGCTCAGCAGATAGGAGATGGTCACCACCATCGCCGCGGAGCCGATCGTGAAGTTGATGACGAAGCGCGCGACGGCAGCGAGTGGAAAGGCGGCCTGCGCTTCGTAGCCCGGAAGGACGCCGATGGCGCCAGTGTGGTGGAGCACGGCCACGCCCCCCATCATGAGCGCCTCCAGCGCGAGCACGACGAGCCCCCATCGCATCCCCCGAAGTGCGGTCGTGAACACGACGGCTGCGCCGAGGCCCAGGGACATGTTGGGAAGGAAGCCCTCGAGCGCCGGGCCGACCACGCCGGCCACCATGCAGAGCGGCAGTATCAGCAGCCAGACGCGCACCCGGAACCTGCCGCTCCCTCGCAGCGTCGCCGCCAGGAGGAAGACCACCGCGGACGCGGCCCAGAGCGTCGCTCCCGGCCGGTCCTGGGTGAAGAGAAGCAGCGCCGCAGTCACGGCCCCGGACGCGGCGACCGCGGTCCAACCAAGCCCCGTCAAGACCTGGTCGCGCCAGTGCTGCTGTTCCGCGCGAACGGCTGAGGCCTCCCCTTCCATGGAACCGTCCGCTTCATGTCGCTTCCCATGGGCCTGCGAGTCAAGGCGCTCAATCGAACTTCACGGCACGGCTTCACAGTCCCTTAACACCCCGGCGGATACGATCTCTTCGATGCGCCGCAGCCGTGCGTGCGCTCCGGTCGTGCTGTTGGCGGGGAAGGGATGTCAGGCGAGTTCGACGTCAAGGAATTCGAGGCGGCGCTCAGCGGATACACCGTGGAAGAGGTGCGCTCGGCGCTCGACCAGGTGGGCGAGCACCCTCTGCGTGGCGCGGAGAGAGGCCACGCCGCCTACAGCGCACAGGGAACGGTCAAGGACGGCGAGCCGAAGGAGGGCGTTCGCGTACGCTACCGGTCGCGGCTCTACCATTTCGAGCTGACGAGAGTGATCGGCGACCGCTACGCTCGCCACACGCTCTCGATGGGCCCCGAGAGCTTCACGGGGTTCGCGGTCGCGTTGCTCGATCTGCTGACCCATCGCTTCTGAGAAGTGACGGTCTCTCAGTGCTTGGCAGCGGCGCTCTCGAGCGTCGCGAGCGGCTGCGCGCCCACGATTCGTCGCCCGTTGACGAAGAGCGTCGGCGTCCCTTTGACCCCGAGCGCGTCGGCGTCGGCGACGTCCGCCTCCAGTCGCGCCTCGAGGCGCGCGTCGTCGAGATCGCGCGTGAAGCGTCGCGCGTCCAGTCCGATGTCCGCCGCATAGCGCTCGAGCGAAGCGCGATCGAGCGCCTTCGGATGCGCGAAGAGCGCGTCGTGGTACTCCCAGTACTTGCCTTGCTCGCCGGCGGCGAGCGCGGCCTTCGCAGCGAGCCATGCGTGATCGTGGATGGGGAGCGGCATGTTCTTGAAGACGACCCGCACGTCTCCCGGGTGCGCCTGCTCGAGCGAACGGACGATGGGCTCGGCCCTGGCGCAGAAGGGGCACTCGTAATCCGAGAAGAGCACCACGCTGACCGAGGCCGATGCCGGGCCGCGCGCCGGAGCACCCGTCGTCGGCACCGCTTCCACGGCTTCGCCGACTCCCGCGCCGTCGTCCTTGCCGTGATGGCAGCCCTCGTCGTCGCACGCGTGCCCGGTGCCGTCGTCGTCGTCCACCACTGACGGAAGGCCCGACGCAATCGTCTGCTCGTAGACGCGAGACGGCCTCACGCCCGCGGCGACGAGCTGGCGGGCCGCCGCCAGCCGCTCCTCGACGACCTGCCTGAACACCTCGTACGGCTGCGCGCCCACGATGCGGCGCCCGTTGACGAAGAACGTGGGCGTTCCGGTGACGCCGATCTGCGAGGCGAGCTGCATCGCGCGATCGACCTCGCCCGATGTCCTCGGGTCGGCGCGGTCCTGGTCGAACCGAGCCAGATCGAGCCCCGCCTCCGCGGCGGCCGCCTCGATGGTGGCGTCGTCCAGCGCGCCGGCAAACAGCCGTGCGTGCAGCGCCTCGAACCGCCCCTGAGCGGCGGCGGCGAGCGCGGCGACAGCCGCGGGGCGCGCCCGCGAGTGCATCGGCAGCGGGTGCTCCAGCACGACGATGCGCAGGTCGCGAGGGTAGGTCGAGAGGAGGCGTTCGAGCGTGCGCTGCGCCTTGCGGCAGTAGGGGCACTCGTAGTCGTCGAAGGCGGCGACCGTCACGAGCGCTCGCGCGTCCCCGATCGAGGGCAGGTCCTCGTCGAGGGGAACGCGGTACACGGGTCCGACTGGCGCGTTCTGGGGCGCGCCTCCGGCGGGTGCCGGCGCGGGAGCCGGTGCTCCCACGTCGTAGCCCGGGTCGCGATTGCATTCGGTGACGCTCGCGGCGAGCGCCAGGGTGACGATCCACGTTGTCCAGCTCGATCGCATGGCAGATCTCTCCTGTGCGAGTGGTTGCTCGTTCATCGGCCCCCGGGCAGCGCCGGCGGTCGAGGTCGATCTAGGGGGAGCTCATCTCGGGCTCGCGCTTGCATGCGAGCGCGAAGTCGTCGGCGTGGCGAACGGGCTCCAGCGGCTCCACGCAGGCGCGGGGGATCCCGTCGGACGACGCGACCAGGAGCGATGCAGGAACCGCGACGCACGCCTCGTCGGAGCCCGTCTCCTCCGCGCCCGGCTCGCAGACGGCCGGCTCGTACGACGTCCAAGCGGCACCCAGGGGCACCGAAGCGTCGCCCTCGTCGGCGAGAATGGCGCGTGCGCCCCGCTCGTGCGTCGTCAGCGCAGACGCCGCCACCACACAGAGGACGGCCGCGGCGGCCACCAGCGACAGTGCGACCAGCACTGCCTTGCGAGCCGGGATC
>DATJYG010000127.1:0-49502 GCA_035499695.1 Polyangiaceae bacterium
AGGCGTTGCGCCACGCCGCGATGCTGCGCGTCCGGTCGCTGGCCAGCTGCACGGCGGGCGCGTACACGGTGACGCTACCGACCTCCCGCGCGCCCGCGCTGGCGACGACCGAGACGCGTCGGCCCTGGATGCTCCCCGAGATGTGGGCACTGACCTGGTGCACCTCCCCGATGACCGAAGACTCCAGGTCGAGGCGCGCGTGCCCCTCGGCGCGGCGGCGGTCCACGCGGACGTCGGCGTCGAGGCTCAGTGTGCCGGCGCCCAGGTTCGTCTCGATGTGCGCGAGCCGCGCGATCCTGGCGAGATCGAGGCCGGCGCTCGCGGCGCGCAGGTGCACCGCAGCCGCCGTGACCGTGGCGCTCGCGAGCAGCGGCTGACCCAGGCCGTCGACGCGGGCGTCCTCGACACGCACGCCACCACCCGCGCCGAGCTCGATGCGCGAGGCGGCGATCGTCGCCAGCTGACCGGCGCGCTCGAGCGCGAGGCGCAGCGAGGAGAGCACGACGCCGTGTCCGAGCGCGACGTCGACGCTCCCCTCGACGTTCGGCAGCTTCT
This sequence comes from Polyangiaceae bacterium, assembly GCA_035499695.1. Taxonomy (GTDB): domain Bacteria; phylum Myxococcota_A; class Polyangia; order Polyangiales; family Polyangiaceae; genus Palsa-1150. The sequence goes on from DATJYG010000127.1 coordinate 556, forward strand.
GCGCGCGCGAGGCGAAGGTCACGTGCGGGTGGGTGGCAAGGCCGTAGGCCCCGACCTCGGCCGCGTCGAGCCGGATGCTGCCCGCGCGGATCCCGGAGGCGCGCACCGACGCGTCCACGAAGGGGTCCGCCATCGCTCCATGCGCACGAGCGTCGATGGTCGCGTCGTCCACGCGCGCGCTGCCGTGCACGAGATCGCGCGTGGTCGCATGCAGGTCGCCCTCCACGGTGCGCTCGTCGGGGTCGATGCGGCCGGCGAGCGAGAGGCGATAGCTGCCGCGTACGGCATGCGCGAGCTGGGGGACTTCCTCGAGATCCGTGGAGGAAGAGTCGAGCTCGAAGTCCACGATGGGATGGGCGCCACCTCTCGGTGTCGCCTGGAGGGTGAGACGCGTCGGCGCCCCGGGCTCGTCCACCGAGAGATCGGCGAGGGCGCGCACGAGGGTCGATCCCCGAAGCGACGCCGTCGCGTGGAGCGTCGCGTCGGGGAGCCACGTCTTGCCCAGCTTCCCCTGGTGCAGCACCAGGTCGGCGTCGCCGTGCGATACGCCCGGCGTCCGGAAGCCCACGTAGGCGACCGTGCCGTCGAGTCTCGTTTCGTCGGCGGCCAGGTGGACCTGCGCCTGCACGTCGGACAGCGGCCCGTGGACCTCGACGTGCGCCGCGCCGCGATGCTCGAGCGGCGCGGAAGGCAGGATCTCGCGAAGCGCCGCGGCCGCGAAGGGCGGCACGTCCAGGGCCGCATCGACCCCGTGCTCGTTCAGCGACGCATGCACCGAGGTCGCAATCGCGCCGACGTACCCGTCCCAGTTCACCGTCGCGTCGGGAATCGCATCGGGCTCGACTCCCTGATCGAGCTGCGCCTGCAGTGCGCCCGCTACCTCCAGGGAGCGTCCGTTGGGGAGCACGCCGCGCGCCCGCCCGTGGGCCATCGTGAACTGGTCCACCACGACGCGCAGCCGCCGCGAGCTGGGATGGGGCGGCGACGGCACCGCGGGGTGCGCCGGCTCGAACGCGTCCGCGATGAGCAGCTGCCCGCGCGCATCGTGATCCAGCACGACGTTCGCGTCGGCGATCGACGCCGAGTAGACGTGCACCGTGAGCGGCGATGGCGCGCGGCGCAGCAGAGACCGAACGAGCTCGAACGTCGCCAGGTGCACGCTCACTCCCCGCACCGCGACGACCGGCCGACCCGCGGGGTCCTCCACCGTCGCGTCGGCGCCGCGGAGGCCGTCGAGCCTGATCCCGCGAAGCGCCTCGAGCCGCACTCGCCCCTGGAACATCGGCTCCAGCCTCGCGTTCACCTCGCCCATCACGAGGCTGCGTCCGCGCGGCGTGTCGAGGTGCACGAGAACGCCGGCGACCAGCGACACCAGGAAGATGAGGAGGAGCCCCACCGTCCCGCCGATCCATCCGAGCACGCGCAGCCCGAGCGGCGGCCGTCGCGTGCGCGGCCGGTCCGTCCGGGTGCCTCCGAGCGCGAGCCCCGCCAAGCCGCCCGGATGCGTTCCCGTCGTCATCAGTACGCCTGCCCGATTCCGATCGCGATCGCGATGGGCACGCCCATGATCGTGGGCTGGATGCCGTTGACCGGGTCGGCGCTGGCCGCCTTCGTCTCGTTCGCATACCCGAGCACCTGCAGCGGCTGGATGCGGTAACCCACGTCGAGACGCACGGGCCCGACCGGCGTGTCGTACGCGGCGCCTGCGCCGCACGACAGGTGCAGGTGGTCGAGGCGAATGTCGTTCTCGTACGGCGAGACGTCGCTCATGTCGCAGAACACGGTGAGCGAGAGCGGCCCCGAGACGTCGAAGCGCACCTCGTTCTGCAGCTCCCAGAGCGTCATCCCGCCGACGGGCAGGAAGCACTGCGAGGGATTGAAGCCCGGGACGTTCGGATTGCAGCTGAACTGCACCTGACGCTTCGCCGTGGCTGGGTTGAGAAAGGGGATCACACCGTGCGGCGAGACGCCCAGCGGCGGGAAGCCGCGATTGGTCATCGGGCCGCCCGAGAAGAAGCCGCGGAAGTACATGATCTGCGAGTCGTGCGCGAGCGCCTCGCGCGCAGCCTGGTGCCCTGCAATCTCGACCGGCGTCGCCCCTGCCGGCGGGGGGCCGGCTGTGATGTCGGAGCGCTCCAGCTCCCCGTTCCAGTCGCTGCCGTAAGAGGTCGGCCAGAGAAAGCCCACGGATGCCCTCGTCGCAAACGTCACGCCACTGGAGATCGGTACGTAGGTGCGCACCTCGGGCTGTTCGCGAACGTCGCTCGCCGTCCCGCCGAAGATGCCGCCGGCGACCTGCAGGGTGTTGCCGAGGTAGATGCCCTCGTGCGGATGCGTGGGGCTGTCGCGGAAATCGAGCCTCGCGCGCAGCTCCGGGAACGACAGGAACAGCGTCTCGAGCGCCGGATCGAGCGACCCGACGTACGTGAAGGGGTCCTCCATCTGGAACGTGTAGTCGAGCGACGCGTAGAGGCGGCCGATGGTCCTGTCGACGCCGATGGGCGCGCGGACCTCGCGGTAGCCGACGACCGGCGCGTTCGCGACGGGGTTCGCCTGGACGAGCAGCGGGAAGATGTTGAACTCCGGGCTGACGAAGGCGTTGGTCCGCGCCTCGATGAATCCGGGCTGGCGGAGCTCGGTGCGAAGCCACGCTTCCGGCAGGAGCTCGGGCAGCCCCTGCCAGTTGTCGATGCGGGCCGGATAGAGCACGACGCCCGGCTTGAAGCGCACGGCGAAGCTGCGAAGGCCGCCGAGGAAGTTGTGGTCCTCCCAGCCGACGATGCCGTGGACGTCGGTCTTGATCTCGTCGATCTCGACGCCGCCGCCGAGCGTGATCTGGCGCAAGCGCGTCGGCTCGGTGCGCACCGTGAGGGGCACGACGTGATCGGGCGGCGGTGGGTTGGGCAGCGAGGGGACGATCTTCACGGCGCTGAAGACGGCGAGGTCGAGCAGCGCCTGCGTCGCAGACGCGATCTTCGCGGTGGAGTACGGCTCGCCGGGGTCGATGTCGATGGTTCGGCGGATGGGCGCCTCGGGGATCTGCTGCCGGCGCGGACCGTTCGGACCGTCTGGGTCGAGGCCTTCGATCGTGATGGGCCCGAAGACGGCCGGCGGGCCAGCGTCGACGGCGATGCCGTAGTCGGCCGTGTGAAGGCCCACGTCCACCTCGGCCTGCGCGTCGACGCGCGCCCAGGCGTAGCCGCGGTCCGTGAGCGCGCTCTGGATCGCGTTCTCGGAGTTCGCGAAGCCCTGCTCGTCGAAGCGCTCGCCCTGGGGAAGCGCGCGGTGGGCGGCGTCGCGGACGGCCTCGACGATCTCCGGCGGGAGCCCGGCGAGACCGAGGACGACGACGCGCCGGTTGATGGTCGGGCGGCCCTCGTCGACGACGATCTCGATGCGGACGTGGTCGGGTTTCACCTGCAGGACGCGCGCGACGCGGGCGTGCGCCTCGAAGAAGCCCTTGGAGCGGTAGAAGCGCTCGACGCGCGCCATGTCGCGCTGGAGCACCGACTCGTCGTAGATCGAGTAGTCGAAGGCGACGCCCTGGAAGAGGAAGAGAAACCTGGGCGAGGCCTGCGTCTGGAGCTTGTCCTCCACCTCGTCGGAAGAGAGCTCGTGCGCATGGATCACGCGCACCGAGTCGACGGCGGAGCGGCCCGGCGGGATCTTGCTGCACGCGGTCGAGCCGGCGGCGGCGGCAGCGAGCACGAGGGCCAGCGCGGGGGCCGGGGCTCTGTTCGTGCTTGCTGTGCTGGGCATGGCGGACACACGAGCGGCGCGGCTGGCCACGCTCCCGTTCGTCATCGGCGTCGTGGGCTGCGGCGGAGCGCTGCCTCATCCGCCGTACGCCCGACAAGCAACGAGCGCGCTCAGACGCGTCGAGGTCGGTCCGCCGCCGGGGCGCGTGGAGCAAGTCCCGCCGCGACCGGAGGAAGCGACGGCGTGGGTGGACGGCGAGTGGATCTGGATGCACGGCCGCTGGTACTGGCTCGTCGGTCGCTGGGTGGAGGCGCCCGCGGAGGCGAGGTACGCGCCCTCGGTGACCGTATTCGCGAGCGACGGCTCGTCGTACTGGGCGCCCGGAGTGTGGCTGGACGCGAGCGGTCGACCCATGGCGCCACCGCCATCGCTCGCGCTGGCCAAGCCATCGCTCGGAGCCGTGGTGGACCCGGAGGGCAACGTGGACGTGACGGGCCGGACCATCACGACCGTACCGACGTGGACGTACCGGCCCGACGAGAATGACGAAGGCGGCTCAGCCCCGCAGGGCGAACACGAGTAGCGCGACGTAGGCGGCGGCGGCCGCGAGCCAGAGGACCGTCCGTGCGCGCATCCGCGTGCGCCACCCCCACCAGGGAGCCAGCGGCGGCAGGACGAACGCCAGCGGCGCGTGCCAGCGGGGCGCGCGAGCGGCCAGCCCCGCCGCGAGCGTCACGTGCGCCGTGACCAACGTGGCGAAAGCGAGCACCAGGAGCGCCAGCGCCACGGCATCGCGCGTCATCCGAAGCGAACGGAGCAACCGGGGTGCCAGCCCCCCGGAAGAAAAAGTGAGCCGTCGATCACTTTTCTCACTTCGCGACGCAACCGGCGCCGTGGGCCTCCGATTGGGTGGGTGAAGGACGGAGGAAACGATGACATCTCGCAACGAGCAGCTCGCGCAGATTGAGTGCGAGCTCGAAAGACAGAACCAGGCGTGGGACCGCGCCAAGCAGGCGCTACTCGCCCTGGGTGATGTGCAGATCGCAATCCCCATCGACACGCTCGAGACCATCGGCGCGTCGACCAACCCCCACCACCCCGCGCCCGCCGGAAGCGTGCGCGCCTGACAGGAGAGAGCCATGTACTCCAACGCCTCGAATATCCCGCCGACTGCCGTTTCCCAGCTCCCGACCGGTGGGTCCGATTCATGCGACCCGCACCTGATCCCGATCACCGCAGGCGCGCCGACCGAAGCGCCCGCGGAGCCGGGGACCTTTAACTACCTCTCCCCGGAAGCTCTCCTCCAATACTGCGAGTCGCGCCTCCAGGGGATCGACACGCAGATCAACCAGGGCGTCGCGGAGCAGAACCGCATCATCCAGGATCAACAGACTCTCGAGGGCGTCGCTTCGACCCTGGCCAACTATGCGGGCGGTGCGCCGGATCAGAAGTCGGTCGATGACATCGTGAATTCGCTGGACAAGGCGATCGCAGCAATCAAGAGCACCGACCCCGGCTGCCAGGCCCTGCCCGCTCTCGAGAAATTGGAGAACGACATCAAGACCTCGGGAGCCGGCGGCAGCATCACGGACAAGGGGATGCAGGAATTCTCCTCGAGTCTCAGCGACGCCGTCGGCACGCTGAACTCGGGTGCGGAGCTCGACATGATCAACCTTCAGTCGCTCATGTCTCAGCGTCAGTCTGCCGTCGAGATGACGACGAACATGGTCCAGACCCTCGGCGACACGGTCGAAAAGGTCGTCGCGAACATCGGACACTGAATCACGCGCCACCAAGACAAAGGAGCAACGAACCATGCCCCCCGTCGGACCTACCGGTTCGATGCCGCCGTCGCCGGTCTCCGGCACGCAAGCATCAGCCGACACCACAGATGCGACCACGTTCGCGTATCTCACCCCGAGTTCCCTGCTTTCGTACTGCGACATGAGACTCCGGGGTCTGGACACCCAGATTCAGGAGGGCGTCGCGCGTCAGCGCCAGACGAACTCGGACGAGCAGACCCTCCAGAGCATCGCGTCGACGCTCGCCAAATATGCGGGTGGAGCGAATGATGGCGCCTCCGTCCAGGAGCTTCAGAACTCGGTTGGCGGCGCGCTCAAGCAGATCACGGATCTGAATCCCACCTCACCGGCAATACCGGCTCTGCAGAAGCTGCAGAGCGACATCCAGGGCGGGGTGACCCCCACGCTGTTCGGCCAGATGGACTCCTGGATGAACCGCGTCGAGGGCCGAAGTGTGTTCGTAGTCGACGGAAGCCTGAGCAGCGATCAGATCCAGGGGTTTTCGACAAGCCTCGGCGACATCACGAGCAACCTGAACGCGGGGGCCGAGCTCGACATGATCAACCTCCAGTCACTCATGTCGCAGAGGCAGTCGGCCGTCGAGATGACGACGAACATGGTCCAGACACTCGGCGACACGGTCGACAAGGCCGTCCAGAACGTCGGCCGTTGAAGGGAGCCCTCCATGAGCAACGCAATGAGTATCTCACCGGATGCCGTCGAAGCCCTGTACGCCACCGGCCACTGGCTCTACTCCCAGCTCCGCATCGAGCAGGCCATGCCGGTCTTTCGAGCGATGATCCACATCGCCCCCTGTGACGAGCGCGGATGGCTTGCCCTCGGGGCGTGCCACGAGACTCAGGACCAGTCGGAGATCGCGCTCGAAATCTACACGGCCGCGACGGCCGTGGCAGCAGCCGCCCCGCGGTGCGAGCTGGCGAGGGCTCGCATCCTGTTCGCTTGGGGCAAGGAACGCGAGGCCAATCAAGCTCTGGCGGAAGCTTCACGATTCGCCGACCAGACGCGCGACGAAGAACTGCGTGCCCTCGTCGCCATTCAAAGGAGGAGGCCATGACTACTACGGTTCAACCCGCAATTCCGCGCAATGTCGCGATCGGCGGGTTCGATGGTGAGATGAGCGCGCTCGATGCGATCGAATCGGAGCACCGCCAGGCGGATCTCGAGACGGGCAAGACGCACGTCGAGGGACAGCAGAGGGCCGAGGACAAGGCGTGCCAGGACGCGCAGGACGCGCTCGAGCGCGCCGAGCAGGCCGAGTCCCATCACAGTTTCTGGAGTGACGTCGAGAACACGCTCGGAGACGTCGCCAAGGTCGCGGGCGCAGTTGCGACCGCGGCGATGGCCGTCGCAACCGGCGGCGCCGCGGCTGCCGTACTCGTACCCCTCGCAGAGGCGGCCGGCGCCACCGCCGGAGTGAGCGAAATCCTCGGTGCGGGCGCCCACGTCGAGAGCACGCACTACGCCGCCGATGCAGAACGACTTTCCTCCGACGCGCAGGATGGAACGCTACGCGCCGGACGGACGGAGACGGCGATCAGCTCGACGATCGACGACATCAAAGACTGCGATGAAGCGCACCGTCAGGTCCAGCAGGCGATCCAAGGGGCGATCCAAACCAACGACGAAACCTCCGCGGGGATCGCGGGCACACACATACGAGGTTGAGCCATGACCATCGCAAACGTAGGCAGCCAGAACCCCGTGATCGTCAATCAACTTCTCGCCTCGGGTGACCCCGGCGCAGAAATGGCAGCGTTGGCAGTCGAGAACGGGACGACCCAGCGCAAAGTCGCGAGCGAGACGCGTGAGGCGTATGAGGCCGAGGAGGCGAGCGAGGACCAGAAGGAAGTCGATGCCATGCGCCAGAAAGCGAATGACATCGAAACGGAAGGGTGGGTCCAGGCCGCCGGAATGGCGGCGCAGGGTGCAATGGACGTCACAGGAGGGGTGGTTGGGTTGAAGATGCTCGGCACTGATTCGTCCCAGCTGGGTATCGCGAAGGCGAACGACGTCTCCGGCATCTTCCGCGGTCTCGGGCTTGGGGCCTCGGCCGCGAGCGCGGTCGGTGCCTCGGGGGCGCGCGCCGCCGAAGCCAACGACGACGCGAACGCGGCGCTGCACAAGGCCAATGCGGATCAGGCCAAGGAAGCCGCTGAGGACATGCACGACGCGCAGCAAGGTGCGGCGGACTACGTCAAGGCGGGCCTCGACTTCTACCGCGACTACGTCTCGACGGACGCGCAGACCCATGCAGCCGCGTTGCACAAGGTGTGAGCGAGCTTGCACCCGCGTCGCGCGCGAGGGACAGTGCGCGCGCGATGAAGCTCTACACGAAGACGGGGGACGACGGCACGACGGGGCTGTTCGGAGGAGGCCGTGTCCCCAAGGCGAGCGGGCGCGTCGAGGCGTACGGCACGGTGGACGAGGCGAATGCGTTCATCGGCGTCGCGCGCGCGACGCGGCTCGACGCGAGCATCGACGGCGTGCTCGCGCGCGTGCAGGAGGATCTCTTCACCATCGGCGCCGAGCTCGCCTGCGTCCCCGGCAAGGAAGCGAAGCTGGGGCTGCCCCTCATCGGAGAAGCGGACATCACGCGGCTCGAGCACGCGATCGACGAAGCGGATGCCGCGTGTCCTCCGCTCAAGAGCTTCGTGCTTCCCGGCGGATCCCCGCAGGCGGCCGCCCTTCACGTCGCGCGCACCGTCTCGCGTCGTGCCGAGCGCGCCGTGCTGTCTCTGAGCGACGCTCCCGCGCGGCGCGAGGTCGTCGTCTACATCAATCGCCTGAGCGATCTCCTCTTCGCCCTCGCCCGCCGCGCCAACGTCATCGCCGGCATCGAGGACGTGCCCTGGCACCCGCGTCAGTGACTCGGCGTATCAAGCGGCGTCGCGCTCGTCGGCCATCTGCGCCGCGAGGAGCTTGCGACCGCGGTGCAGGCGGCTCATCACCGTGCCCACGGGCACGCCGAGCTCGCGCGCGGCCTCGCGGTAAGTGCGGTCCTCGAGGTCGACCATCACGAGCACGGCGCGGAAGCCCTCGGGCAGCGCCTGGAGCTTGCGCAGCGTGGAGCGCGTGAGGGCGCCCTTGCCCGTGTCGGGCGACCCGAACGCGGTAGGCACCGTCCAGGCGCACGGATCGCTCGCCAGGTTCTGCAGGGCGTTGCGCTCGCGGCGGCGGCGGCGCCACCTCGTGACGAACACGCTGAAGAGGATCTGGAAGGCCCACGCCCGCAGGTTCGTGCCGCGCTCGTACTGATCCGAGAAGCGAATCGCCCGCTCGATCGAGTCCTGGACGACGTCGTCGGCCGCCGCCCGGTCTCCACAGAGCCGCATCGCGCGCGCGCGCAGCTCGGGCACGAGCGCCACGAGGCCGGCGTGCAGCTCGCGCGCGTCGTGGGCGACGACCATGGGACGCTTGGGGGCAGGAGCAGAAGCTGAACAAGGGGCGGGCATCGGCGTGTCCTCCGTCGGTGTGTGCAGAGGCTCTTCCGCAAGGCCGATGCCGCCGGAGAGCCCCGCGAAAACACTGGGGATTCCCCCGGCCGCGCCGGCGGCGCGTGTCCCGGTGGCCAAGGCCGTGTGTTCCGGCGTCTACGCTCGCGATGCCTGCAAGACGGCGGCGACCAGAGCCGGGAGCTCATCGCCAATCTCGGACGCGAGCATCCCCCGGTCGGCGCCACCGTGGGCCTGCGCCCATGCTTCGCCGGCGAGCCCGTGGAGCATCACGCCAGCGCAGGCCGCCTCGAAGGGCGGCAGCCCGCAGGCGAGAGCGCCGATGATGCCGCCGAGCGTGTCGCCCGACCCGGCGGTCGCGAGCACCGGGCATGCGACGGGGGCCACGACGAGGCGCGCGTCGCGCGAGGCGACGATGGTGTGCGCTCCCTTGAGCACGACGACCGCACCGCTGGCGGCGACCAGCTCGCGCGCAGCACCGAAGCGATCCGCCTCGATGTCCGCCGCCGACTTGCCCAGGAGCCTCGCGAGCTCGCCGGGGTGGGGAGTGAGGATCGCCTTCTTGGCAGCCATGAAAACGCTCGGCCTCCCCGCGAACATCGAGAGCGCGTCGGCATCGATCACGATGGGGCCGAGCCACGATGCCAGGACGTACTCGACGGCGGTTCGCGCATCGTCGCCCATGCCGAAGCCGGGGCCGATGACCACCGACTGCTTCCCGGCCAGGATCGCATCCAGGCTGTCGGCCGGCTTCTCCGTGTCGATGCGCGCCGTCATCACCTCGAGGACGTGACCCTCGATGGCCGCAGCCGCGGCGGGCCAGGTCGCGATCGTCGCGAGCCCAGCACCGGCGCGAAGAGCGCCGTGCGCCACGAGCTGCGGGGCGCCGATCTTGCCGGCGGAACCGGCGATCACGACGACGTGCCCCGCGGCGTTCTTGTGCGTGCTCGCCGCGCGCGGCTCGAGCCAGTTGCCCAGGTCCGCGGCCTCGGCGAGCTGCGCGGACCCGCCCACGTGCGCCACGATGTCCCCAGGCACGCCGATGTCGACGACGCTCACGCGACCGGCGAGCCTCGCTGCACCAGGCGTGAGGAGCCCGAGCTTGTGGTGCGCGAACGTGGCGGTGGCCGTCGCCTGCACCGCCACGCCGAGCGTCCCTCCGGTATCGGCATCGAGCCCCGAGGGCAGATCGACCGCGAAGCGCGGCGCCGGCGCCAGGTTCATCGCGCGGATCACCTCGGCCTGATACCCGTCGATGGGACGATCGAGCCCGGTCCCGAAGAGGGCATCGACGACCGCGTCGGCGTCGCCCATCGCCTCCGACAGCGCCTCGAGCGGCTCGCCCAGCGTGAGCTCGTGCACCGTGCCGCCGAGACCACGCCACGCGTCGAGGTTCGCCCGCGCGTCGGCCGACACCTTCTTCGCGTCGCCGACGAGGTACACCTCGACGTTCGCGCCGCGGACTCTGAGGTGCCTCGCGATGACGAGCCCGTCGCCGCCGTTGTTGCCGGTGCCGCAGACAACCACGACCTCGGCGGCCTCCGGATCTCCCTCGAGCAGCTCGCGGACGAGCACGTCGGTCGCCCCGCGGCCGGCGTTCTCCATGAGCACCAGGCTGGGCACGCCGCACGTCTCGATGGCGTGCTTGTCGAAGGCACGCATCTGCGCGCGAGAGAGGACGGGCGTCACGCCGCCGATCCTAGCTCACGCCGGGCCGGCGGCTCGCTCCACGCTCGATGGCGGCACGGTACGCCCTGACGGCTTCGCCGATTCCGACGAACACGGCGTCTGCGACCACGGCGTGGCCGATGTTCAGCTCGACGATCTCGGGGATCGCGACGAGCGCCGGCGTGTTCTCCTGCGTGAGCCCGTGCCCGGCGGCCACCTCGAGCCCCATCGCATGCGCCCGCTTTGCGCCGTCGGCGAGGCGAGCAAGCTCCCCTTCCCTGCCGTGCGCGTACTCCCCCGTGTGGAGCTCGATCTGCGTCGCGCCCGCGGCGCGCGAGCGCTCGATCTGCGCCGCATCCGCCGCGATGAACAGGCTCACCTTGATCCCGCCATCGACGAGCTTGCGCACCCTGCGCGCCAGCGCCTCGCCTCCCGCGACGGCGTCGAGCCCGCCCTCGGTCGTGCGCTCCTCCCTGCGCTCGGGGACGAGCGTGCACACGTCCGGCAGGACGCGCAGGGCGATCCCGACCATCTCGTCGGTCGCCGCCATCTCGAGGTTGAACGTGCGCTTGGCCCGCGCGCAGAGCGCCCTCAGCTCCCCCACGTCCGCATCGACGATGTGCCGCCGGTCTTCCCGCAGGTGCGCCGTGATCCCGTCGGCCCCAGCGGCGAGACATTTCTCCGCCGCCACGATGGGGCTGGGATACGGCGTGCCGCGCGCATTCCGCAGGGTGGCGACGTGGTCGACGTTGACGTGCAGACGAACGGACATGACACACCGATAGCCCGAGCATGACGCGATTCAAGTGCGGAACTAGCCTGCGCCGTGTGGGCGACGCCGAATCGATGGTGCGACTCCTCGGGCTCCATCCGCATCCGGAGGGTGGGTTCTATCGCGAGACGTTCCGGGCGACCTCGCGCGTGGGGACGCACGACGGTCGCGGCGAGCGCGCTGCTTCGACCGCGATCTACTTCCTCCTGCCGGCGGGCACCTTCTCGGCGCTCCACCGCGTCCGATCGGACGAGGCGTGGCACCACTACGACGGCGACCCGGTCGACCTGCACACGATCGACGCCGGCGGCGTGCACGCGGTCGCCCGCCTCGGGCGCGGCTGGGACGCGGGAGAGCGTCCCCAGATCATCGTTCCGGCCGGCGTGTGGCAAGCTGCCGTCCCCGCGGGACGCGCGTGGTCCCTCTGCGGCTGCACGGTCGCGCCGGGGTTCGACTTCGCCGACTTCGAGATGCCGTCGCGGAGCGAGCTGGTGGCGCGGTTCCCGCGCCACCGTGAGCTGATCGAGAAACTATCGCGAGACTGAGCTCACTCGTCGTCGCCGGAGGCGGTTTCGCTCAGCTCTTCGTCCGTCTTCGGTGTCGCCAGCAGCTCGCCGTTGGCTCCGTCACGCCGCACGATGAACGTCCGGTGCGCCGTCGTGTCCGGGTTCTCCCGCGCCACGATGGTCACCACGTTCACGCCCGGACGCAGCGGCAGGTCCGCGTCGAACGCCATGTGCTTCGGGTCTGCCCCGTTGCGGTTCGACCGGTAGAACACCTTGCGCGCCCCCACGAAGATGTACGCATCGAGGAGACGTGCGTCGTCCACCGCCGCGCCGTGCAGCGTGGTGTGCGCGTCGCGCGTCGCGAGCTGCGGTTGCGGCAGCTCGATGGCCGGAGGCGCGTGCCCCATAGTCTCGTCGATCGCGACGGGAGTGCTGGCCGTTCCGCCCTGCTCCATGTCCGACGACTTGGCGAACGCGAATCGCCCGTCCCCGAGCCCCAGCTTGACGTAGCCGTTGGACGTCCCGACCACCTGCGCCGCCGCGCCCGCCGCCAGACGCCCGAAGACGTGGCCCGACGCGTCCGGCTCGTTTACGAGGTCGGCCCCCGAGCCTTTGGCGCGCTCCACCCCGTGCGCCGCCGCGATGGGCAGCGGGTCGAGGATCGCCACGTGCACCTTCTCGTCGACCTCTTCGCGCAGGTCCTCGTCGCGGATCTGCAGCTGCACCTTCGCCTCGGGATCCTGCAGAGTCGGCTCGACGTCGAAGGTGAACGCCACGCGGCGCGCCTCGCCCGGCTGCATGTTGGACATGTCGAAGCGCCCGTCGTGAAGCAGCAGGCCCTCGCCCGACAGATTCCGCAGGTTCGCCTGCGTCTCGAAGCTCCGGCCCTTCCCGACGTTCTTGACCGTCAGGTACATCGTGAGCCCTTCGCCGCGCTGCGCGCGTCCGTCCCCGTTTCCGGGGCGGTTGTCGATGACCTCGTACGAGTACGCGAACACCGGCCGGTCGAGCGACTTCACCGTCGTGCGGACCTCGGCGTCCGCCGGCGCGTGGTTGCGCGCTTCCTCGAAGTGCAGCTTCACGCCGTCGGCGCGCATGTACGCGTCCTTCGGGACGGTGCACTCGCGAGGCGTGCCCTTCTCGACGACTGCGGTCGACCCGACCTTGTGTCCCTTGAAGTCGCACCATCCCGCCGGCGCCGTCGCCGTCTTGGACTTGCCCGGTTCGAGCTTGCCGATGATGAGCTCCTTGTTGTCGAACATCGGGTTCTCGCTCTTGGTCACGGCGTAGAGCCGGTAGAGCGTGCTCGGTCCCCTGTTGGTGACGGTGACCTTGAGGTTCATCGAGTCGCCGGCCGTCACCTCGTTGTTCGGGCGGTCGGTCTCCACCTTCACGTCCACGCCCGCGGGAGGCGTGGGCGTGGCCGCCGCCGCCACGTCCGCCGGAGCGTCGCTCCAGTCGACGCCGATGCCCTTCAGCTCCTCGGCCACCTTGTCGACCTCGGCGCGCCGCGTGTCGGTGATGAACTGCCTGGCCTGCCGCACCTCGTCGCCGCGCTTGCCGGGCTGCACGTGCTGCAGGAAGCCCTCGGCGAACTTGATCTGGAAATCGAGCGCGAAGTTCTCGTCGAGCTCTCCGCCGCGCTCGCGGATGTCGAGCCGTTCCTTGATCGGGAGGTCGTACCGCACGACCTCGAGGGCGTGAGCGCCCTCCTTCGCCCGCACGTTGGAGAGCGCGCGCGACAGATCCCTCTCCTTGATGCCACCCGTGTCCGCCGTGAGATCCATCTCCAGCGGATCGGCCGTCATCGCGTCGAGCTCGACGTCCGGCGTCACGCCGACGCCCTGGATCGACACGTCGCCCGGCTCAGTGAGGTACTGCGCGATCGTGAGCTTGAGGGCCGCCTTGTCGGGCATGTCCTGGAAGACCAGCTGGACGCTGCCCTTGCCGAACGTCGTCTCGCCCATGATGACGGCGCGGTCGTGGTTCTTCAGAGCGCCCGTCACGATCTCGCTGGCGCTCGCGCTCGACCCATTGACCAGCACCGCGAGCGGGTAGTTCGGCTCCGTGCCCTCGCCGTGCGCGTCCTTCTCCTCGCGGCCCTCGCTCGGATTGCCGACCGTCGCGACGATCGGTCCCTCGTTCACGAAGGTGTCGACCACCTTTGCCGCCTGGTCGAGCAGGCCGCCCGGGTTGCCACGCAGGTCGAGCACGACGCCCTTGAGCTCTCCGCTCTTCTTCATGTCGGCGAGCGCCGCCTGCAGGTCGCTCGTCGTGTTCGCCGCGAACTGCTTCAGGCGCACGTAGCCGATGCCGCCGTCGAGCAGCTTGTGCTCCACCGACGAGACGTGGATGACCTCGCGCGTGAGCTCGAAGGGCTTGGTGCCCTGCCAGCCGTCGGCGCCGTCGCGATGAATCCAGACGGTCACCTTCGTCCCCGGCGCGCCGCGCAGGTGGCTCACGGCCTCGTTGAGGCCCATGTTCAGCGTCGACTCGTTGTTGATCTTGAGGATGCGGTCGTACTTCTTCACGCCCGCGCGACCCGCCGGCGTCGCCGGCATGGGGTTCATCACCGTCAGCAGCTGGTCACGGATCGAGATGACGATCCCGAGCCCGCCGAACTGACCCTGCGTGGAGATGTTCATCTCCTTGTACGCCTCGGGCGAGAGCAGCACCGAGTGCGGGTCCAGCGTGTGCAGCATGCCGTTGCACGCCGCGTACTCCACATCGCGCAGGTCGACGTCCGTCCCGCGCAGGCCGTCCTGCACGAAGGCGAAGACGTCGCGCAGGTGCGAGCTCACGTCCCACGGGCCGACGACGTCGTCGACGCGGAACGTCTTCTCCTGCGTGTCGACGCGGACGCGCACCTGGCTCGGGTTCGTGTCGTCGCGCACCACGATGACCTGCGCGACATCCTTCTGCACGTAGTCGAGCGCCGAGAGGAGCATGTCCTTCGGCTTGACGCGCTTCGGATCGACGTAGCGATCGCGCACCGTCTTGAGCACCTCGTTGACGACCTTCAGCTGCGTGAGGTCGTAGGGCGCCGGCGTCTTGTCGACCGCCACGTTGCCTGCGGCTATCGCTGGCGTCAGGCCCTCCCAGAGGCCGCCTCCGTGCAGATTCGAGGAAAACGCGAGCAGGAGCGCGACGCCGAATGCACCGACGAGGGCGCCGACCTTGGCGAGCCTTTCGAAGAGGGCCATCGATATGAAGTATAGACGCACGTGACGTGCTCGCGACTGGCGGGCCCCTCCTTTTTTCTCGGTCCCCGCGGTCGCGATGGGCGCCGGCGCGCAGTGTCACGGAACCGAACACACCGCCACGGGCGGCATGGGAACAAACAGGGAATTTGTTCGTTCCATCACGGTACAGGCTGCGTTTCCAGCGAAGACATGGATGGGGTAGCCACCGGCCGCCCTGCGGCGGTCGCCCACGAGCAGGTCGCCGCCGACCCACGAGAGTCCCTCCAGGTCGAATCCAGCGGTGGTGAGGGGCGAGCGGGACGCCGTGACGAGGGGTGCGCCCGTGCTCGCGTCGAAGGTCACGAGGGACGTCGCGTTCACGTTCGGGGTCGGATCGGCGACGAGGGCCGTTCCGCAAGAGCCGGAGACCGCGACCTGCGCGACGCTGCCGCCGAGCTTCGCCTCGGGCGTGACGAGGGCCGTCGTCGACGTCGAAGTGTCGAAGCGTTCGATGCCCGCGTCGGCCTCGGTCGCGTCGTCGAAGTTCCCGGGATCGGCCAGCCAGAGGATGGAGCCGGCCTGGGTCACCGTGAATGGGTTGCGGCCGGCGAGGGCGACGGTCGCCTCGATCTTTCCCGTGGCGACGTCGATGCGCAGCATCTGCGATGGCTGGACCGACTTCGGGTAGGGGTTCAGCCGGTCGAGCGCGACGAACGCTTTCTCGCCCGCGGGGGTGTCGACGATCACGATGTTGCTCGCGTCGGGATTGCCGTCGCCGTCGAAGCGCGACAGGTCGATCGTCCGCGCGACGCTCCCGTCGGGCGCGAGCACGAGCACGCTCGCGGCGAGGAACAGCGGGACCCAGAGCGTCCCGTCGTGGGCGACCGCGACGGCGTATGGGTCCGACGTTTCAGGGTGGCTCGCTAGGTGGGCCGAGAATCGTTGCTTCGGGACGCCGCAGCCGTCGAGCTCGAAGACTGCGTCCTCGTCGCGCGCGACGTAGAAGGCGCGACCGGCGGAGACCGACATCGAGGGATCCGCGCCGAGATCCACGGTGGGTGCCACCGAGTCTACGTTGCCGGCGAGCGAGATCGACCCCACGGAGCTCGACGAGTAGTCGCTCGCCGCCCAGAGCGCGGCCGCGTCCGGACACGACGACGGAGCCGCCCCGTTCGAGCCGCTCCCGCCCCCGCACGCGAGGATCGCGGCGAGCGGCGCCGCGAGCGACGACGCACGTCGCGCCCTCATCGCTCGAACCTCGCGCTCACCAGCAGAGATCGCCCCGGCAGCGGGTACTCGTAGTAGTCGCCGATGGGCTCGTGCACCGGTCCGAGCGCCCCCTGGTACGTACCGATCCGCTGATCGAAGAGGTTGCGCACGTCGAGGGCGAGCCGGACGCCGCGGGTGACGTCGACGCGCGCGCCGGCCGAGGCGAGCACGCGCGCAGGGACACCGATGCCACCGGACACGTCGGCGACCATCCCGGTGATCGCGTCGACGCCGAAGCGCACGCTGGCGGGCCCCGCGTACCCGATGAGGTCCGCCACCAGGTCGTTCGCCGGGCGACCCGGGAGCGCGGGGTGAAGGCAGGGACCGACCACCGGCTCGCACGCCGAGTCGTTCTCGGTGACGAGCCCCGTGTATGCCCCGCGCAGCTCTAGCGGACCGAGGCGCACGCGGGCGTCGGCCTCGACGCCTGCGAGGCGCGCGACGCCGATGTTGGTGGCCTTGGCGCGGCCGTAGGCGCCCTGCGGGACGAACGTGATGAGATCGTCGGCCCACGTCGCGAAGCCGTCGAGCTCCAGCGCGACGACCAGCTTGCCGAGCGTGTGCGATGCGCGCGCGCCCGCGTCGACCGTCCACGCCGTTTCCGGCAGCAACGCGGCATCCCCGATGAAGGCGCCGCGATCGCCGTAGAGCTCCACGAAGCTCGGAGGCCGCGCCGTGGCGCCTCCGTGGACGGCGAGCGTCACGAAGTCGAGCGGCGCTTCGATGCCCACGTGTCCGGTCGGCAACACGTCGCCCGTGGTCGCGCCGACGCTCGAGTTGGAGAAGCCGTCGACGCGCCCGGACGCCGCGAGCACCAGGTGATCGGTCGCGTGCCACTCGGCATCGAGTCCGCCACCTGCCGAAGTGCGCGTCGCTTCCGGTGGCGGCGTCGCCCCCGTCGTGAGGCCCGGCTCGAAGTGCTCACCGCTGCCGTCGACGTGCGCTTCGATCGTCGCGTCCTTCGTGATGCGTCCTCGCCAGCCGACGGACCCTCCCGTGGCGGCGATGGTCTGGTCGGCACGCGTCGGGCCGATCGCCACCGAGCCGAGCGCGTCCTCGAGCCTGAGGCCCTCTCTGCGGCCCCACGCACGCGCGCTCAACGTGCCCCGACCTGCACCGCCCGTGAGCTCCGCGGACGCGAGCTCGCGATCCGAATCGAGGCGTGCGAACGGCGTGGGCCCCAGCACGGTGCCGGGTAGCTCCTGGTTACGCGACTGCGCGAGCGTCGTCACCGTGAGCGCACCCTGGCTCTCGCTCGACCATCGAACCGGCAGCGCCCACGACACGAGACCGTCGGCCGCAGCGTGTCCGGCATTGCCTCGCGTCGAGTACACGTCGTGTCCCTGCGAGGACGCCAGCGGATCGAGGTACGTGAAGCCGTCGTCGGCGCGTGATGCGCTGACCGCCACCGCGACGCGGCCCATCCCGACGTCGCTCACGTTGCCGACGCGAAGGCGCGCCTCGCCGAAGCTCCCCACGGCGGCCCACGTCTCGGTCCTCGCCGCCGACGTGGGCTTCGGCGGATCGATCACGAGCGTTCCCCCGAGGCTCCCCGGCCCGAGGGCGGCCGGGGTGAACGTCCGGTGCACGCGGACGACGGCCCCCGGCCACAGCGGGAGCGAAGCCAGATCGAGCGACGGGTCGGCTCCCCCCGTGAGCGGAACCCCCGCGAAGACGACGGCGACCTCGGTGGAGGACGAACCGCGGATGCTCAGCGTCGTGAACGCATCGTCCGCGCCGTAGCGGCGGACGTGCACGCCGGGCAGCGGCTCGACGAGACTCGCGGCGTCGGTGATCTCGCGAGGCGAGTCGTGCTCGTCGGCGCGCGACACGAACCCACCCGCCTCCGTGCCGTGCACCACGACCTCCTCCACCTGCGCCTGGATCACCGCCGGGAGCACGGCCCCCTCAGGGCAGCTCGGCGTTGACGATCGCGATCGCGTCGAGATCGAAGCCATTGGTGTCCGGCCCCGCCTCGGGGCAGACCTCGTCGGTGCGATCGACGATCTTCACGAAGCGCGCGTGCTTCACGCCGATGGTCGCGAGATCGTAGCCGTTGCCGCCCGCCTTCGCCGGATCGAAGGGAGAGATCCCGTTCTGCGGCGTCGAGTACACGACGCCCCATCCGGCGCACGCACCATAAGGAGGTGCAGTGCCGGTGCCGTCGCTGGCTCCTGGGTCGAACGTCGGGTTGCAGGGGAACGGGACCCAGGTCTTGCCGTCGTCGCTGACGCTGACCTCGCCCGGCTCCGCGTACACGTCGTTCGAGTTGCCCGCGATCCAGAACGGGTTCTCGAAGACGATGAAGTCCGGCCCGGGGCCGTCGACGATCGCGTTGGGGGCGAAGGTGACCTCGATGCTGCCGCCGCTCCCGAGGGAGACGACGTCGAGGCTGCCGTGATCGCTGCCACCGCCCACCGGCGGCCCTTCGACGATCCCCGGAAGCGAGGCCGCGCCGAAGCCGGCGCAATCGGTGGGAGAGAACTGGACGACGCCCGTGATGAAGCGACCCGGGGCCGATGACTCCGGCCCCGTCCCCGCATCGCTCCCCCCCTCGTGCGGCATGCCCCCGTCCGGCCCTTCGTTCGTTCCCCCGTCCATCCCCTCGTTCGGGGGAGGTTCGGCGTCTGATGAGGTGGAGGACGGCGACGAGGACGAGCCGCATCCCGTCGCAGCCGCACCCACCACGGCAATGGTCACCAGCGCTAGGGCGCGGGCCATAGCTGTGCCCCCGAGACGAACCCCGGCCCGACCCCGCCCGCGTCGTCCGCGGGGAACGGGTTGGTCCCGAGCGTCGTCACTCCGCCGTCCGCGATGCTCACCGACACGACGGTCCACGGCCCGATGCCACCGTCGGCCGCGATGGGCTGGGTGATGCCCACGAGGTTACCCTGGCCATCCAGCGAGAATGTCTGCGGCGCGTTCGGGATCGCCGGCCCCAGCGTGCTCGAGCTGGGATCCCACATGTACGCGGTGTCGAGCTGCACGATGACGTGCTGCGCGTCCACGTAATAGAGGCCGGAGGGGAAAGCGGCTGCCGTGAGATCCACGAGCTTCTGCGCCGTCCCGTCGGTCAGCGAGATGGCGTCGATCTCGCGCTGCACGAGCGGCCCTGCGCCACCGTCGCCGTCGGACTGGTTGCACCCGGACTGGAGCACGAGCAGTCGGTCGTTCGGCCCGTCGTAGACCATCGCGCTCGGAGAGAACGCCGGGTCGTAGCCCGGCAGCGTCCAGCCCATCGAGCCGCCGTCGGGATTCAGGTCGACGAGCGTGTCGCTCGTCGTGTCGATGGCCACGATCGTCGGCGACGTCGGCGCGCACAGCAGCGTGTAGCCGTCGGAGGCCACGTCGAACCGGTCGATGTTCGCGAGCAGCACGTACACGCGCTGGGTGGTCGAGTCGTAGTAGCCCGCCGTCATCTCGACGTAGCCGTCGCCGTCCGCCTGGAGCTCCGAGCTCAGGTCGATGGTCTTGGTCGGCGCCCCGCCGTCGACCACCTGCGAAGAGTCGAGCACCGCCATGAGGTTGCGCGTGTAGCGGAGCACGTACGTCTTGGTGCCGGCGCCGACGACGATACCGTCTGGGTCCGAGTAAGGCGACGAGTACCCGGCGTCCGCCGCGTAGTCGTTCAGGGCCACGCTCCACGACGACTGCACCTGCCACGGCATCAGCGGATCGAGGCGCGCGACCACGTCGCTCGCCTGCTCGAGGAGCCATGGGCTGTTGGGCGTCACGAACGTCGTGCCGATGAACCCGGGGTAGACGTAGAACCCGTCGATGGTGCCCGACTGCAGCCCGAACGCGACGAGCTCACTCTGCGTGCTGCCGTTGAACGAGAGGAGGAGCCGCGCCGGGGTCGAACCCTGGGCGTCTCCGCCGTCGCCGGCGTCGGCACCCACCTGCCCGTCGTTGCCCTCCCCTCCGTCACCGTTGCCGGCTTCATAAGGAGGTGCGTCGAACGACACCGACCCGTCGGTCCCTCCGTCCGGGAGCGCCAGGACCGTATCGTCCCCGCAACCCGTGAGCACGACGCCGCCGGCACCCGCCGACACGACGGCGCCCAAGGCAGCCAGACCCAACCACTCGTTCTTCATGATCCCTCTTGCCGCACCCACCCCGGCGCGGACGGTTTACGAGGTGAACGCGTGCTGGATCCGGTCTCCGGACTCCCGGGTGTGGCGCTCTCGCGCCGCCTCCCTCGGACCCTTCCCGGCGCTTCCTGCGAAGCACCAGTGGCTACGTCCGAGATCGTCCCCGGTCACCGTGGCGGGGGCCGCGCCGGATTCTCACCGGCTTCCCATGCGACCCAGCACGTGATGGCGACGCCCGGGAGGCAACGCGCCGCCCGAACCGCCACGAGGGTTGCTCTACCGCAGAGCGGGTCGACGTTCAACCCGGCTCACCGCAAGCACCCCTTCGCCTCCTACGCGAGGTGCCGAAGCAGAAACTCTCGCTGCGCGCGGCTCGCTTCGTCGAACGACGCACTCGAGTGATAGAGCATCCCGAAGTGGCCGCCGTCGGTCTCGACCCATTGCTTGGGCTCGGGCGCGGCGTCGAACGCCATGCGCGTCACCGCCGGGTTGCATCCACCCATCTCGTCCTCCGGCGAGGCGACGACGAGGAGAGGAGCCTTGAGGTGCGGCGCGCAGACGACCGCGTTGGGCGACGCCGGCGCGACGAGCGTGGCCCAGTTCTCCCAGCGTGACCCGAAGCGGGCGCCGTGCTCGATGAACCACCGGTACGCGGTCAGCGCCTTGAGCAGCGAAGGCGTGCCTTGCTGGTCGCACGAGACGACCGGGAGCGGCCCGATGGTGTTCTCGGGGGTGGCGCTCACGTCGCCGTGGAGAAGCTTCTCCCGGATGGCGGCGAACGCAGAGCCGTCGCGATCGGGCGGCGGCGGATTGTCGCCGCACGCCGGCACCTGGGCGATGATCGCCCGCACGCGCGCGTCGACCGCGCCGACCACGATGACCTCGGCGGCGCTCATGCTGTCCCCCCAGATCGCCATGCGCGTGCCGTCGACGTCGGCGCGCCCGCTCAGGAAGGTCAGCGCGTCGCGGTAGCCGCGCGCTTGCACCCACTTGTTGATCTGCTGGCGGGGCTCGCCGCCGCTCATGCCGAAGTTGCGATGGTCGTACAGCAAGACGGCGAAACCCGCGTCGTGGAACACCTCGGCGTATCGGTCGGCTGTCATCCCGCTCACCGTGGCGGACAGGCCGTGAGCCATGACGACGGCGGCGGGCGGACGCCCCGAGCTCGGACGGACGTAGAGCCTGCCCCGGAGGGTCGCGCCCTCCGAGGGGAATTCGACGTTGGAGAACACGATGTCACCGCCTCTCGATGACGACCTCGAGGTACTCGCTCGGCAGGACCAGCGAGCGATCCTTCGAGCGGTTGCCTCGCTCGATGAGCGCGAGCAGATCGTGCGTGAACGCCGCCTGTCGCTCGGAGTCCAGGGCGGCGAAGGTCTTGTTCATCGGGCCGTAGTACGTGCGGAAGACCTCGATCCAGTGCATGGGCGACCGGTAGCGGAACACGAACTCGCGAGGAGTGATGGCCACGTGCTTCGCGTTCGCGCCGAAGAGCTCTTCCAGCCGCGCGCGCGTGCCCCAGAGCCCGGGAGAGCGGATCCCGGGGGCAGGCGGCACGTACTTGCCGATCGTCTTGAAAAGCTGGCCGATGAAGCTCTCCGGTGTCCAGTTGGCGAGCCCGATCCGGCCCCCGGGCTTGCACACGCGGGCGATCTCCCGCGCCGCTTGCTCCTGATCCGGAGTGAACATCACGCCGAACGTCGACATCACGACGTCGAACGACGCGTCGGCGAAGGGCAGCTTTTCGACGTCCGCCTCCTGGAAGCGGACGACGTGACCCTCGGCCGCCGCGCGCTTCTTCCCCGACTCGAGCAGCGACGCGACGTAGTCCGTCGAGGTGACGTCGCACCAGCGGCGCGCCGCGGCGAGCGTGGCGTTGCCGTTGCCGGCGGCCACGTCGAGGACGCTCGCGCCGGAGCGCAGATCGAGCGCCTCGCACAGCAGCTCGCCGACGAGCTGCAGCGTCGTGCCCACGACGGCGTAGTCGCCGGTCGACCAAGCAACCTGCTGCCGCGCCTTGACTGCGTTCAGATCCACCTTCGGTTCGATGTTGGGTTGGTCCATGCCCGCAGTGTTGCGGACCGCGTGCGCGCAGCCCATGGGACGGCGGTCCCGAGTCCGCTCGAACATCAGACGGGCCGGTAAGAAAACCGGGACGGGTGTCCCGGATCAGCGACGCTCTTCGACGACGAGCCCCGCCTCGCGCGCCCGCACGATGGCCTGCGCGCGGTTCTCGACGCCGAGCTTGCCGAAGACGCCGGTGATGTGGTTTCGCACGGTCTTCTCGGACAGATCGAGATGCGCCGCGATCTGCGCGTTGTCGAGCCCGCGCGCGATGTGCTCAAGGATCTGCCGTTCGCGCGGCGTCAGGTTCGGGAACGCTTCCTGGCCTTCGCGTGCGCTTCCGACGAACGCCTCGATCTCCTCGATGACTCGGTCGAACGACGGCTCTCCCGGCGTCGGGACGTGGCTGCGCGTCTCCAGCGGAACGAGCCGTGCGCCGGGGATCCCGGAGGCGATGAACAGCCCTTCGTCGAACGGAGCGCAGATGTCGCCGCGGGTGTGGAGCACGAGCGTCGGGCACGCCACCTGCGCCAGACAGGGAGAGGCGTCGATGTCGCTGAAGCTCGCGACGAGCTTCGCGGCGTGGTGCGGCGTGCACGACATCCGCTGCAGCTCGTTGAACGAGCGAACCTGCTCCGGGTTGGCGTTCGGGAAGATCTGGTTCGTGAAGAGCTGCAAGAAGGCGGGGTTGCCCTGTCCCCACCCCACCTCGATGAGCTTGATCTGGGCCTGCTGGCTCTCGAGCTCGGCCGCCGTCGGGTTGCGACGGAGCGGCCCGCGCGCGAAGGCGCCGAGCAGCACGAGATGGCTGACCCGGTCGGGATGCTTGACCGCGTAGGCCATCGACACCGCACCTCCCTGCGAGATGCCGAGCAGCGCGAATCGATCGAGCTTGGCTGCATCGACGACCGCCTCGAGGTCGGCCACGAGGACGTCCAGCGATGCGTCCGTCGCGTCGCGGTCGGATAGCCCGCAACCACGCGAATCGTATCGATGAAAGCGGTAGCGCGCGCCGAGCGCGTCGAACCAGGGTCGCCAGACGGGCGTGCGCCAGTCCCGGTCGATGTTCGTGAGCCAGTGTGCCGCGCGGACGAGCGGATACCCCTTGCCGTGCACCGCGTAGGCGAGGCGTGTCCCATCCGCCGAGTGGGTGAAGCGGATGTCCTGCGCAAAGGGCGGCATTTACCGCAAGGCATACGGGGTCGGGTCGCTCTTGGCAACGCACCGCGCGCTGACGAGAGAGGGGATGACGCCCCTGCTCGAGGATCGGAGGCTGGCTCGCCAGCATCGCCCGCGACCTCGGGATAATCGGTCACGAGTCAGCCTCGTTCGCGCACGATCACGCGAGAATCGGGCGCGACCTTGCGATATTCGGGCGTGATTGAGCGAAACTCGCACGCGATTCTCGCTCAATTGTCACCGACAATCATGATCATCGTGGCCGACTGAGCGAGGGTCGGACCGGACCGTTGGTGAACCGTGCACGACTTTCGCACGGTCGTCACCGCCGCCCGGTCGATCGGTCGGCGGTGAGCGAAGTTCTCCAGCCAAGGCGGAGCAACCGCTGCCTGTGTCGGCAAGGGACGCCTCAATGTGTGCTGCACGATTGCGTCTGCAATGAATTTGGCAGCAATCTGGGCTGAATACGACGGCACCTCGTAACACGTTCGACATATTTCACGGCGATGGGGAACAGAACGTCGCTCGGACTCGCCTTCACCGTCCCTCTCCTCGCGGCGTGTGGAGGCTCGGAGAATGTGCGGTCGTCGGAAACGGACATCACCGCCTCGACGAACATCGAGCACGTCGTTCTCATCGTGCAGGAGAACCACACGTTCGACTCGTACTTCGGGAGCTGGTGCACCGCGCCTTCGGGGTCGAACCCGTCGTGCACCCAGGGGCCGTCCTGCTGCGAGGCGGCGCCGGCCAGGGATCCGTCGGGCGCCGCGCCCGTGACGCTCGATGACTCCGAGAACGCCGCGTACGACCCGAATCACGATCAGTCGTGCGAGCTCCAGGAGATCGACAACGGCAAGATGGACCACTTCGTCTCGGGCACTTCGTGCTCGAGCGCGAACAACTTCGCCATCGCGCCGAGTGCCGCCATGCAGCAGTACTGGAGCTGGGCGGGGCAATACGCGATCGCCGACCGCTGGTTCCAGCCCATCGCGGGAGCTTCGAGCTCGAACGACATGTACTTGGCGACTGCGCGCTTCGTCTTCCTCGACAACGCGTACCAGCCCAACACGAACGGCCGGGGCTGCGATCTCCCGCCGACGCCGACCAAGGAATACAAGGGACAGACGACGATCGCGGATCTCCTGCTGAAGGGCGGGAAGACCTTCGCGGCGTACGCCGAGGGCTACCACGCCATGGTCTCGTCGTGGCTGTGTCCGGCGGCGCCGTCCGATTGCACGATGACGCCGTTCCGGCTGCCGACGCCGCCGTGCGACTACTCGCCGGGCGACATTCCCTTCGAGTTCTATTCGCAGTTCGCCGACAACTCGAAGTACATGAAGGACCTGAACGATCTCACGACCGACATCCAGAATGGCACGCTGCCGAACTTCTCGTTCGTCAAGCCCGTGGGATACAAGAGCGAGCACCCGGGCTACGGGACGACGATCGCGAACGGCGTGAAGGCCGTGAAGCAGGTGGTCGACCTGATCGAGAACTCGGCCTTTGCAAACGACACGCTCGTGCTCCTCACGTGGGACGAAGGCGGCGGCTTCTTCGATCACGTGGCGCCCCCGCCGACGAGCACGGTCGACAATCAGCCGTACGGCATGCGCGTGCCGGTGCTGGCCATCGGACGCTTCGCGCGCAAGGGAAGCGTCTCGCACGTCGTGATGGAGCACTCGTCGATCCTGAAGTTCCTCGAGCTGAACTTCCTCGGTACGACGGGACAGCTCGGCGCCCGCGACACGAACGTGGCGAACATCGGGAGCCTGCTCGATCCCACCCAGACGGGGATCGTCGTCCCCGAGAACTAGTCGCCGTTCGGGTACGCTCGGGGCATGGAAGGCTGGGATCAGGACGCGCACGTGCGCGCCATCGAGCACGCCGGTTACACCATCATCCGCGACTTCCTCTCGCCGGCCACTCTCGCCGAGGTGCGTCGCGTGCTCGCCTTCTACCTCGGTAGGCACGGCGGCCGGAACAACTTCGAGGGGTACGAGACCGAGCGCGTCTACACGCTCGTGGCGCGCGGGCGGATCTTCTGGGACATCGCCCTCGATCCGCGCGTCCTCGCGCTTTGCGGACGCTTCCTCCTCCCGAACTTCCTCCTGACCGCGAGCCAGGCCATCGAGATCCGCCCCGGCGAGACGCCGCAGCCGTTTCACACGGACGACTCCTTCTACACGGTGCCGCGACCGAGGCCGATGATCTCGCTCTCGACGATCGTCGCGGTGGACGCCTTCACCGCGGAGAACGGCGGCACCGAGGTCGTCCCGGCAAGCCACGTCTGGGACGACGCGCGGATCGAGCCGTTCATCGGCGAGATCACCGCGGAGTCTCCGACCCGCCAGGAGCCCATCGCCGCGCTCGCGCGGCCCGTCGAGATGCCGGCGGGAGCGTGCGTCGTCTTCGCAGGGACGCTCGTTCACCGCGGCGGCGCGAATCGCTCGGCCGCGCCGCGCCTCGCGTTCTCCAATCAGTACTGCCAGCCGTGGGCGCGCCAGCAGGAGAACTTCACGCTCTCCGTCCCAGTGGAGGTCGCGCGCGAGATGCCGCCCGCGCTCCAGTCGCTCCTCGGCTTCTCGATCCACCCCCCGTTCATGGGGCAGCTCACCGCGAGCCATCCCGCGAAGGCGCTCGAGCCGGGATACGAGAACCGCGTCGTCGCGCAGGCGGCGGCGGCGGGCGCGCGCCTGCCGGAGTAACGGCTTGCAGTTGACTGCATATGCAGTCGGATACATATTCATCGTCGTGGAGCTCCTGACCTCCGAAGACTTCTCGCGCTGGTTCGCGTCACTCGACGAGCGCACCGCGGAGGACGTCGCCGCGACGCTCGAGGTCATCGGGCAGCTCGGCACCGAGAAGGAGGCGCCCGGCAGCAGCGAGTGGCTCACGTGGTACGAGCATCCCAGTCTGTCGGCGCGGCTGCGAGGGCTGGATCCGCACCGTGGCGTGGACCCTCGCCTCTTGCAGTCGATCCACGACTGGGGCGTGTTCAACGGATATGCGCGGCGGGTGATCAAGCACCTGGAGTCGCGGGCGTTCGTCGAGCGCCTCGGGCAGCTTCCGCCGGCCGCTGCCACGGCGGTGCGCGACGCAGTGACCGAGATCAGGAAAACGGTGACTCGGCGGCTCCTCGCGCTGGCCGACTACCGGGGTAGGAAGAAGCTCTGGATGCGTGCGCCCACCGGCGCCGAGGTGCTCGAGCTCGCGCGGTTCGGCGACGTGCAGGAGATTCGCGACGCGTACCTCAGGGCGCTGGCCGCGGCCGGCTTCGACGTGGTCGACGTCCCCGCCCATTCGCCGGCGCTGCGCGAGATTGGCCTGCGCGTGCCGGCTCCGGGACTGCGACTGCTCTACGGCATCGACGTCGGGCGGAACCGCGGGCTCGTCGTGCTCGGGGAGCGCTTCGATCGCAGCTTCTACGGCGACTCGGTGCGTCGTGCCGAGCGCCTTTGGCAAGAGTTCCTTGCCAGCGAGCCGCAGCCGACGCAGCCCGCGGGGGAACGTTGAGGGAGAAGACCGCCTTGCAGACCCGCAGCTGGAAGTCCGTCCGTTCCGAGAAACTCACGCGCGCCGCCGTGGCGCGGGCCAAGGCGCGTGCGCGCGCGCAGATCCAGGAGATGACTCTCCAGGAGCTGCGGCAGGGCCTCGAGATGACGCAAGTCGACGCGGCGCGCGCCGCCGAGATGACGCAGTCGGAGCTCTCGCGCCTCGAGAGCCGCGGTGACCATCGCATCTCCACGCTTCGGCGCTACGTCGAGGCCCTCGGCGGGCGACTCGAGGTCACCGCCGTGTTCGGCTCGCGGCGCGTGAAGCTCACCGAGGTGTGACCCGCACCTAAGTGGTCCGGCCCCCGATCGCCCCCGTAGCATCGGGGCAGGTGCTCGTGCGCGCGAGAGGCTTCGCAGCTCGGCTCGCGGTGCTGGCGGCAGCGCTCACGCTGGCTCCGGAGGCGAGAGCCGACGACGACACGTCGGTCCCGGAGAACGCCGCGGTGCCGCCGCGGGCGATCCCGCCGAGGCGTCCCCCCGCGGGCCTCGGCGCCAAGCGCCGTCTCACCGACGAGGACTTCGACCGCAAGAACGAGGACTTCTACTTCACCGGCCTGCCGCTGCTCGCGTACGACCCGCTCATCGGCTTCGGCGCCGGAGCGCGCGTCTACCTCTATTACGACGGCAGGAAGGACGACCCGCTCTTCGCATACACGCCCTACCTGCACCGCGTCTTCGGGCAGGTCTTCTTCGGCACCGGCGGCATCCAGGACCACGTCATCGACTACGACGCGCCCGCCTTCCCCGACTCCGACTACCGCGTGCGCGCCACCCTCGAGTACGACGCCGACACCAACTGGCCGTACTTCGGCGTGGGCTCGCGCACGCTCGCGCCGCTCTCGTACGCCGGCAACCCGGGCGCCACGTATTCGCAGATGGGCGACTACCGCAACGCGGTCAACGCGGCGCGATCCGACGGGACGACGTACGCGCGGTACAACGTCTACGGGCTGCAGCGTCCGATCATGCAGCTCGCGCTCGAACGCAACCTGCTCGGCGGCGTGATGCGAACGATGGTCGGCGCCAACTTCACCAACGCGAGCATCCACGACTACACAGGCAAGCAGACCAACGCAGTCGGCGCGAACGGCCAGACGGTCCAGGCGACCGAGGCGCCGACGCTCCTGGCGAGCGACTGCGCCAAGGGTCTGGTCGTCGGGTGTAACGGAGGCTGGGACAACGTCCTGCGCCTCGCGATCTCGCTCGACACGCGCGACTTCGAGCCCGACCCGAACGACGGCGTGTACGCCGAGCTGTCGAGCGAGTTCGGCACGCGGCTCCTCGGCTCGCAGTTCGAGTACATGCGCCTGATGCTGAGCGTGCGCGGTTTCTACAGCCCCATCCCCAGAGTGGCCGACCTCGTGATCGCGGCGCGCGGGCTCTACGAGATCCAGACGCACGGCACGCCGTTCTTCTCCATGACGCTGATGCCCTTCGTGGACGACAACCATGCGGGGCTCGGCGGGCTGCGGTCGCTGCGCGGGTACTTCCAGAACCGCTTCGTGGGGCCGGACTTCGCGCTGGGCAATCTCGAGCTGCGATGGACGTTCGTGAAGTTCCGCGCGCTCAAGCAGGGCTTCGCGCTGGAGGCCGTGCCGTTCGTCGACGCGGGACGCGTCTTCGACAGCGTCGGCCAGACGACGTTCGACGACTGGAAGTTCGACGGGGGCCTCGGGCTGCGCATCGCCTGGAACGAGGCGACGATCATCATGATCGACTACGCGCGCAGCGTGGAGGACGACGCGCTGTACATGAACTTCAACCACATCTTCTGAGACCGGCACGGCGGCGCGTCAGGGCCAGCGCACCTCGACGGTCAAGGTATCGGTCGTGTGCTTGACGAGATCCACCTGCGCCTCGGGCGTCCCGCAGAGGGTCATCATCGACTGGATGGCCCCCTTGGTCAGCAGCCGGTAGAGCGTGTCGTCGAAGTAGGGGAAGCGGCTGTACTGCACGACGCCGGTGTTGTCTCCGGTCTCCACTTCGACGTGCCCGGACCCTCGCCGCATGATCGACCACATGGTCGGGATCTTCCGGAGCATCATGCCCGGCGGGACGATGCGCAGCAGCGCGCGGAAGAAGTGATGGATCCCGAGGAGCGAGGCCTCCTCGATGATGCGCACGAACTCCACGGGGTTCTTCCTGGCGAGGACCGCGTTCATGGCCGCCAGCGTGTGCTGCAGCGTCGCCTCCGGGTACCACTCCGACGGGAGCGCAGAGGTGACCACGAGGCCGTGCTCGGGGCCCATGTGCGCGGTGAGCTCGTCGAGCGCGTCCTGGCCGTAGTTCTCGAGGACGTAACGCCGTCCGATCGTGAACCAAAGGCCCTTGACCTCGCTGGGGAGGAGCGGCTCGGTCATCCATGGGCCAGCTTGCCATAACCCGGCCCCGGGGCGCCGAGGATCACCCGCCGTCGGCACTGGTCGCGAACGTCGCCTGCATGAGGACGACGTTGTAAGGGTCCCAGGTCGACATCGTGTGCGTCACGACGAAGCTGCCATCCGGTTGAAGTTGCACCTGCGGTAGGAGGTACGTCGCATAGAAGCCGGCATCGTTGCAATGGATGATCTGCTGGCCGACGCAGGCGTCGGTGTTGCAGCAATAGAGGTTGCGAAAAGCGGGGTCAGCCATGTCGTAGACGACGATGTCGTCAGTCCAGGGCCCCTCCGGCGCGTCGGCGAAGCGCGCGACGATCTGGTTGTGCTGCGCCGTCTGCTCCTCGGCGAGGAGCATCCAGCGATCGATGGAGGCGAAGTAGCGGACCGACGTTTCGCCGAACCCGGGGACGTCCACGACGGGCGCGCCCCGTTTCGTGCCCCACGTGCCACTTGCCGCGTCGTAAAGGTCGAAGCCGCCCGGCGATGCGAGATCCGTGAGGAGCTTGCGCGCGAGGTGGACGGGGCTCTTGCGGTAGTCGCCCGTGCCGAAGAGATAGACGTAAGCGCCCGACACCTCGGCGGCGACGTTGACGAAGTCGCCGTAGAGCGGCCCGTTGGCGTCGAAGAGCTCGTCGACGGGATAGAGGATCTGGTAACCGGGGCTCGCGGTGGTCGACGGCGACGCCCACTGCGCGAGATACGAGGCCTTCATGACGACGTCGCTCGGCGAATCGACCGTCGTGTAGAAGAGGTAGATCGACCCGCCTGCGGAGAAGCCACCCGACGGGACCTCGAAGTCACCCGGCAGCTGCGGGTACGCGCCCTGGCCAGCAGGGTTGTGGATGTACTGAGAGAGCTGCTGTCCCGATGGCGCCGTCATCCAGCCGGCCGCGAAGTCCGCGACGATGGTCGGGTCCTGCATCGGCCCGACGCTCTGCGAGGGAGGCAGCGTGACGAACGAGAGGTCGGTGCAGAGCACGTTCGGCGATGCCGCAACCGTGGCCGAGGGGACGCTCGCGAAGCCCACGGCGTCGGGGAGCGACTGACCGGGCTGCCAGATGCCCTTGTAGCCCTGCGAGTCTCCGAAGAAGAAGTACAGGGTTCCGTTCTGGTCCACGGGGATGCCGAGATCCGTCCCGAGCAGGTTGGCGCGCGTCTGCGTCTGGTTCGCCGTGGGATCGCTGTTGGACTGCCCGTTGATCAGCTTGCAGACCTCGCTGCTGCCGGTGAGGCGCGGGATCGGGCGCGCATGCGGGGGAGGCACGTTGCCGCCGTCTGCCGGTCGAGCGGCGTCGCCCCCGGTATCGGGCGTGCTGGCGTCGCTCGTCGTCGATCCCGCGTCGACCGGTCCGCCGTCGTCGCCGGGCGGCGTCGTCATCGACGAAGAGGAGGACCCGCTGGATGCACCAGCACCGCAGGCCATGCTCGCGGCTGCTCCGAGCCACAGGACGACCCCGGATCGGGCACACCCCAGGCGCGGACGCAGACGCATCGATGCACAGGATTGCACGACTGGTGCCGCCCGTTTCCGCGGTCAAATCGCCTGCCACCCGCGAACAATCGCGACGTCGTCGCGAACCCCCGCGAGGGGTCACCGGTCTTGCGACAGGAGGCGGCGCCACGCGACCTCCAGGCGCTGTCCGCGCGCGCGCTCGGCAACCGAGGCGAGCGCCCGATCTCTCGCCCAGCGCTTCGAGGCATCGTCCGACGGAGCTCCCGCGAAGCAGCGATCCACCGCCTCGAGAACGCCTCGCGAGGCGCGGAGAGCGCCCGCCAGCGCGACGTGAGCCGAAGGATCGAGGGGCGCGAGCTCCGAGATGCCTCGCAGCGATGCGATCGCGCCGAGCGCGTCCTCGACGACGGCCTGGGGCCACCGTCTCGCACGCGCCTCGACGGTGACGTACGCGAGGATCGCCGCCATCACGTGCACGTCCTCGAGCGTGCGGAATGGTTTCACGTACCGCTCGAACCCGTCGCCCTCGAGCACTCCATCGACCGGTGCACCTTCGAACACGATCGTGGCGTGCGGCACCTCGGGAGCGAACGCGAGCTCGGGCATCGGCTCGATGCGCACGCCCGGCGCGTGCGGATCGACGCGCACGACGCGCAGCACGTTTCTCCCCTCCTCTTCGCCAGCCTTCGCCAGGACCAGGAGCACGTCGGCGATCGGCGCGAGCGTCGCGAAGCGCTTCTCGCCCGTGACCGCGCCCGTTGCCTCGTCGAGCCGCGTGGTGATGGTGCGCGGGTGGGCCCCTTGCGCCTCGGTCGCGCAGAGCGCCGGGATCTGCGCGCGCGAGACGCCGGGAAAGAGGACCTCGAAAGCCGCGCGGATGCCGGCGACGAACGCGTACCCGACGCGGTCGGCGAGCGCGCCACCCTCCAGCGCCGCCTCGAACGGTGCACCACCGAGGCCGCGCAGCGTCGACAGGAAGTCCGCGAGGGACGTGACGGCCCTCGGTTCACGTGCGCCGACGAGCGCGGAGAAAACCTTCTCGAAGCCCACGGCCATCGTCAGTAGCTCTCGCATCGGCGCACGCGCAAGAACTGCGTGTTGCACCCGTGCCAAGGGTGGTCGAATCGATCCAGGCGCACGACCGTCACGGTGCTCGACGATCGACGATTACGCCTGGATTTGCCGTCGGCCGCGCACGGAACGGGCGATGCACTGGGTCGTCCGGAGAATGGCGCCCAGCGAAGAGGCGATGGATCTCCTTCCCGTCCGCCGCCGGATGAAATTCTTGCGCGACGGCTCGACGCGTACCGCCGAGCTGGTGTTCTGCGAGACCCACGGAGAGTCGGTGCCGATATCGCGGTGTGCGACCTGCCCCTTCAGCGGCAACGTCGCGTGGGCGTTGAACGGGTCGAGCGCCACGGTCGAGTGTTGCCGCTTCTCGCTGCCGATGGCTCGCTCCGCGTCGGAGCCACGGCCGAGCGTCGCGCCATTGCGCGGTCCGGGGGCCGTGGAGGTGGCCGCGATGCTTCCGGTCGGTCTGAGCATCGCACGCACCGTGGTGTGCGTCGCGCACGACGCGCCGCCGTCGGTCGCCATGCGCGCGCTCGCGATGGAGTCCAGCGCTCACGGCGTCGCCGTGGTCGACGAGAGTGATCGCTTCATGGGCATGTTGAGTCGCACGACGGTGTCCCTTGCGTACCTGCACTCCGGGAGCCGGGCAGCGGACCACGTGACGGCCGCGTGGTGCTCGGTCCACGAGCGCGAGTCGCTCGGCAACGCGTTCGCCGCGATGACGGCGAAGCACGCCCGCGAGATCGCCGTGCTGAGCGAGGACGGAGTGCTCGTCGGCGTGCTGCGCGACATCGATGCGTTGCGGTTCGTCTCCTTCGTGTCCCGCACGGGCCAGCGCCCGCCGCTCGACGACGCCGCCTGAGCACGACGCGATAACATCGAGCAGTGCGGATCGCATGGTGGACCGTGCTCGGAGTCGCCGTCTGCGCGTGCGGTGGCAGCGGCGCCGGTCAGACCGGCGGCGATGGCGGGATCGACTCCTCCTCAGGCGGCAGCAGCGGAGGGTCCAGCGGCAGCGGCTCGGGCAGTGGCGGCTCGAGCTCCAGCTCGGGCGGTGGAAGCAGCGCGAGCTCCGGCGGCAGCTCCGGGGGCGGCTCTGGCAGCAGCTCGGGGAGCAGCTCCGGCGGTGGAGACGGAGGCACCCTCGCCACCGGCTCGATCTGCCCGCACGTCGCGGCGGGCGACTACGAGCAATACAGCCTGCCCCCGACCACGGGCCTCCCCTCCGGCGTCACCGCGCTGACCGACTGGACGCAGCACCCGGCGCACGGCGGCTGGAACGGCGCGCAGCAGATGGACGATTGCCGCTACCAGGCCGATCCCGGCGGCTTCCAGACGTGGCACGGGAAGGCCGCTGCCCGGCTCGAGGTCAATCCCGGCGACGATCCGCTGAACCTCGGCGAGAACAGCGAGCGCACCGAGTGCCTCACCGAGCAGGACGCGAGCGGCAACCAGTGGAACGAGGGCCCCTCGAGCGGAACGCTCTACTACGCCACGAGCTACTACTTCTCGAAGAGCTGGGCGGCGACGTCCTACCCGTACTCGGTCTTCGAGTCGGGCGGCAGCAGCTGGCCGGGCAACGTGTCGACCGACTGCGGCAGCGCCGGCAACCTGTGCAACAGCTGGTCGCTCGTCCTCCAGTTCCACGGTCCGGGCGGCGGCACCCCGTGGGCGGTGCTCGCTGCAGGAAGCACTGCACCGGGCGCGCCCCAGAAGATGTGGCTCAGCGGCTCGCAGGACGTGCAGTTCTCGGACGGCGGGCAGCTCGTGCCGGGAGCATGGGTGGACGTCGTGATCGAGGTGGATTGGGCGACCGCCGCGATCAAGATCTGGCGCCGCAACGAGGGCCAGGCGGGTTTCACGCAGGTTGTCGCGACCACCTTCCCCGCGGCCGTGAGCGGGACGTACATGAAGCAGGGCCTCTATCGCGGCGGCAACGTGAGCGGCCGCACCGACGTTCTCTGGGTCGGCCCGACGGCGCGGGGCTCGACGTTCCCGGCCGTCGAGCAGGCAGCATTCGGCACGAACGCGGGACCGTAGAAGAGCTCGCCATTGACGGTCGACCGCTCGGTCGTCGACAATCGAAAGCTGAGTAATTCCATGTCCCTCTCGGCGTCGAAGCGGTTCGAGGTCGTGCGCTGCCTCGGAGAAGGCGGGATGGGCGTCGTGTACGAGGCCCTCGACCGCGAACGCGGCGCGCGCGTCGCCGTGAAGACGCTGCGGCACCTCACCGCCGATTCGCTCGCACGCCTGAAGCGCGAGTTTCGAGCGATGCAGGATGTGCAGCACGAGAACCTCGTGACGCTCGGCGATCTCGTCTCGGAGGGCGACACCTGGAGCTTCACGATGGAGCTCGTCGAGGGACCCGATCTCCTCGACTACGTGCGCACCGGCACCATCTCGATCGGCGAATCGAACGCGCACCCCTCGCACAACGGCGAGGGCCCGCTTGCGCTCGCGCCCACGCTCCCCTTCCGACGCGCGCCGGCCGGCGACCGCTTCGACGAGACGCGCCTTCGCGCCTCCTTCCGCCAGCTGGCCGACGCGCTCTGCGTCCTGCATCGCGCCGGCCTGGTGCACCGCGACGTCAAGCCGTCGAACGTCCGAGTCACACCCCAGGGCCGCGTCGTTCTGCTCGACTTCGGGCTCGTCGCGAACATCGCCGGCGACCACCCGTCGATGCTGCAGCTCGTGGGGACGCCCGCGTACATGGCGCCGGAGCAGGCGGAGTCGGGCCGCGTCGGACCCGAGGCCGACTGGTACGCCGTCGGCACGATGCTGTTCGAGGCGCTGACCGGCAAGCTGCCCTTCGAGGGCGCGCCGCTGCAGGTCCTCATCCGCAAGCAGCGCGAGGAGCCGCCGCCGCCAGGCTCGATCGTCGACGGTTTGCCACCGGACCTGGATGCCCTCTGCGTGCGCCTCACTCGCTTCGATCCGCGTCAGCGTCCGAGCGGCATCGACGTGCTGCGCGCATTCGGCGGCGACGTATCCGGCGGCGCGAGCGGCGCACGGTCGATGACGCAGGTGGCCCCCTTCGTGGGGCGCTCCGAACAGCTGGAGGTGCTCGCCTCGGCGCTCGAGGAGGCCAAGAAGGGTGAGCCGGTCGCCGTCGTCGTCGAGGGCGAGTCCGGCGTGGGCAAGTCGGCGCTCGTCCGTCGTTTCCTCGACGGGCTCGCGACCGCGGACAGCGGGGCCGCAGTGCTCACGGGCCGCTGCTACGAGCGAGAGTCGGTGCCGTTCAAGATGTTCGACGGCATCGTCGACTCGCTGACGCAGCTGCTCGCCCGGCTGCCTCGCGACGAGGTGCGGCAGATCGTTCCGGCGCGACCGATGGCGCTGCTCAAGGTGTTCCCGGTGCTGCGTCGCGTGGCGGAGGTGGCCGAAGCGGCGCGCGGTCCGCTGCCGGCCCTCGATCCGCAGGAGCTTCGAAGTCGCGCGTTCGCAGCGCTGCGCGAGCTGCTCGTGCGACTGAGCGACCGGCACGCCCTCGTGGTCGCCGTCGACGACGCGCAGTGGGCCGATGCCGACAGCTTCGCGATGCTCCCCGAGCTCGTGCGGCCGCCCGACCCGCCCCGGATGCTCATGGTGATGACGGTGCGCACGTCGACGTCGGTCGAATCGCTGCAAGGCGGAGCCGCTTCACCGCCGGCGCAGTCGCTCGACAAGGCCCTCGCGGCGACGCAGAGCAAGGTGGTCCGACTGGGGCTCGACCGACTGTCGGACGGCGAGGCGCGCAAGCTGGCCTCGACGCTGCTCGAGCGCGTCGGGGTGAAGGATCCCGACGTGGCCGAGTGGTCGGCGCGGCAGGCGCGAGGACACCCGCTCTTCATCGACATGATGGCGCGCATGGGAGCGGAGCTGTCGAGCGACGCTCGCGCCGACATCCGGCTCGAGGACGCGCTCTGGCAGATGGTGCGCGGGCTGGAGGCGGTTCCGCGCGCGATCCTGGACATCGTGGCGCTCGCGGGAGCGCCCCTGCCCCAGCAGGTGGTGGCGCAGGCGAGCGGCGTCGAGCGCGAGGCGTTCGCGAAGGGCGTGGCGCTCCTGCGCGTGGCGCATCTCGCGCAGGCGACGGGGACGCGCGGGACCGATCGCATCGAGCCGTACCACGATCGCGTGCGGGCCGCGGTCGTCGCGCACATGGACGCGGCGAGGCGCGCCGCGTGCCACCGCGCCATCGCGATCTCGCTCGAGACGTTCCCGGACAGCGATCCCGAGGCGCTCGTCACCCACTGGCGCGGCGCCGGCGACGCCGAGCAGGCCGCTCGCTACGCGGTCCGCGCAGGAGACAGAGCGGCCGAAGCGCTGGCGTTCGACCGGGCCGCCGCCTGGTACGAGCAGGCGCTCGCGACCAGTCCGCCCACGAAGGCCGAGGAGCACCGCGCGCTGCTCGTGAAGATCGGCGAGGCACGCGCCAACGCGGGGCTGGGCAAGGCGGCGGCCGACGCATTCCGTACGGCGGCCAAGGGCGCCGACGCGGCTCAAGCTCTCGACCTGCGGCGACGCGCCGCCGAGCAGCTCCTCCGCAGCGGCAACTTCGACAAGGGCCTCGAGGCGGCCCTCGCCGTCGGGCGCGAGGTCGGCATGCGCATGCCGCAGACGCCGCGCAGGGTGGTCGCGCTGCTCATCGTGCTCCGCGTGTGGCTCCTGATCCGAGGGCTCGGATTCCGCACGCGCGACGCCTCGCGCATCGCGCCCGAAGAGCTGACCCGGCTCGACATGTGGTGGTCACTGACCTTCAGCCTGCTCGCGGGTGACACGGTCAAGGGCAGCACCGCTGCCGTTCAGCAGGTGCTGCTCGCGCTCCGCCTCGGCGAGCCGCGGCGCGTGGCGCGGGCGCTCGGTCAGCAGGTCCTCGATGCGGCGCTCGGCGGCGGCCCGGCCTGGGCGCGAACGCGTCGGATCATGAAGAGCGCGCAGCCGCTCGTCGAGCGGTGCGGCGACGCCCACACCGAGGCGTGGGTGATGGGGTGCGACGCCTGTGCCCACTACATGACCGGCCAGTACGCCGAGGCGCTGAGGATGTGCGACGCCGCCGAGGAGGTCTTCCGCTCACGATGCGTGGGTGTCTCGTGGGAGCTGGACACGATGCACCTCTTTGCGAGCAACTCCCTCGCGCAGCTCGGCCGCCTGGCGGAGCTCCAGGCGCGCGTCAGCAAGCACCTGCAGGGGACAATCGACCGCGGAGACCTCTACGGGTCGGTCAACCTGCGCATCGGCTTCGCCAACCTGCGATGGCTGGCGGCCGACGATCCGGCGGCTGCACGCCGCGACGTCTCGGACGCGATGAGCGAGTGGTCGAAACAGGGCGTGCACATGGAGCACTTCTACGAGCTCTACGCGCTGACCAACATCGACCTGTACGAGGGCCGGGGCGACGACGCGCTCGCACGCTTCGATCAGCGATGGCCCGCCCTGCAGCGTTCCTTCCTGCCCTGGCGCATCCAGAGCATCCGCATCTATTGCCGCTGGATGCACGGACGCGCGGCGCTGGCGAGTAGCTCGGAGCGGGCGGCGAGCGAGGCCCTGCGCGACGCGCGTCGGATGGAGCGCGAGGAGATGCCGTGGTCGGACCCGCTGGCCAAGCTGCTTCGCGCCGGCGCGGCGGCTCGCGAGGGAAAGTCCGAACGGGCCATCGAGCTCACTCGCGCCGCCGCGGTGGGATTCGAGGCAGTCGACATGCGCCTGCACGCTGCGTCGGCGCGGCGCACCCTCGGGGCGCTCCTCGTCGGGGAGGAGGCGCGCGTGCAGCGCGAGCAAGCCGACGCGTGGATGGCGTCCCAGGGCATCAAGTCCCCGGAGAAGATGGCGGCGATGCTCGCGCCAGGATTCGGCCGCTCGAGCAAGCTCGCCAGCGGCAGCCGCTAGCGTTTTCGAAACGCGCCCGGCGTTCGGCCCGTCCAGCGCGCGAACGCCCGATGGAAGGTCGTCTGGTCCGCGAACCCGACGAGGAACGCGACCTCCGACAGCGAGAGGGTGTGGTCCGCGACGTAGCGGAGCGCGAGCTCGCGCCGAAGCACATCGAGCAATTCCGCGTACGACGTCCCCTCCGCGCTCAGGCGCCGCTGGAGCGTGCGCGCGCTCATGCGAAGGCTCTCGGCGACCGCCGCGACCTCCGTGCGACCCCAGCGCAGGCCCTCGACGAGGGCCGCGCGCGCACGGTCGGTCAACGACCCACTGGACGGGAGGCGCTGGAGCAAAGCCTCTGCGTGCCGCTCGATGAGGGCGCAGAGGTGCGGGTCGGCCGACAGAACCGGGCGGGCGAGGACGGCAGGATCCATCTCGAGCTCGGTCCGCGGCGCGTCGAAGTGCAGGTCGTCGCCGAACACGCGGCGGTGTTCCTCGAGGCTGGAGGGCTCGGCGTGGGCGAACGCTTGGGGTCGGAGGCCCGCTCGTTCAAGGGTCCCAGGACGAGAGTGCCCAGGCAGAAGACGACCACGGGGACGAAGGCGATCCCCAGGCCGCTCGCCCCGGAAGCGAAGACGAGCACCGCGAAGAATCCCAGCGCCACCACGGACGCCACCCGCCACACCGGGCTCGGGCGCAGGGGGACGACAGGGCGGTCGCAGCGCTCGCAGTATTCACGCGTGCTTCTTCGCATGACACGACGGTAGGGCGCAGCGACGCGCAGGTTCTTGGCCCCGGGCGCCAGAAACGTCGGCCCGCGACGTCAGGTCTCCGCCTCCGTGGCTTCCCCTTGCTTCGGCGCGGGTGTAAGCCGGCACACCCAGACAGGGAGGTTCCCAATGGCAACGACGAACGTGGGCCGTTTCTCTTGGCACGAGCTTCACACGAACGACCGCGCGAAGGCGCTCAAGTTCTACGCGACGCTCTTCGGATGGGAGACGAAGGAGTTCCCCATGGGTCCGGGCGAGCCGTACGGCCTCTGCTTCCTCGGCGGGAAGGACATGGCGGGGATCACCAAGTCGATGGCGCCCGCCAACGTGCCGCCGCACTGGCTGCCGTATCTCTCGGTGGAAGACGTCGACGCGTCGGCCGACAAGGCGACGAAGCTCGGCGGCAAGGTGATCTCGAAGCCGATGGACATCCCGAACGTCGGCCGCTTCGCGGTGGTCGCCGATCCGCAGGGCGCCGTCTTCGCGCTCTACAAGCACGGCAAGGCCTACGAGGCCGAGCCCGAGCGCCCGCCCGTCGGTGCCTTCTGCTGGGAGGAGCTGATGACGAGCGATCCCGAGGCCGCGTCGCGTTTCTACGGACAGCTCTTCGGCTACGCGTTCGAGTCGCAGGACATGGGGCCGATGGGCAAGTACTGGGTCGCCAAGCGCGGCGATCGCATGACGGCGGGCATCATGAAGACGCCGCCGAACGTCCCGGCGCCGCCGCACTGGATGACCTACGTGCACGTCAAGAACGTGGACGATGCGACGCGCAACGCGAAGGAGCTCGGCGCCAACGTGCTGATGCCCCCGAGCGACATCCCGAAGATCGGTCGCTTCAGCGTGATCGCCGACCCGACGGGCGCCGCGATCGCGCTCTTCACCGGCACGCCGTAATCCGCGAGGCTAGCCGCCGGCGGGGGCGTCGCTGCCTCCGTCGGCGGTTCCGCCTCCATCGGGCTTCGTGCCGCCGTCGCCGCCTCCGGTGGCCATCGGCACGCACACAAAGAACGCCGGACCGCTGACGCCGCCGAGAGCCGCCGGCTCGCAAGCGGCACCGCCGGTGCAGGCGTGCTGCGTGTCCATGTTGCTGCAGTACGCGACGCACGTGCCCGCCGTCGCGCCTGCGCTCTGAAGGCAGAAGAGGCCCGCGCCGCACGTCGGCGCCCCCGCCGTGTCCTGGCACGCGCTGCCGACCGCACCCGATCCGGCGTTCAGGCAGGCGAACGCGGTCTGACTCTGAGGCCAGCACGTCTGCCCGGAGGGACACTCCCACGGGTTCTCGTTGCACGGCGTGGACGACGAGCCGCCGCCACCGCTGCTGCTGCTCGAGCAAGCGGCCACGGCGAGCGAAAGCACGAGAGCGGTAGACGCGGCGAGACGCATGGCCCGCGCTCTTACCACGACGGGACCCGCCCTTGACAGGGGCGAGGGGCAGCCGTATTTAGCCAATAGGTTATTTACCCTACTGGTTCACATCGATGACCGCCGACAACCTGAGCACCACCTTCGCCGCCCTCGCCGATCCCACGCGCCGCGCAATCCTCGCGCGCCTCCGGTCGGGGGAGGCCACGGTCCTCGAGCTCGCGGAGCCCTTCGACATGAGCCTCCCGGCGATATCGAAGCACCTCAAGGTGCTCGAGCGTGCCGGACTCATCTCGCGAGGGCGCGACGCGCAGCGTCGTCCGTGTCGCATCGAGGCGGCGCGGCTCAAGGAAGCGACCGACTGGCTCGAACGCTACCGCCGCTACTGGGAGGAGAGCTTCGATCGCCTGGACTCGTACCTGCACACCATGAAGAAGAAGGAGAAGAAGCATGGCCGAAAGTAGCCCCACCACCACGAAGCGCCCCGAGTTCGTCACGTCGCGCACCTTCGACGCGCCGCTGCGCCTCGTGTGGGAAGCGTGGACCAAGGCCGAGCACGTCTCCCGGTGGTTCACCCCGCAACCCCTCACCACGGGCGACTGCGAGGTCGACTTCCGCCCAGGAGGCGTCTTCCGCATCGTGATGCGCATGCCCGACGGCACGCCCCACGAGATGCTCGCCAAGTTCGGGCGCATCGTCGAGCACGAGCTCATCGAGTTCGCCGGGAAGATCCCCGACGGCAACGTCGTCGAGACCACCGTCAAGTTCAGCGAGTCCGGCGGCAAGACCACGCTCGCCGTGCGCCAGCTGTACTCGTTCGAATCGCCCGCCACGCTCGGAGCGCCGCACGGCTGGAAGGCGACGCTGGATCAGCTCGGCCAGCACGTGGCCGGAACGCTCTAGCGCAGGCGAATGATCCAGGTGAGCCGGCGGTCCTTCGCTCCACCGGATGCGGTCAGCCTCGTTCCGTTCGTCACGAGGGTGCCGCTTCCGGTGACGCGAGCCGTGACCGTCCCCTGGGCCACCTGCGCGCAGGGCGCGTCGAGAGCCGCGTCGCATGCGGGAAGGGGCATCCCGTTCCACTCGGGCGATGACGTGATGCTCGCCGCCGGCTGCATCGCGTACGTCAGGCCGCCGGCATCCGGCGCTTCGGTGAACGTGGTGCCGTTGCCCCCCGCGAACGCGTAGACGATCCGGTCGTCGCCCACGCTCGGTGCACCGGCCGCGTTCGACGGTTCGCGGACGAGCGTCTGAACGCCCTCCGGGTACGCCGGCACGATGGTCCCGGCGAGCGCGTACACCGGGATCTCGGCCAACGGCGCCTGCGCGGTCGTCGTCTGCCCTCCGTCGATGGCCGCGCCTCCCGACCAGGGGAACCATGTGCCTGGCGGCAGATACACGCTGCGCGAAGTCGCGCCCATCGTCTGCACAGGGGCGACGAGCAGGCCCGGGCCCACCATCACCTCGTCGGCGACCGGCCACGATGCCGCGTCCGCGGGGAACTCGACCGCGAGCGGGCGCCAGATCGAGATGCCCGTGTCGTGCGCTTGCTGCGCGAGCGCGCGCATCGTCGGCGCCAGCGCCATGTGCAGGTTGGCGTAACGCACCCAGTGCGCCGTCGTCTCGGCGTCGCTCTCCCAGCTCCACTCGAGCTTCGGCTCGGTGCCGTGGTGCGTGCGCATCACCGGCGACCACGCCCCGAGCTCCGTCCAGCGGAAGAAGAGCTCCTTGCTCGACGGAGGATTCGTCGCACTCTGATAGCCGGCGATGTCGCTGCCGAAGGTCGAGACGCCCGCGAGGCCCACGCCGATGCCGATCGGCAGGATCGTCGGCAGGCCGTCGTCGGGCTCGAAGTCGGTCCGCTGGTCGCCTGCCCAGAAGACGTCGGCGAGCTGCGCGGTGCCGAGCCATCCTGAGCGAACGAAGGACAGGCGCTCGATCCCGTCGGCGCCGGTCGTCTCGTCGAGCGCGAGCCGCTGCGCCTTCTGCCAGAGCACGGGGTACTCGTCGTGGAAGTCGAGCCCGCGGCCAGCGGAGAGCACCGCATCGGTCGGCAGCCACTCGCCGTAGTCGCCCATCCAGCCGTCGGCGCCCAGGGCGATGGCGGCTTTCATCTTGCCGACGGCCCATGCGACGGCGTCCGCGCTGGTGAGATCCACCATCGACGCGGGACGGAACTTCGCGTCGGTGAAGGTGTAGGGCGTGCCGTCCGTCTGGCGTACGAGATAGCCCTGCGGCGCCGTCTCGGGCCAGGCGGCGCTGTCCTGCTGCACGAAGGAGTTGAAGTACACGAGCCACTTGAAGCCCGACGCGTGCAGGTCGGCCGCCACGCTCTCGAAGTCCGGGTAGAGCGAGCGGTCGACGTCCCACTCCTCCTTGAGTGTGTAGTTGTCCCCGTTCCAGTCGCCGCCCCGCCAGTCCTCCGTCCAGATGACGCTCGACGGCGCACCCACCGTGCGCAGCTTCGTCGCGACACGCCGCACGTTGGCCGAGCCGAAGATCGCGTCGTTCCACGGAGCGAACGCGAACGCCGGCGGCACGCGCGGGCGACCGAAGTGCCCTGTCGCGCGCGACAGCGAGTCGTGCGGGGACGGCCCGTAGAAGAGGTGGACGGTGACGGGGAGCTCCAGCTCCATGCGCGCGACGTCCTGCCGCTCCGAGCAAAGCGCGAAGGTGGAGCGAGCGTTCGTCTCGGCCACGGCGACGTAGCCGCGGCGCGCGAGGAACTCGGGCTGCGGCATGTAGGCGGAGTGTCTGCGGCCTACGACGTACCAGACGCCCGTCGGGTCGTCGGTCTTCAGGTCCTTGCCGATGCCCTCCTCCTGGACCCAGATCGGGATCGTCTCGCCGCGGGCATCGACGCCCCAGGTCTGCGCCCCGAAGCCTGCGAACTGATCGTCGGCATCGCACGAGAAGCCCCACGAGATGCGCCGCCTCGGGGCGGCAGGGTCGGTGCTCGCGGGCGGCGCGCCTTCCCCCGCCGTGATCGATGCCACGAGGTGCTCGTCTTCGTCTCCCCGCGCGAAGGAGACCGAGGCGACGCGCGTCCCTCCGGCGTCGAGCAGATCGACGCGGTTGCCGGACACCGCGGCTCGCTCGACGACCTGCCAGGGCAGGGTCGTGTCGTCGGTGATCGCGAAGGAGCCGTACATCATCTTGTAGGTCGTGGGCAGGTCGCGCACGGCGAACCCGGTCATCGGCGGTGCGTCGTCGTTCGCCGATTGTGGCTTGCCCACGTCGTTCGACGAGTCGATCCCGCCGAGCAAGGGAACGCCGCCCGGACCGAGCACCGATAACCTCGCCGATGCCGGCACGATGCTCACGGTGAACGCTCCCACCGTGAACGACTCCGGGATGGCCGTTCCCGTCTGAGAGCACGCGGCGCCGAGCGCGACCGCCACGAGCGCCCAGGGTGCCGGTGACTTCATTGCTGGTAGAAGGCGCAGCTCGTGGTCGCGAGACACGCGTGGCTGCGCGGGTGGCTCAGGTAATAGAGGTCCCGACCGCCGCTCTCGAAGAAGTGAGAGAGCAGGTTGTCCATGTACGTCGTGGTGTCGAACGACTGGCACGGCTCACCCACCGACCAGTCGTGCTGGCCCAGGGGCTGCGGGAATGCGGTGACCGAGGCGACGAGAGGCACCGACGGATTCCAGGCGCCGTCGTTCGAGAACGGAGCCCCGTCGATACGGGGCGCCCAGGCCGCGCTCAGGCCATCCTCGCTGGTCACGCGCTTGCCGAGGACTCGTGCCATGCGGAGCGGCACCATCTCGTGCTGCTGGCCGTAGTCCTGGAGCTGCTCGCCGAGCCAGTCCGCGTCGAACAGTGTGTCCGCGCAGGTCTGCGCATCGGTGCTGGGAGGCATGTCACACGTCTTCGTCACGACGTAGTTGGTCCCGCACATGGAGCCCGGCGTGCGACCGAGCCGCGAGACGCCCTCCATCTCGCCATTGTTCACGAGCACCTGGTCGGGTGTCTGGTTGCCCCACGTCTGGTAAAGCGACGGCGGCGTCGCGTAGTCGGCGTACTCCGGCATCCTGGTCGCTGCGCTCGGGGGCAGGAACGGCAGCGCACCGGCCGCACGCGCGAAGGCGAGGCCCGAGGCCGTCGTGACCTGATCGTCTCCGGCGGTCGTGGCCACGAGGAGCGCTCGCGGCGGCTGCGGCGAGCCGTCGAGGCGCGGCAG
This sequence comes from Polyangiaceae bacterium, assembly GCA_035499695.1. Taxonomy (GTDB): domain Bacteria; phylum Myxococcota_A; class Polyangia; order Polyangiales; family Polyangiaceae; genus Palsa-1150. The sequence goes on from DATJYG010000127.1 coordinate 44,882, forward strand.
GGTCTCGAGCATGTAGTAGGGCGCGTAGTTGAGCGGATCCGCCGGATCGAGCGCGGCCTGCGACAGCGACACCTGCTGCCGGAAGTCGGGCGTCTGCCGCGAGAGACCGAGCCCCTCGAGGGGGGCCACGAGCGGAGTGCCCACCGGGTAGAACGTCGCGCGGAACTGCTGGCAACCCTGCGGCGCATTGCAGGTGTCGGACGGGTCGGCGACCGATCCGTAGGCCGTCGCCTTCTGCTCCCACGTGTCGACGTGCCGCTTCACCGGTACCCCGGCCTTCTCGTTGCAGGTCGCGTACGAATCGATGGCATCGGGGGCGCCCAGGACGTCGATGGCGATGCCGTCGCCGGCGTTCGCAGGGATGGCGACCCGGAAGATGCCCCCCTCCCCGGTGCGGCCGCATGCGCGCTTGCCCGTGCGGGCGTTCGTCACGAGCACGGTCATGCGCGCATCGAGCTCGCTCGCGTTCAGGCAGGCGATCTCCATCTCGACCGAGTCGAACAGGTTGTTGAGGATCCAGCGCACCGACCGCTGGCTCGACTTGCACGCCGAGTCGCTGCGCGTCGACGCGGGCACGGCCACGACGATGGGCCCGAACACCTGCTCGAGCACCGGCGTCGGCGCGACGGTGCCGCGGAGGGCGGTGTCCATGAATCCCCCCGTGCCCGAGACGGGCGCCGCGCCGACGACCCACGGGTCGAGCGCTCCCTGGATCATCGAGACGATGCCGCCGAGCGATCCGCCCGACGCGTAGTACGGGACGTTCGGCCCGCCGACGTCGACGACGCCGTCGCCGTTGAAGTCGCCCGCGAGGGAGGGGTGGCCGTCGCCCAGGAAATCCTGGTCGCTCCTCGTCTTCCCGTCGAACGACGCGAGGATGCGCGTGAACTGCATGGCGTCGATCACCGCCTGGCGCACGTTGTCGCGGGTCCTCAGGATGTGTGACGACCAGACGAGCCCACCCGACTGCGGCGTGCCTGAACCGGTGAGATCGATCGCGCGGCCCGAGTCGAGCGCCGTCGTGAAGGGCGTGAGGCACTGCGGCGTGAGCAGCGCCTTCAGGAAGAACTCCTGCCCGGGCGAGAGGACCATGCCGTGCCCGGGCGCGTCGATTCCGACCAGGGCGACGCCGTTCTTCGCGTAGCGACCCGCGTGGATGAACATCTCGGTGTCGAAGAGCGTCGTGCCGTGGTGCCAGTAGGCCACCGGGAACGGCGGCTTGGAGTTGCCGTGCGCCTTCGGGACGCTGAGCCAGAAGTGGCCCGTGTCGGCGTGGACGTCCGCATCCCCGGTCGCGAAGTTCACGTGGAAGTGGTCGTAGGGGTCGGTCGACTTGGGATCGCCGATGAGATACGGCGTCTGGTACGTGCCGACGACGAAGTAGTCGACGTTCTCGAGCGAGTCGCTGAGCCCCTGCTGCTGCGTCGCCGAGAGCGGAAAAAGCTGGGGCAGGAGCGGCAGGATCGCCGGCTTCACGTCGTCCCATGGCACCACGTACGGCGTCTTCGAGGGGCCGGCGCACTCGGCGAGCCTCTGCCAGCTCGACGGCTCGAGGTCCGGCGTGATCGCCTTGCCCGCCGCCGGGAAGAGCGTGAGCTTCGCGGGAAACTGGGACGCGAGCCGGGCGAACGGCCCCTTGCCGTACAGACCGTCGCGCAGCAGCACCATGTCCTCGGCGACGGGCTGCGTGGTGAAGGTCCACGCGAACGCCACGTGGGCCAGCCCCGTGCCGGCGATGCTGCCGTAGTAGTTGGCTCGCGCCGGATCGGAGAGCACGCCCTGCAGACGCGCGACACCCTGCATCTGCTCGGGGTGGTACACGCCCGGGAACGGCGAGCGAATCGGCTGCCCGTCGGGGCCGTGCAGCCGGTCGGTGAGCACCACGGCGTATTCGGTCTTCTGCGCCAGCGGCAGCAGCGGCCGCACGATCAGCGTGTCGCTCTGGCGCTCGTACCAGCTCATCACGTCGTCCACGCCGGGCCTCGCCCCCGCGGGCGCGAGCGTGTCGGGGTGATCGAGGACGCCGTCGAAGTCCTGATCGAGCGACGGCCGGTAGTCGGCCTGCGTGAGCCCCGGCCCTTCCTCGTTCGTCTCGAGCACGAGGTTGTTCGACGTGCCGTGCGCGTCGTTCGGGTAGTACGCGGTGGAATCCACGATGGTGAGCGGGAAGTCCCCGGAGCCGAGGTCCAGGAGCGCCGGCACCCCCGTGTCGAGGTTCACGACGTAGAGCGCGTCGTTCGTCGTGTCCCAGCCGTCGTTCTGCATCCGCGCCCGCAGGTCGTCGAGGTCGATCGCCGCGACGCGCGGGTCCGCCGATGGCTCGCGGTCGAAGCTCACGGTGATCGGCGCGGTCGTTCCCCAGCCCTCCATCTCGTCGAACTGCTGGCGGGCCATCTGCTCCATGTTGGTGGGCCCCATCACGCTGGCGTTGATGCGACGGCCCGTCCGGCTCGTGGGGTCCGGCACGGTGGCGACGTCGTTCGGCGCCGGGATGTTCGGCAGCGGCTTGTGGAACAGATCGAACTGCACCTGCGGCCCGCTGCCCGGCGGCGTCGCGCGCAGCCAGGCGGGAGCCGTGTCGACCGAGCACGCGCCCGCGGCGACGAGCAGCGCCGCCGCGAGGGGAGCGGCGACGTGGCTCGGCCTCACGGGGGAGGCATTCTAGCTCTTCTGATCCTACCTGCGCCGCGATCGACCGAGCAGGGTGAGAGCCAGCAACCCGGCGAGGGCCGCGAAGCCGCTCGACGAGCTACCGCCCACGACATCGCACGAGCACCCGGCGCTGCTCCCCGACCCGGCGGCGCCGTTGCCGCCTCCGTCACCGGCGCCCGCGTCTTCGAGGGGCGTGCTCGCGTCGACGCCCCCGCTACCGCTCCCACCGGAGCTACTCCCGCTGCCGCTGCCGCCGCCGCTTCCGCTGCCGCCGCTGCTCCCACTCCCGCTGCCGCTGCCTCCCCCGCTGCTGCTGCCGCTGCCCCCGCCGCTGCTGCTGCCGCTCCCGCTGCTGCTGCCGCTCGTGCAGACGGACACCGGGCTCGCCCCGGTCTGCGTGCCCACGCTCGGATTGTTCACGCTGCAGGACATCTGCGTGTTCGACCAGATGTTCTGACTGACGATGGTCGTGTTCGGGATGGTGTTGTCACCACCCTCGCAGACGTCACCGACCTCCCCGCAGTTCTGCGGGCAGTCGAGGCCGTTGTTCTGGGCATTGCACGCAGCTGACGGCCCGAGGTACCAGGCGAGATCGAGGTAGTTGGCGGTCGGCGGCGTCGTCGGCCCCACGTCCGTATCGGTGATGGCCTCCGCAAGCTCGTGCGAGACCACGTCCGACAGCTGGTCGCCTTCCCCGCCGCAGTCCGGGATGACGGCGTAGGGGATGTACTGACCCTTGCACCCGGCGGCGGTGTAGGGCGTGCTGTAGTGATACCCGCGGAACCCGTGGCAGGAGCGCAAGCCGAGCAGGTCGATCTGGATGCTCGACGGGAAGTAGATCATGTAGAGCGTGTCCGGATACCCCTGCGCGTCGTACTGGGGCTTGGGCAGGTTGCCGGCCATGATCTGGCCCACGATCTCCGCGCCGATCGCCGCGTTGTCGTCGGTGATGGTCGTCCCGGTCTGCTGGGTCGGCGTGATCGTGTAGGGCTGCGTCGCCGTGCCGCGCGTGATCGTCTGCCCGGTCGAGAAGGGCGTCGCCGGACCCTGGTAGATGACCCCGGCGTCGGTCTGCAGCGGGCAAAGAGTGCCCGGCTGTGTCGCGGTCGAGTACTCCGACAGCATGTCGAGGAGCTCGCTCGACACGATGGTCGAGGCATAGGTGGGCGCCCACAGCGTGGTCGTCGACGAGACCTGGTTCGTCCAGAACACGGTGACGAGCTGCACGTTCGAGATGACCGGTCCGCCGCAATACGTCGCGACCCCGCACTGCGTGGGATCCGACGCCGTCACCCTGCTCACCTGCCGGCCTGGAAAGAAGCCGAGGTGCCCGTAGCGATTCTGCGCGCGCGCCTCGCCTCCCAGTGCGAACGAGGCGGCGACCGCCGACGTGAACAGGAGCGACAGAGATGCCCTGCGACGCGCGCGATTGCGACCCATGGCGCACCCTCCGAGGGGCACATTGGTCGTGAGAATCCCGGCGTACAAGCTGTTTCGCTGAGGCGCTCACTTTGCAGCAGATCCGCTCGGATCGTGCGCGCAGGCCGTAATTCTGCATTCCCGTAGCGCCGGGAGGGACAGCTGCTCTAGCCTCGCACGCGGGGCATGATCGACCCGTCGCCGTTCGACCCGCGGTCTCCGGAGGCGCGGGCCATCGCTCAGCTGTTCGACCAGACCCTCGTCGTCTGCGCCGTGATCGGCACGCTCGTCGCTCTCTTGCTGCTGATCGTCGTCGTGCGCTTCCGCGCGAGCGTGCGGCCCGCGGAGCCGCCGCAGGTTCACGGGCACAAGGCGCTCGAGTTCGCGTGGACCCTCCTGCCGCTCGCGATCGTGATCGGGCTCTTCGTCCTCACCGCGCGCGCGATGGCCGCCTCGGATCCCCCCGCGAACCGCGAGCCGGACCTCGTCGTGATCGGGCACCAGTGGTGGTGGGAGGCGCGTTACCCGAGCGGCGCCGTGACGGCCAACG
>DATJYG010000128.1:0-4657 GCA_035499695.1 Polyangiaceae bacterium
CCAGCCGCACGGGCGCGGCGAGCGAGCACGCGCGTCAACCGCTCGGCAACGAGGTCGTCGTCGGGCGCCTCCGAGAGCGCCCGGTGGTAGGTGCGGACAGCCGACGCGTCGTCCTCGAGGCGCAACTCGTCGATCTCGGCGGCGCGTGCGAAGTGGCGCGCGCGCTCGTCCGGCGTCCCGGCGTGCGCCGCGAGGCGCTCGATGGCGTCGCGCAGCGACTTCGCGTCGCCGTGGTCCTCCAGCACGCGGGCGATCTCCTCCGCGGGCACCGGGTGCGCGGGGTCGATGGCGCGCGCCTCCTCGAGCGAGCGCATCGCTTCCAGAGGCTTGCCGAGACGCTGGTGCTGCAGCTGCGCGAGCGCGAGCCAGAGCGACACCTTCTCGGGATTCGTGGGCGCGTGCTCGATGCGCGCGCGCAGCGACTTGGCTGCGAGATCCCAGCGTCCGGCATCCTCCTCGAGACGCGTCTCGAGGACGCGCGCCGCCGCGTGCGCTGGATCGGCCACGAGCACCTCGCGCACCATCTGCATGGCGCGCGCCGGATCATGCTTGGCGAGCGCCTCGCCGGCGCGGGTGCGCAGCGCGAGCTTCGTCGCGGCATCCGTCGCGACACGGGCCTCGTCGAGCAGGGCGCGCGCCAGGGTCCGCGCGTCGCCGAGCCGCGCGGCGGTCCGCTCCAGGCCGAGGAGCGCCGTGCGGCGGTCGGCATCCAGCGTGAGCACCTGCTCGTACGCGCGTGCCGCGCGCGCCGGATCGCCGAGCAGCTCCTCCCAGAGCAGCCCGACCTTCTCGAGGTACGCGATCTTCCGTCCCTTGTCGGCCGCTTGCTCGGCGGCCTGCGCGTACAGCTCGACCAGTGACCGCGCCCCTGCGTCCACCGACTCGGAGAGCACCGGAGCGAGCAGGCGCGCGAGCGAGTCGAGGACCGCCGCGTCTCCCGGCGCAGCGATCCACGCCGACCGCAGATGGCGCAGCGCGTCCGCGGGTCGCCCGATGTCGTCGCAGATCTTCGCGGCGCGTGCGAGCGCCTTGGATCGTCGCGGCCCGTCGTCGGTGCGCGCGGCCTCCTGGAGCCACGTCGCGATCCGCTGCTCGTGCTTGCCCGTCGCCGCGAGGAGCCGGTCGAGCATCTCCACGAGCGTCGGATCGGTCGCGTCCACCGAGAGGGCGCGCTGCACGTCGGCCACGGCCGCGTCCAGGTCGTCGTCCTTCTCGGCGAGCGAGGCGAGCGATCTCAGCTCCCACGCGATGGCGGCTGGGTCGTTGACGAAGCGAATGCGCGCCCGGCGGGCGCGGGCGGCGTCCTTCCACTGCCCATCCGCTTCGTGCAAGCGTACCAGCTCGTCGAGGACGCGCCGGTCGACGAGCGCCGACGTCGGCGAGCGCGCCGCCGCCCTCTCGAGCAGCTCGCACGCGCGCATGTTGTCCCCCAGGCGCGTCGCGTAGATGGCCGCCGCGTCGAGCTCGAGCCGCGCTGCCCGCGCGATGCTCGACTCGATGCGCGCCTCCTCGTCGAGGAGTCTCGCCAGCGCTCCCCAGTCAGCGTGCGCCGCCACGTGCCGCACGAGCGCGTCGCGCACTGGTCCGACGCTCGGGTCCAGCTCGAGGGCGCGCTCCAGGGCTCCGCGCGCAGCATCGATGCGCGAGAGCCGCCGCTCGAGGATCTGCGCGCGCTCCACGTGCAGCCACGCGGCGAGCCGCTTCTCGGCGCCGTAGGCGTCCGCCATGCGCCCGAGGTGCACGGCGAGAGCGTCCCAGTCGACGGGCGCGTTGCTCGTCTGGGCGCGCAGCACCAGCTCCGCCTCGAGCCCCTTGAGCGCCGACGCATGGTTGGGCGCGTGCACGAGCGCCTGCTCCCACGTCGAGCGCACCTCGGGGTTCCGCTCGCCGACCGCGTCGAGCAGCCTCGCCTTCTCGGCGAGCAGCTCCACCTTGTGCGCCTCGGTGGTGGCCGCGAAGAGCTCGTGCTCCAGGTGCGCCAGCATGGCCGGCAGCGCCGCGCGCGCGTGCTTCTTCCTGCGGAGCATCGCGTGGGCGGCCGACGACGTCGGGTCCACGCGCAGCGCCGCCTCGGCGTGCATCGTCGCGCGGCTGTCGTCGCCGAGGATCGCCTCGCTCGCGATGGCGAGCTCCATGTGCGCCCGCGCCAGGCCCACCTTGTCGTCCTTCGACTCGAGCGTCACGATGCGCGCGTTGAGGAGGTCGACGAGCACCCCGGGCTGAGACATGTCGGCCGGCAGCCGCACCGGCGACGGTTCGGGCGTGCGCAGGCTCAGGCTCGGCGAGGGCGGCAGCGGCGGCGGGCCCTTTCGGGGCAGGGGAGGGGGCGCCTTCGATCCGCGCTTCGGGACGATGGACGGCGGAGGCACCGAGGCCGGCGGCAGCACCGACGACGAGGTCATTCCGGCGGGCGCGAGCTCGAAGGGCGTCGGGATGTGCACCGCCCGCGAGGGCATCGGTGGCCGTATCCCCGTCGCGCCGCTCTGCTCGGCAAGGGGCTTCGTCGCCGCCGCCTGCTGCAGCGTGAGCACCTGCGCGTCGATGTCCCACCCCTGATCGGTCGCGGCCAGGAGCTTGTCGATGGACCCCAGGTCGTCGTCGAGATCCTCGAGTTCCTCTTCGACCTCGGCCTCTTCGAGCACGCTCCCGGGCAGGGTCTCGGGTTCGCTGCTCGTCTGGCTCGCCTTCGCCCTGGAGGGTCCGGGCGGGCCGGCGTCCTGCGCCATGGCACCATCGTCGCACAATCACGAGGCGTTAGGGCGGGGTAGAATGCCTGACCGTGGTTCGCGCGACGAAGCTCCCGTGGATCGCTGCGCTGTTCGCGCCGGCGCTCTCGTGCTCGCTGATCGTGCAGTTCCACGACCAGGACGCCGGTTCGAGCGACGGCGGGCCGACCGGGGGTGACGATGCCTCCGTGATGGACGTGACCCAGGAGCAGCAGGTCCAGGACACCGGCTTGGACGTGAATACGGGCGACGACGTGGCGCCGGAAACGTCCACCGTCGACAACTGGAACCCGTGCTTCATGAAGAGCAACGGCTATCGCTGCGGCAACAACGGCCTGGACGAGCCGCTTCCCGACGCCGACCTCGTGTACTGCAGCGGCGGCTACATCGGAGACATCACGCTCTGCGACGCCGGGTGCCTGCACGTGGTCGATCCCTTCCCCGACTCGTGCAACCCCTGCGGGGGGACCGCCAACGGCGACTACTGCGGGAGGGACCTCTCGGGCTTCAACCCGGACAACGCGGACATCCTCATCGGCTGCACGGGGGGGCAAGTGGGGCTTCAGGACGCGTGCGTCCACGGGTGCGGCTCGAACGGCAACATGTCCTCCTGCTATCCGTGACCTCGGTTACCCTGGATACGTGCCCTCCAGCAGGCCCCCGAGCAGGCCGCCGCCCCGGTCGCGCACTCCCCTCAATCTGAGGCTGGCGGATCTCGACTTCGATCTGTCGCAGGCCTCGCGGCGCGTGATCGAGGGCTCGCTCGGGGTCGTCGCGGGCGACCGCGTCGTCATCGTCGTCGACACGCCGCGTGCGGCTCTCGGCGCGGCGCTGTCCGAGGCGGCGCGCACCGTGGGCGCCGAGGCCATCGCGGTGCAGCTTGACCAGCTCGGGCGCCGCCCCCTGCGCGCCGTTCCCGCGTCGCTGCGCGGTCTGCTCGAGGGTGCGCAGGCGAGCATCCTGCTCATCGGGTTCGACGAGGAAGAGTGGTCGATGCGCGTCGAGTACGCGAAGATCGTGACCGACCTTCGGCTGCGGCACGCGCACATGGTCGGCCTGGGGCGCGCCGCGATGCTCACGGGCTTCGCCGTGGACCACCAGCGCGTCGTCGACGCCACGCGCGCCGTGCGCACTCGCCTGCGCCCCGACTCGGTGCTGCGGATGCGCTCGACGATCGGTTCGGACCTCGAGGTACGCCTGCATCCGCGTCACCGGTGGCAGGAGCGCGTCGGCATCGTGCGCCCGGGACGCTGGGAGAATCTGCCGAGCGGCGAGCTGTTCACGTGCCCGGGCGAGGTGAACGGGATGTACGTCGCCGACGCGAGCCTCGGCGGGCAGGTCGGCGCCAACGCCGGCGTGATCTCGCGCACGCCCGTGCGCGTCGAGATCAGGGGCGGCGTCTGCCGGTCGATCAGCTGCCCCGATCGCGCCATCGCGAGCCAGGTCGAGACGCTGCTGCACAACGAGCGCAACGCCGACCGCGTGGGCATGGTGGTGCTCGGGACGAACATCGGCCTTCGCGACGCGACCGGCGAGATCTGCTGCGACCAGAACATGCCCGGCCTGCACCTCGGCTTCGGCGCCACCTTCCCCGAGCAGACGGGCGCCGAGTGGGACGCCGCCATGCAGCTCGTGATGGCCGCGACCGGCGCCGACGTGGACCTCGACGGCTCTCCGCTGCTGCGAAGCGGCCGCTACCTCGTGCTCTGACGCGCCGAGGGCGACCACCACCTGATCCCGCAGGGCTGCCGGACGCGGGGAAGTGGGGTGGGATGCATGATGGAGCCCGGATCCCTCTTCGGGGTACCGGGGATCCCCATGGCACAAAGGGGTCTTACCCATTCGGGGTACCGGGCTTCCCCACGCATCCTCATGCCATGGGCAAGGCATCGATGGGGTCTTCCCCATTTCGCACAGGGGGTCTTCCCAAG
>DATJYG010000129.1:0-3030 GCA_035499695.1 Polyangiaceae bacterium
TCCGCTCCCCCGCCCCGCACCGATGCACGCCCTCGCGCGCAACGACGACGACGCCGAGCGCCGCGACTCGGGCTCGCGCCGGACCGTCCGGTCGGCGCTCCTCGCCGAGGTGGACGCGGTGCTCTCGCGCGGTCTGGCGAGCCTGCCGCTCGACGCAAAGCAGCGCGCGCGCGCCAAGTCGCTCGCGCGCGACGCGATGTCCTACTTCGCGAGGCCTGCGGGCGCGCGCGGGACGACCGCCGTGCACGCGCTGGCAGCTGCGGTGGCCTACGCCATCGTCTTCGTCGACCACGTGCCGCTGACGCAATCGGAAGTGGCCGCCTGCTTCCGCGTGAGCGCCGCGAGCCTGCGCGGGCGCTTCGGCGAGCTGCGATCCCACCTCGATCTGACGCCGGGGGACGCCCGGTACGCCACGCTGCGCCGTCGCTGAAATTCCGCGCCCGGCTGGGACGAATGGGCGGGGCTACGAACACGCTTTCGCGTGCATCGGAGCACCCAACTGGGTTAGCCACAGAGAGCCCATGCGCACGGCCCTTCTCGCGATCACGCTTCTCGCCCTCCCCATCACGGCGTCCGCGCAGACCCCCGCGCCCACGCTGCCGCCACCCGCACCACCGACTTCGGGACCACTGGCCGTCCCGCCGCCTCCCCAGGTGAGCGACCCGATGCTCGCCCCGGTGCCGGCCCCGCGTCGCATCCTCAGCTCGTGGGCCGAGGCGGTCGCCTACCTGCGCGCTCGGTCGACCGACCTGAAGATCGCCCTCGATCAGGTCCTGCAGGCCGAGGCACAGACGCGCATCGCGCTCGCGGGCCCCTTGCCCTCGCTGACGTCGACCGGGGGGATGTCGCACCAGTTTCTCACCGGGTCGAACAGCATCTTCATCTCCGGGGCAGGCGCGTCGGCGAGCACCACCACGTACTCCGGCAACTTGGCGCTCTCTGGGACGCTGATCAACATCCAGCAGTTCGACCAGATCAGCATCGACGAGCTCAACGAGGACGTGTCGCGTCTCTCGGTGGACGACAAGAAGCGCACTCTGGCGCTCAGCCTGGCCAACCAGATCGTCGCCGTGGTGACCTCGGAGCGCAGCGCCGAGATCAATCGCGTGGGACTGAAGGTCGCCCTCGAGCAGCTCGAGATCACGCGGCGCAAGCAAGCCCTCGGCGCGGCCAACGGGCTGGACGTGGTGCGCGCCGAGCAGAACGCAGCCAACGCCCGGGCCTCCCTCGTCTCCGGCGACGAGTCGCTCCGCGAGGCGCGCGAGGCCCTGGGGCTCGCACTCGGTATCCCCGAGGAGACGGGTGTGGCGCCGGGGATCAACGTCAACGATCTCGCCCAGAACGCCATGGAGTCTTGCCGCGTCGTGAAGAACATCGACGAGCGGCCCGACATCGCGTCGGCACGCCGAGCCCTGGACGTCGCCAAGCGCAACCTGCGCAATGTCTACTTCGCGTTCTTGCCGACCTTGAACGCCACGAGCACGATGACCTACTTCTCGCCGGCTCCTGCGCTCGGTGCGCCGGACCCCACGTGGAACGTCCAGGGCATCCTGACGATCCCCTGGTTCGACGGAGGCGTGCGCTACGGGAACCTGCGCATGGCGCGCGCGTCCCAGGACATCGCCGCGCAGAACCTCGAGTCGCTGCGGCGCCAGGCGGTCATCCAGGTCGAGCAGGCGCAGCGCCAGCTCCAGGTCGCCGAGGTATCGGACAAGGTGGCGACCGAGCAGCGCGATCTGGCGGCGAAGAACGACCAGATGACGCAGACGGCATACATGGCCGGTCAGGGCACGAGCCTGGAGCTCGTGACGGCGTCGGAGGCTCACCGGCAGGCGGAGCTGAACCTCGCGCTGGCCGACTTCACCGTCGTCAAGGCGCGCCTCCTCGCGATGCTCGCGCTGGCCACGTGCCCGTGGTGAGCCAGGTCAGCCGCCCGTGGGAGCAGCGCCGTCCCACCCGCTGACGAGCGCCAGGTTGCTCATCGTCACGTTGAGGTCCATGAGCGCGTAGAGGTGCGCGATGCGCGCGTTGCCGTACGCCCTGAGCGGCTCGAGGAGCCCGCGCTCGTCCGACGTGCCGAGATCGATGTGGTCCTGCACCGTGACGATCCACTGCTTGGCGAGGTGCTCGGCGCGGTCCCAGGCCTCCTCGCGGCCCTTGGCCTCGACGGCGTCGGCGTACGCCTTCTCCACCTCGTACTCGGCGTTACCGAGCGCGAGGCGCTCGAGCGCCCTCGTCTCCTCGAGCTGGCTCTCGGCCTGCTGCGTGCGCGCCGACTGCGGCAAGAGGTCCAGGTTCCACTTCAGACCGAGGCCGATCCAGTACCAGAAGTGGTTGAACTGGTCCCACGCCCACGCGTTGTTCTGCTGCGTCGCGTTCGGAGACAGGGCGTAGTCCGCGCCCAGGCCCAGGCCGAAGTCCGGAAAGAGCTTGCCGCGGTTGTAGTCGACCAGTGCTTTGCGCGCGACCACGCCCGCGCGCGCCATGTTCACGTCCGGCCGCAGCACGCGCGCCGCCTCGAGGTACTGCGCGATGCCGACGAGCGGGCGATCCGGGCGCTTCAGGGGCTGGTCGACGACGTCGAAGCCCGTCTCGACTCCCGTCAGGAAGCGCAGCCCCGCCAGCGCGTATGCCTCCCCCTTCGGCGCCGACAGCGACTGCGAGATGACGTCCTGCTTGTACGTCTCGAGGCGAAGCGCGTCGACCTCGCCCACGTTGGGGTCGGCCTTCCTGATCTTCTCCCTCACCCCGTCGATGCCCTTGTCGATGCGGTGGATGGCGTCGTCGACGACGTACTTGGCGTCCCGCGCGAGCTGGAGGCCGTACCAGGCGCGGCGCACGTCCATGTGCACCTGCTGCTTGGCCTTCTCCATGTCCCACTCGTTGACGCGGACGTTGGCCTCGGCGGCGCGCAGGGCGTTGTCGATCTTGCCCCACGTGAAGAGGGGGATCTGCCCGCTGATGCTGAAGTTGAAGAACGGCTCGAGGCTGCTCAGCGTGCTGATGTTGCGCGCCGAGAGGTTGCTCTGC
>DATJYG010000130.1:0-2525 GCA_035499695.1 Polyangiaceae bacterium
CCATCGACATCGCCGCATTCGCCATCGCCGCATCCACGGCCCCGACGCGCGCCCCATCCGCGAGCGACGTCGCCTTCCCGGTGCTCCCGAGCGCCGCGATCCCATCGAGCACGACGCGCCCGATCCCCGAGCGCACCGTCGCGTGCACCGCTGCGGCCATGTCGATCACCTGCGCCCGCGCCGCGCGCCGCACATCCTCGGGCGCCGCCGCCCCGCTCGCCACCCACGCACCGATCGTCTCGAGATGCGTCATCTAGCCCTCTTCCCAGCGATCCTCGGGCGGGCGTGCGCCGGCCACGAAGCGCGTCCGCCAGCCGGTGCCGCGGCTGTATTCGAAGAAGGGGTCGTCCTCGATCCTGAAGACCGCTTGCAGCGCGTCGCGCAGCCGGGACACGAGATTCTTCGTGGCGCCCTGACTGCCGAGGCGCGCCGTCTGCAGGTAGCCGTGCCCATCGCAGAAGGCGACGAACAGTTCCCACACCTTCGTCTTGCGGCGATGGCTCCCGTGCGCCATGCCCATGTCGATGTGCGTGCGGCGGTACGAGCGGCCGCCGCAGTCGATGCGCACCGTGCGCTCGTTCAGCAGATACATGGCGACGAGGTTCCAGCGAGTCGCGCCGGGCACCGGCAGGATGGGCGGCGGCGACTTGGGCTCCTTCTTGGCGCGCGCGCGTGAATTGGACGGCGCATCCGTGGGCGCGACAGGCTGGCTCCCGGCGAGGACGATGCGTCCATTGCTCACGCGGAGCACTTCGTCCAGCGCGTGCACCTCGAGGAACGCGCCGGGCGCGTGCCTCTTTCGCTCGGCGTCGCTCAGCGTCCGCCCGGAGACCACGAGGATCAGACTGCGGCGCCTCGAGTGAATCGCCGTGGAACGCGCGAGGCTCCCGCGCGCCACGAGCACCAGCTCGCGCTCGTCGGCGCCCTTGCCGCACCAGCCCAGGTTCTGCGGCTGCGCCGTGAAGCTCCCAGGCGTGGTCAGCCCGCGTGGATCGGCGCCGTAGAGCCTCCGCAGCAGGCGCACGAGATCGGGGGTCGAGATCTCCTCGAATGCCTCGTGCTTCGCGGTGCCCGGGGGCGACGACGGCTGGATGACGTGCTCGGCGCGCAGGGCCGCGAGCTCCTCCGGCTCGAGCAACGCCGCGAGCTCGGCGCTCCTCACGAGAGCCACCGCCCGCTCGATCAGCGCCCAGAAGCCGCGCATGGCGCGCACGATAGACGGAAGGCGGCCCCGGAGTGAACCGGAGCCGCCTCCCCCACCTCACGTGCGGACCTGGGCGGCCCGCACGTCGCCCGTCAGCTCACGGGCTTGTTCGCCGGCGCTGCAGCGGGAGCCGGAGCCGCCGGGGTGGCCGCCGGAGCCTCGTTCCCCGCAGGAGCCGCGCTCGGTTGCTCGGCGGCCTGGAGCGCGAGCTTCTTCTGCTTCGTGCCCTTGGTGCCGAGCGCCTTGCGCGTCTCCTTCCCCTTCACCGCGGCGTCGGCCTTGTTGGCCGCCGTCCGCTGCCCCTTCTTCGGGGCCTCCACCGCGAAGTCGCCCAGGATCGCCGGATCCTGCGCGAACAGCGCGATGAGCAGCCGCTTGAACGAGAGGGCCACCCCTCTCGTCTGCTGCCGCTTGTCCCGGTCCGCCTTGACCGCCTTGGTCCGGGCATTGTCGGCGTCTACCACCGCCTTGCCCGTCGCAATCCGGTCCTGGAAGACCTGGCTCACCGAATCGGGGGTCATCGTCTGACCCTCCATCTCGAAGGAAGGCGGCAGCTTCGCCTTGTTCTTGGCGATGCCGTCCACCATCCCCTGATCCGCTGCCAGCATGTCCGTGCGACTCGTCTGCTTCGTACCCATGGTGCGTACCTCTTTCGTCGACTGACTGGCCCCGCCCGATTGCGCGGCCTTCACCCCTCTATTGGTCACACGTGACGCTCGTGACGCCGCCACCGGGACGACGGGCGCGCTTCTCGCCACGAGATCGTCCGATCCGTGCGTGGTTCCAGCGGGTTCGTCGCCGCCGAAAAAAGTGAGGGGCACCTACGATTTCGCTCGGCGGGGGCCATGCTGTCGTGACGCGCGTGCAGCCGCAGCGGAACTCGCAGCAGGAGAAAGTCCTCGAGTCGCCCGAAACGCTCCCGAGCACCTCCCGAGTCCTCCGCGCGTCGTACGAACGGCCCCTGACGACGTCCCAAGTGTTCCGGACGTCGTCCGAACCGCTCCGGACGTCGCCCCGAGCGCTCCTGACGCCGTCCGAACTGCTCCGGACGTCGTCGGAACTGCTCCTCTTGCCGTCCGAAGTGCTCGGGGCGTCGACCGAGTTGCTTCGCCCGCCGTTCGCACGACCTTGGAGGACGGCCACGGCTTTCCGCACGACGCCCGGAGCATCGAGACCGCCACCCGCACCCCTTCGGACGACGGCCGGACGACCTCGCCCGGCCGCCGATACGGTCCCCCCGGCGTGTATCCTGCTGCGCGTGGGGGCCCGCCTCGCGCGCCTGCTGCTCATCGTGCTCGCGGCGCTCGCGTGCTGCGCCTGC
>DATJYG010000131.1:0-6242 GCA_035499695.1 Polyangiaceae bacterium
CGCGAGGCGGACGAGGAGCTGGGCATCCCGCGCGCACGCGTCGACGTGCTGGGCGCGCTCGACGACACGCTGACCATCACGGGGTACGTCATCTCGCCGTTCGTCGGGTGGATCCCGCACGACGTCGAGCCGCGCCCGAACCCGAGCGAGGTCGCGCGCGCGTTCGCGGCGCCGCTGCACGCCTTCCTCGCGCCGCCGAGCGGCATGCTCCCGTGGCGCGGCTGGACCGTCGACGGTGAGCTCGTGTGGGGTGCGACCGCCGCGATCGTGCGCGGCTTCGTCGGCATCCTGCGCGAGCTGGGGCTCGATCAGTAGGGGTTGTCGTTATCCGTCGGCTTCGGCGCGGGCTTCGGCTTGGGCTTCGGCGCTGCCGTCGCGGTCGCGGCAGCACCCGTGCTCGTGGAAGCGGCGGTGGCGGTCGGAGCGGCCGTCGCCGTGGGCGCTGCGGTCTGCGTCGGCGCGGCAGTCGCCGTCGCCCGAGCAGTCGCTGCCGCGGTCGCCGTCTGCGCCGCTGCAGCCGTGGGCTTCGGGGTCGCCGAGGGCGCCGCGCTCGCGCTGGCCGATGCGGCCGCCGACGCGCTGGGCGCTGCGGACGCCGAGCCCGCCGCCGTCGCTGCCGACGCGGTGTCGGTCGCTGCCGCAGCCGACGTCGTGGCGGGCGGCGGGGGCGTCGGGACCTGCGCGGCCGTCGTGGTCGTGGCAGGCGCGCCTCCGCCGAAGATCTGGTCGCGGAACATCACGAGGCCGATCGCCGCCGCAGCCACCACGACGAAGAGCAGGATGAACGTTCCACCGCCGCCCTTCTTCGCTGCAGGAGCCGCCGCCACGCTCGCACCCGGCCGCGCGCTCGGACGCTTCGCTTCGGGCGACTCGCGCGACGTGCGCGGCGGGGGCTCGGACACGCTCTTGCGCACGGGCGCGGGCGACATCTCCGCCACCATCGCGCGGGCCCTGGCCGCCTCGTCGCCGTCGCCGCCCCTCGCCGCCGGCGGCGTCGACGCCTTCTTCTCTTCCCTGGGCTCCGGCGCCGGTGCCTTCTTCTCTTCCTTGGCCGCGACCGGCGCCTCGGCCTTCGTCGCCGCCGCCTTCCCGCCGTCGCCGCCCGAGAAGAGCGGGTTCGTCCCGATCTCCTCCATCGAGCCGCCCGCCTCGCGCAGGGCTTCCTCGAGGAGCTCGGCCGCCTGCTTCATGACGGTCTGCTCCTGCTTCGGAGCTCCCTCGCCCTCGGCGGCCTTCGACTCGGGGAACATCGCATCGCCCGCCGGACGCGGGGCCGGCGCAGCCAATCCGCCGGCCGGCGTGGGCTTCGACCGATTGCCGTCGGCGAACGGCGACTGGCCCTGCGTTCCGAGCCCCATCATCGTCGCCTTCCGGTTCATCGGCGTCGCCGAGCCGCCCACGGCGCCCGACGAGGCCGATGCGGGCTTCGCGGCCGCCGCAGCGCCGTGCTGCGGGATGGCGGCGATCGGCGTCGGCTGCTCGTTCGTCGTCTCGGGCTCCGATTCGTACGCCCTGCCCGCGTCGTCACGGGTGTTGACCAGCTTGTCGATGACCGACTTCGAGGGCTCGTCGATCTTGATGAACTTCACGCCCATGCCGGCGGGCCGCTCGCCGTTCGCCTGCACCGGGTCGCGCTTCCACACGACGCGGCCGACGCCGGCGATCACGGCCTGGTCGCTCGCCAGGCGGATCTCGAACTTGAGCAGCGTCCCGGGCGGAAACGGATTGCCCGTCTTGATGTAGATGCCGCCGCGGCTGACGTCGTGTGCGTGGTTCTCGATGAACTCGTCGACCGTCGCGCTCTTGTAGCGGACGTTCAGGCTCACGATCTTCACGCGGCGGTCTTTGCGTGTGTCCTGGCTCATGGCGGGCCCGCCTGTCCGGCGGCAGCTTGGCCCATCGTAACCCGCGCGGCCGGCAAAAAGCCAACGTGCGGCGTGATAGAGTCGACAAGGGTGAGGACGGGTGACGTCGGCGGCTAGAGGCGGCGGCTCTGCGCCAGGGGGAGCGGCGGGGGCCGGTGACGGGAACCGCCGCAACCGTGAGAGCTCGCGTGTCGGGCGCTCGGTGGCCTTCCGCGCACACGCGCGCCGAAGCGTGCGGCTGAGGGCCCTCGCGACCCACGTTCAGGCCGGCTGGCAGCGTCAGGCGGCGGTCGAGGACATCGGCCTCGGAGGCGCTCGCGTGGTGCTGGAGGAGCGGGTCGCGCCGGGCGAATGGCTGACTCTGTCGTTCACGGCGCCGACCCTGTGGGACCCGCTCGTGCTGCGGGCCCGCGTGGCGTGGGTGACCCCGTCGGGGCCGCCGTGGCAGGCGGGGCTCGCCTTCGAGCACAAGATGGCCGACGCCGTCTTCGCGCTCTACGAGCTCATCGTGACGCTCGGCTACGAATGAGTGGTTGGCTCGGGGCGCCTAGCCCCGAACCTCCAGCTTCTGCGCGAGCTCGAGCACACGCTCTTCGCTTCCCGGCGGCCCGAGGATCTGCAGGCCGCGCGGCAGGGCCGTGCCCTCGAAGACGCCGAAGGGGATCGAAACCGACGTGGAGTCGACCATGTTGCCGAGCTTCGTGAAGGCGAGCACGTTCCAGTCTAGCGCCGCGCGGCCGTGCTTCGGGGGCAGGCTCGTGGTCGTCGGCGCGACGACCAGGCGCCCCGTCGACCAGACCGCCTGCATCGCGGCGCGCAGGCCCTCGAGCTCGTCCTCCCACCGCGCCCCGTCGCGGTAGATCGTGTTCCTCCCGACGGCCATCAGCGCGAGCAGGGCGCCGCTCGTCGGGTGCACGCGCTTGTCGAGCTGCCCCAGCGTGGCGAGGCCGAGCAGCACCGCCGCCAGGCCCTCGGTGAATTCCATCTCGCCCGTCGACGAGAACTCGTCGAAGTGCGACGAGACGTATGCGTTGTACAGGTTGTTCGCGTGGCTCGCCGGGGGCAGCCCCCGCTCCATCTCGAAGCGCACCCCGGCCGCCATGAGCGCCCGCGCCGCGTCGGCGACGAACGTGGGCCATCTGCCGAGGCTCGCCCGGTCCGGCCCGTAGAGGACGACGTCGCTCGTCCCGCCGGGCGCCGCGGGCGCGTCGCGCCGCACCTCGCGCATCGCGCCGAGCAGCTCGCGACAGTCGGCCACCGTGCGCGCGATGGGCCCCATGCCGACCCACGGATAGAAGTGGGGCGCGAGCCGCGGGAAGTGCTGCTCGTCCACCGGCCACGGGCCGCTCGACAGCCGCAGCCCCACGACGCCGCAGCACGACGCCGGGAAGCGGATGGAGCCGCCGAAGTCCGTCCCCCAGTCGAACGCGGCCATGCCGGAGGCCACGGCGCACGCCGCGCCGCCGGAGCTGCCGCCCGCCGAACGCGACTCGTCGTGCGGGTTGCGCGTCGCGCCTACCAGATGGTTGAAGCTCTCCCACGAGAGCGCGAGGTCGGAGCAGTTGCTCTTGCCGAGGAGGACCGCGCCCGTCCGGCCGAGCGCCTCGTAGACGCGCGCCGCCTCGCTCGGCATGCGCTCACGGTGACGCCACGAGCCGCCCGTCGTCGGCATGCCGGGGGTGTCCCACGTGTCCTTGAGCGTGTACGGCACGCCGGCCAGCGGACCGCGCGCGTCCCCCGCGAGCGGCTCGTGGAGCACGTGCACGAGCGCTCGCAGGCGCCCGTTGCGCTGGCGGATGGCGCGGCGGGCTTCCTCGAGGGTCGGGGTGCGCAGCATGCGCTCTCGCTAGCCTCGGCGGCGGCGCACGCCACGCACGGGGTAGTCGATGGTGCTGCCGAGCATCTTGCGCCGCTTGTCCACCTCGCGCTGCAAGGTGGCGATGGCCCCGGCGCGCTCGTCGTAGAGACGCGAGTGCTTGCGCTTCATCTTCGGGTCGCTGAGCAGCGCGTAGACCAGCCACGGGAAGACGGCCGTGACGTCCGCGTGCACGTAGATGCTCCCGGTCTCGACGCTCTGGGCCGACACCTTGCCCCACGTATGCCCCTCGCCGGCGGGGCACGAGGAGAGCGCGCCGTTGTCCACGGGGTCGACGCAGAACTGCACGTCGATGTCGAACCCGTCGGTCGGCACGCCGAGGATCTGGTCGAGCAGCGGCTCGCCCTGCAGCGTGTAGTTCTTGGGCACGCCGCCGCCGAGGATCCACACGGCCATGCGCCGGTCCATGGTCGAGAAGCAGTGGTGCTGCATCGCGCCCATCTCGAAGACGTCCTCGCACACGTCGATCTCGAGCTTGAACGACTCGCCGAGCAGACGCTTGAGCTTCACGACGTTGAGAAAAATCGACCCGTCCTGCACGGCGCCGACGAAGATGGGCACGCCGTACTTCCACGCCGTCGAGAGCAGCGAAGGCTCCTTCACACCGAGCGCCCGCTCGATGTCGTGGATGCGCGCGCCGAGCAGGTAGTGCAGCTCGGGCGTGGTCATCCGCTTCTGGAACTCCGGGCCGCGCAGCAGCGCCGAGAACAGCTTGTCCGTCTCGAGCAGCGTCTCTTCCCAGAAGCCGAGGTCGTAGATGCGGATGATGCGGGCGAGCCGGTACTGCAGGTCGCCGGCGCTCGGGTCGATCTCGCGGATGCGGTGGCCGATGATGCGGTGGGCGTCGTGGTAGAGGTTGGCGCCGGTCGTCGTGATGCAGTCGACGAGGCCGCGCTCGAGCAGCGGGATGATGCACGACTGGTGCAGCCCCGCCGGCGTCATCGCCCCGCTGAACGTGAGGAAGACCGCGCAGTTTTGCTCGATGCTCCGCCGCATGAGCTCATAGCCGGTGCGCTCCTGCCGGCCCACGTAGGCGGGGAATCGCTCGGTGATGACGGCGTGCGGCGTTTCGCGCCCGGTGATGCCTCGCGGGTGGACGTCTCGAGCCTTCTGGAAGCTGCGGCGTAGGGTGCCTCCCCGGGTCGATTGCTTGGGCATGGAGGGCGCCATGAATGCTCGCTAGAGGCCGCCCTCGTCAAGGGCGGCTTGCAGGTAGGCCCGAAAGGGTGCATTCCATGGCAACCGGATGGCCAACTACAGCGCGAGTTCCACGCCGCTGACGGACGCGTTTACCGTCGTTTCGCCCCGCGCGGGGCAAGGGCCTCTGGTTCAGGGCGCGCCGATCGCCCGACCCGCAACGTTCGAGCAGCTCGCTTTGCTCCCGGACGATTGCATCGAGATCGCGGTCGGCGCGGCGCTCATTGCGCGCGACGCGTACGCGACGCTGGACGTCGAGCGCACGCTCGCGCGCTTCGACGATCTCGCGGCGCCGCTCGTCTCGCGCGGCCTCGCGGCGCTGACGCCGGAGGAGCAGGCTCGCGCGCTCTCGACGTACCTCTACGAGGAGGTCGGGTTCCGCGGCAACGAGCAGGACTACTACGACCCGAAGAACAGCCTTCTGCCCGACGTGCTCGGTCGCCGGCTCGGCATCCCCATCACGCTGGCCCTCGTCTATTGCGAGGTCGCGCGGAGGGTCGGGGTGCGCGCGCGCGGCGTGAGCTTCCCGGGGCACTTCCTCGTCCGCGTCGACGCGCAGGAGCGCGAGGACGCGCCCGTGGCGGTGGACCCGTTCTTCGGCGGGCGCCTGCTCGACCAGGTGGGCCTGCAGCGTCTTCTCGAGCGCGCGGCTCCCAAGCGGACGCTCGTCCCCCACGAGCACCTCGCGCCGGCGAGCTCGCGCTCGGTGCTGGTGCGCATGCTCATCAACCTGAAGTGGATCCACGCCACGCGGGGAGACTTCGCGCGCGCGCTGCTGGCGCTCGATCGCATCATCTCCCTGCAGCCCGACTCGGTGCCGGCGCTGCGCGAGCGCGGGATGCTCGCGGCGCGCCTCGGATCGGTCGAGTCGGCCCGCGAGGACTTCACGCGGCTCCTCGAGCTCGTGCCGCAGTCGCCGGATGCCGAGAGCATCCGCGCGCGCCTCGCCGAGCTGCGCGCCAAGCAGAGCCCCCTCAACTGATGCGCGTCGGTGCCGCCGCCGTCGCGGCGTGCGTCGCGGTGCAGGCGTCGCTGCTCCTCGCCTCGCGCGAGGCGCGCGGCCAGGCGAGCGTGAACTGGGACGTGGGCGCCCAGGCGGGCGCGATGAAGCGGTTCACGACGAGCACGCAGGCGAGCCAGCCCGGCTTCGGCCCCGCCTTCGAGCTGCAGGGGCACGTGGCGCTCATCCCGATGTTCCGGGTGGGCCTCTACCTCGCCCAGGACATCTCGCCGATGCCCGGCTGGCCGGCGAGACAGTTCTACGAGGGCGGACTCCACGTGAAGTGGACGCCGCCGCTGCTCGC
>DATJYG010000132.1:0-9143 GCA_035499695.1 Polyangiaceae bacterium
GATCGCAAGGAGGCCCTATCGGTCCTTCGGATCGTCCCGTCGCTCGACGACGCGATCGAGGCCCTGGGTGGGCGAGCCAACGTGGAGCTCTGGGCGACCGCCGCACGTCGCATCGAGACGTCGAGCCGGGCCCTCACGTTCGCCGAAGCCAGGCGGGAGCTCGAAGTGGAGAGCGGCAAGCCGGTCCTCATCCTCTTCGGCACCGGCTGGGGCCTCGCCAGCGGGGTCCTGAGCACCGTGGACGCTCTCCTCGAGCCCATCGACGCGGCGACGGCTGGCTACAACCATCTCAGCGTCCGTGCTGCCTGCGCCATCGCGCTCGATCGTCTCTGTGGCGCGAGGTGATGGTCGAGGTCGGGGTCGGGGTCGGGGTCGAGGTCGGGGTCGGGGTCGAGGTCGGGATCGGGCGCGCGAACAGCCGGCTGCTTCGCTCGCTATCCTCTCGCGAGGAGCGTTTGCATCTCGGGCGTGTACCCCCGCGGTCCACGCTCGACCAGCGGTGACATCACGGAGAGTCCCCCGGCACGACCGGCTTGTGCCTCGACCAGAGCGACGCGAGCAGGCGCCTCCGGTGTGCCGTGCACGAAGCGAAGGCGCTTCGCATGCAGCCCCTCTTGCGCCAGAGTCTCGAGCAACGTGCCCAGCTCCTGGGCCGGATACACGAAGCACACGCGGGCCTTGCGTCCCGCGACCTGGCGGGCTGCCTCGACGAACGTCCCGAGCTCCCCGCTCCTCGCGCGTGCCTGGGACGGCGAGACCCGGCCGCGACCCGGGGCGATGTAGGGCGGGTTGCACACGACCAGCGACGCCTCGCCGCGGCGCGAGCGCGCGACGTCGCGCACGTCGGCCCTGACGACCTCGCCGCGAGCGGTCCAGCCGTTGGCGTCCAGGTTCCTCCGGGCCATCGCCGCCGGGTGCTCGTCGATCTCGACGAACACGACGCGCTTCGCGGCGCCGAGGCGCAGCAGGGCCAGGCCCACGGCGCCGACGCCGGCGCCCAGGTCGAACGCGAGCGGAGCCACCTTGCTCGTCGTGGCAAAGCCGGCGAGCAGCAGGGCGTCGACGTTGGTCCTGTATCCCGCGCCCCGCGGCGGCTGGAAGAGCACCACGCTCCCGCCGAAGAGGGCATCCTGCGTCGCCTCGGTCAGAGGCGCCAGCTCGTCTCCCAGTGCCCCGCCGCTCATCAAGGTTGCCATGGCCTTCGCCCCCTCAGAGCCAGCGCCGTGACGGCGCCCGGGTACATCTGAACCACATACGTCCCGAGCATCAGGAACTTCCCCGCCGCGCTCGGGTCCTCGCCGACGGCGGTGACGCGAATGGGCACGCCCGTCGGGTAGTTGATCGCGCCGAAGAGGCCGAGGTGGCTCGTGACCGACACGCTCGTGTCGGGCAGGGGGTTTCCCTCGTCGTCGGTGAAGTAGAACGTCTGCGTCTGGGCGCGCGTGTCCGTGTTCGCGGTCGCTCCGAAGATGCGCACGTCCCCGCAGTCGTGCACCTCGCCGGCGAGGAGGCCCATGCTCGCGTTGACCGAGACGCCGAGGACGTTTGCCACGGTGCCGAGATCGGTCGCGGCGGCTGCCGTCGCGTCGTAGCAGGCGTCGCCCGCCGGGCAGTTGGACACGTTGGGGAAGCCCGCCTGCACCTGCGCGTTGGAGAAGTAGATGTTGTAGTCGTAGACCGTCGCCCAGTCGGTCCCTCCCGCCGCGTCGCTCGTCTTGATGACGAGAGGCGTCTCGGTCGGGATGTTCGGGATCTTGTACTGGCGCAGGTTGCAGCCCGTCGAGCAGTTCTTCAGCCAGGTGGTGTCGACGGGGTCCGGCTTGTCCGACGGGCTCGTCGTGTACGAACCGATGGGCGCCGCGGAGATGGATCCGTCGTGCTGGGGATTCTCGGTGAAGACCTCGACCTTGACGCCCGAGCTGCTCGGGTTGCCCGAGGTGTCGGTCACGCCGTTGGAGAAGATCCAGACGTAGCCGGTCAGCGTGACGTTCGCGGATTTGCCCAGCGTGCCCGGGTTGCTCAGGCACGAGAGGTCAGGCGTCGTCATGCCGGCGGGAGCGGAGTAGCGGTGCAGGTTGGTCGCGCGCTGGAGCGCCGCGTTCGGCTCGCCGACCCACGTGCAGCACGCCTCGAGCGGTGTAGACGGCGTGCAGGTGGCCATCGAGGAGCAGCTCGTGCACGCCTGCAGGCTCGTGTCCTCGACCTTCGGCGGATTGCTGCACGAGCCCGCCGTTCCGCCGTCGCCCGTGCCGTGGCTGCTGCTAGAGCTGCACGCCGCGCCCATGATGACCATGGTCGTAGCGAGCAACTTGATTAGGCTCCCACCCGTTCTCATGTCGGGTGGCACCATAGTCGAACGAAAAGCGAGCATGGCCCCGTCGCGCGTCTCATTTTCCGATCACGTGGTGACCGAGGCCAAGCGCCTCGGCTTCGATGCAGTCGCGATCGCAGACGCCCGCGTGCCCGTCGAGCAGGACGTCGCTCGCTACGAATCCTTCGTGGACGCGGGCATGCACGGTGCCATGTCCTGGCTGGCGACCCCGGAGAACGCGCGCGCCCGAACGCGACTCGACGGAGACGAAATACTCGAGGGGGCGAGGAGCATCGTATGCGTCGCGAGACGCTATCCGCGCGACGCCGAGAACGGCGAGGTCTCGCGCAGCATCGCTCGCTATGCGCGCGGCCGCGACTACCACAAGTTTCTACGCAAGCGGCTCAGGCGTCTCGCGACCTTCATCCGGTCGATAGGTGCGCCAGACGGGCCCCTGCGCGAGCGCGTGCACGCACGCCCCTTGCTCGACGAGGAACCGATCCTCGAGCGCGCGTGGGCGGCGCGAGCCGGGCTCGGCTTCGTGGGCAAGAACGGGATGCTCATCGTGCCCGGCGCGGGATCGATGTTCATGCTCGGCGAAGTGGTGACGACGCTGGAGCTCCGTCCAACGGGGACACCGATCGCCGAGCGATGCGGGAGCTGCACGCGCTGCCTCGACGCATGCCCCACGGGCGCATTCGAGCGGCCCTTCGTGCTCGACCCGCGCCGGTGCATCTCGTACCTCACGATCGAACAGCGCGGTGCCGTGCCGGTCGAGATGCGCGAGAGCATCGGCGCCCACCTCTTCGGCTGCGACGACTGCCAGACGGTGTGCCCCTTCAACGCGAGCGCCGGCGCGCGCGCCTCGACCGAGGCCGTCGACGGCAATCCCTTCGCCCCGCTCGCCCGCTGGTCCGCGGTGCGCCTCGAGGAGCTCCTCTCGATCGACGACGCGACCTGGGACGAGTGGAGCGAGAGCAGCCCGCTACGACGCGCCGGACGCGCCGGCCTCGCCCGCAACGCGGCCATCGTGCTCGGCAACCGTGGCGACGCCTCGGCGCTACCTGCCCTGAAGCAGGCCGCGGCACATCACGACGATGCAATCGTCCGCGAGACAGCCCGCTGGGCCATCGCGAGGATTGAACAGGAAGTTCAGAAGGTCAGAAGATCACCTTCTTGATCTTCTGACCGTCCTGTTTCTCTCTCTCACTCCGCGTGCGCCGTGCCGTTCCTGGCGACCATGCGCTCGCGCTGGTCGAGCGGCTTCACCTGCGCCAGCGAGTGGCGGCCGATGAACACCTTGCGGTCGAAGTCGTTCAGGTTCTTGTGCGCGACGACCTGGAAGCACTCGGCGTTGCCCTGCGCGCCGATGCGCCACGACCACGCGAGGAACAGGTGCCACAGGCGGTACCAGCGCTCGCCGTACGCGGCCATGATCGCCGGGCGGTTCTTCTGCCAGTTGTCGTGCCAGCGCTTGATCGTCACCGAGTAGTGGATGCTGACGTTCTCGGTCGAGTGGATGCTGAAGCCCGCCTTCTCCATCCCCTTGACCATGTCGCTCAGGGGCAGCGACGCGTCCGCGCCAGGGAAGATGTAGTGGTTCATGAAGAGGCCCCAGATCATGTCCTCCGGCTGCAGGCCGGCCGGGGGCACGCCCTTGCCGGCGCCGCGGCGCAGGCCGCAGAACTGCAGGAAGAAGAGGCCGTCGTCCTTGAGCAGGTCGCGGACGATCGCGAAGTACTTCGGCAGGTTCTTGATGCCGACGTGCTCGACCATCTCGAGGCTCGAGATGCGGTCGTACTTCTTGCGCGGGATGTCGCGGTAGTCGAAGCACTCGATGCGCGCCTTGTCGGCCATGCCGGCCTTGGCGATGCGCGCGTTGCCGAACGCCGTCTGCTTCTCGGCGATGGTGATGCCCGTCGTCTGCGCGCCGAAGTTCTTCGCGGCGTGCAGCGCGAGCGTGCCCCAGCCGCAACCGATGTCGAGCATCTCGTGGCCGGGCTGGACCATCAGCTTGCGGCAGACGGTGTCCATCTTGTTGTCCTGCGCCTGCTCGAGCGTCTCGGACTCGTCGCGGAAGAAGCCCGCGGTGTAGACCATGCGGTCGCCGAGGAACGCCTCGAAGAAGTCGTCGCCGCGGTCGTAGTGCTCGCGGACGATGCGCGTGTCCTGCTTCTTCGAGTGGATGGCCACCTCGGGGATGAGGTGGAGGAAGAGCTGCTTCACGTGATCCATCGTGAGGGTGTACGTGACGATGCCGTCACGCGCGTCGAGGAAGGCATCCATGTCCGGGATGTCGAGGTCCCCGGCGAGGTACGCCTCGAACAGCGTCGTCATGGGAATGCGGCCACGCTCGTAACGGCTGGCGAGCTTCTGGTCGTTGAACACCACGTAGTCGGTCAGATTGCTCACGGACACCCTCTTCCTGCAGTGATTCGCGTATCGCCCCCTAGAAAGGGGCGCCTGAAAGGACCACAGGAGGGGTCCGGCAGCAACACATTGCTCGCGATCAACCGTCGAAAGAGACGAATGTGCTACGAAGTGCGTCAGCAGCTACGCATGAGGATTTCGACGTTCGCAGTAGTCATGGTTTTGTCATGCATGCTGGGGCAGGCGGCATTCGCCCAGGAATCCCAGGTGTCGGGCCTCCAGGCGACGGCCAAGAGCAGCCCCACGGACCCGTCGGCGGCGCTGGCCCTCGGACGTGCCCTCAGGCGCGCGGGTCACCCGGTGCAGGCGCTCGCGGAGCTCCGGCGGGGGATCGGCGTGTCGGCAGCGCACGCCAACCTCGTCGAGCTGCTGGTGCAGCTCCACTGGGAGGTCGCGCGCACCCAGGTCGACCGCCGTGACTTCGCGCAGGCGATGACCGCGTGTCAGGTGCTCGGGAAGCTCCCCGCGGCGGTGGCCGAGGGGCACGCGTGCGCGGCGGAGGCCCATCTCGTGTGGCAGCGGTCGACCGAGGCCCTCAACGAGACCGCGCTCGCGCTCGCGAAGGATCCGAAGTGCTACGAGGCCAAGCTCGCCGAGGGCAGGGCGTACGAGTTCGCCGTGGACCCCTCCAAGGCGGAGGCATCGCTTCGCGCGGCCATCGCGCTGAAGAGCGACGCCGTCGACGCCCACGTCGCGCTCGGGCGCTTGCTCGTGAGGAATGGCCGGCACGACGAAGGCGTCTCGGAGCTGCGTCGGGCGCTGCAGATGGACCCGAACGGGCCGGAAGCGCTCTACGAGCTCGGCGTGGCCGTGGCGCCCAGCGCCGAGAGCGTCGCCTCGCTGGATCACGCGACGCGCGAGCGGCCGTCGTTCTCGGATGCGTGGCTCGCGCTCGGGAACCAGCAGCTCGCTTCCGGTCGCCTCATCGAGGCACGCAGATCGGGAGATGCGGCTCTGCATGCCGACTCGTCGAGCGTGGGGCCCTACATCCTGCTCGGGAAGGTGGCGCTCGCGGACAGCCGTCCGGAGGATGCGATCCACGCCGGGGAAGCGGCGCTCAAGCTGGTCGCCAACTCGGCGCCGGCGAAGCTCCTCATCGCCGACGGCAACGCGAACAAGGGCGAGCTCGATCTGGCCCTCGAGGCGTACCAGGCGGCGTGGGGCCTCGATCACGGGGATCCCACGCCTCTCGTGCACGCGGCCGAGGCGTGTCACGCGGGAGGACGCGACACGAGCGCGCGCGCATTCGGCATGAAGGCGGCGCAGGAGTTTCCCAGGTGGGGTCCGGCGTGGGCCGTGCTGGGGGACGCGCTCGCGGCGCAGGGGGAGAAGGCGAGCGCGAAGGATGCGTACCAGAAGGCCCTCGCGGGCGAGGGCCCCGTGGACAAGGACGCCGTACAGCGCAAGCTGAGCAAGCTGTGACCGGGGCGGATCTCGCGCAGCGGGTGATGTCCGGTGACACGCGGGCCGTCGCGCGTGCGATGCGGCTCGTCGACGACCGGGCGCCCGGCTCGCTCGAGCTGCTGAAGACGCTCTGGCCGCACACCGGCAAGGCGTTCGTCCTCGGCGTGACGGGCAACCCGGGGGCGGGGAAGTCGACGCTCGTCGATCGCCTCATCGAGGCGTATCGCGGGCGCGGCGTGCGGGTGGGGGTCGTCGCCGTCGATCCGTCGAGCCCCTACTCGGGCGGGGCGATCCTCGGCGACCGCATCCGGATGCAGCGGCACGCCCTCGACGAGGGGGTCTTCATCCGTTCGCTCGCCACGCGAGGCCACCTCGGTGGTCTCTCGCGCAGCGCGCGCGACGTGGTGCGCGTGCTCGACGCGTGCGGTTACGGCGTGGTGCTCGTCGAGACCGTCGGGGTGGGGCAGGACGAGCTCGAGATCACGCGCACGGCGCACACGACGCTCGTCGTCATGGCGCCGGGGATGGGAGACGAGGTGCAGGCCATCAAGGCGGGCCTGCTCGAGTGCGCC
Organism: Polyangiaceae bacterium; assembly: GCA_035499695.1. Lineage (GTDB taxonomy): Bacteria > Myxococcota_A > Polyangia > Polyangiales > Polyangiaceae > Palsa-1150. The sequence continues at coordinate 6,718 of DATJYG010000132.1, forward strand.
GACGTCTTCGCCGTGAACAAGGCGGACCGTGAGGGCGCCGATTCGACCGTGCGCGACCTGCAGCTCATGATCGCCCTCGGCAACGAGAGCATCCGCGCGCTCTCGAGGAATCGCGGACACAAGACGCACACGGCGTCGGATGCGCACGTCGGAGCCGGCGGGGCAGGGGAGCAGGAAGGCCGCTGGACGCCGCCCATCGTGAAGTGCGTGGCGACGCGCGGCGAGGGCCTCGTGGACCTCGTGAGGGCGCTCGACGAGCACCGCGCGTGGGTGGAGGGAACGGCGACCGGACGCGCGAGGCGCGAGGCGCGGCTGGCGGAGGAGCTGCGCGAAGGGCTGCGCGAGGCGCTCATCGAGGCGGCGGTGCACGATCTGGGGCCGCGCGTGGACGAGGCCCTGCGCGACGTGGAGGCGCGCACGGTCGACCCCTACACCGCCACCGAGCGGCTCGTGGAAGCGTTCAAGGCGCGACCGTGAGCGACGCGACGCATCTGCTGGTCGGCAATCCGACGGCCCAGAGCGGAGCCAACGCGGCGCGCATCGATCGCGCCGTGAAGTGGCTCGCAAGCGCGGGCATCGTTTGCGACGTGCTCCCCACGCTGCCGGGTGGAAAGACGATCGGGGCCGTCGCCGACGCCCTGCGTGCTCGCCCTTACGCCTGCGTGATCTCGATGGGCGGCGACGGCACCTTCCGCGAGGTCGCCTCGGGGCTCATCGACAGCGGACGCGCCGAGCACGTCGCCATGGGCATGCTCCCCACCGGTACGGCGAACGACCAGGGCCGCAGCTTCGGGCTCGATGCGGGCGATGCGGCGCTCGAGCCGAACCTGGCGGTCGTCGCCGAGGGCCACGAGACGCGCCTCGATGCGGGCAAGATGCTCGTACCGGGTCAGGCCCCCGCATGGTTCTTCGACTCGGCGGGATGGGGCATCAGCGCCCGCGTCCTTCGCGCCCGCAACGAGGACCGCGCCCTCGTGGAGACACACGCCCCGCTGCTCAAGATGTTCTACCGCGACCACCTCGTGTACGCGGGCGCCCTCCTGCGCGTCTTCCTCGACTCCTTCGTGGTGGACGACGCCTTCACGGCCACGGTGGAGGCTGATGGGCGCAGCGTCGTCCTCGAGGGACTGACGGACCTCGTCGTCAAGGGCACGCGCGTCTACGGCGGTGCGTGGGTCTTCGACCGCAACAGCCGGCACGACGACGGCCGCTTCGAGGTGGTCCCGTTCCGTGGGAAGCTCGACTGGACGAGCAAGGCCATCGTGGACCTCGACGGAAACCCGATCACCGAGGAGATGCTCAACACGATCGGCGTCGAGCACTCCCACCCTTTCAGCGCCTCGCGCATGACCATCCGGTTCACGTGGCACCAGGACGGCCCAGCGCCTGCGGCGCAGATCGACGGCGAGGAATACGAGGCGAGCAAGGAGGCGACCATCGAGGTCGTCCCCCGCGTCATCCGGCTGATCGTCCCCTAGGACCTCAGTGCTCGACCGTGCGGTCGCAGGTCATCATGCCGCGCGCGTTGTTCGCCGTGCGGAAGCACATCGAGTCGATGAGGTGGATGTGCTTCGCGCAGTCTTCGACCCACGCGCCCGACTCGTTGCTCGCGACGACGTCGTTGCACCAGCCTTCGACCTGCGCGGAACGCGCGTGAATGTCGCGGCACGCGTCGGAAACGAGTCCGCCGAGCTGGACGCACTCGTCGTGCGTCAGCAAGCGGGCGGGGTTGTCGCCGGGCTGCGAATTGGCGGCGCCGGGTTCAGTCGAATCGCCGTCGGCGTTGGAGGGCGAGGCGGGCGTGGAGTGACTCGAGCCACAGGCCGTCGCGCCCATCCCGATGGCGATGGCCAGGATCAGGGCGGAGCTATTCATCAAGTAACACGTAGCACTTCCTCGACCGTGGTGACACCGGCCTGGATCTTCGTGAGACCAGCCCTGCGGAGGCTCGGGATGCGGCGCCGCAGGTAGATCTCGCGGTAGGCGCGGGCCGGGGCCTTGGCCTTCACGAGATCGCGCAGGTCGTCGTCGAGCTCGACGATCTCGAAGATCCCCGTTCTTCCGCGGTACCCGGTGCGCATGCACTGGGCGCAGCCCTGGGGACGGACGACGTCGCTTCCGGCGGGCAGGAGAAGCTCGTCTCCGTCCCACAGGTCGCGCTCGAGCTTCGCCGGGCGCTTGCAGTGCGGGCAGGCGACGCGAACGAGACGCTGCGCGAGGACCGCGGAGAGGGCGTTCGCCACGATCCATGGCTCCACCCCGAGGTCCACGAGACGCACGATCGTCTCGACGGTGTCCGACGTGTGCAGCGTCGAGAACACGAGGTGCCCCGTGAGCGCCGCCTGCATCGCGATGCCTGCCGTCTCGGCGTCGCGCATCTCGCCCACGAGGATCACGTCGGGGTCCTGACGGAGGATCGCGCGCAG
>DATJYG010000133.1:0-7723 GCA_035499695.1 Polyangiaceae bacterium
CCGTGCCCGGTGAACATGAGCAGCAACGCCTGGCGTAGGCCGGTGACGAGGACTTCGTCTGATCAGAAAGGCAGGTGCGGGGTGATGGGCACCTTGGTGGCCTCGCTGAGCGCCGAGAGGAACCCGTCCTTGTCGACGATGGAGAGCCACAGCTGCTCGCAGTTCACCGGGACCACCGCTTTCACCTTCTGCGGCGTCTTGAACTTCACGTTCACGACGTTGTCCGAGGATCCCACGACGCCGACGCCGTGGTGGTGCAGCTTCACGCCGAGGCCGCCCCACCACGGCCACTCCGACGGGCCGAGCGCCGACACCTGCGCGACGGGCAACGTCTCGTGGAACCAGATCCCCATCTTGACCTCGAGCTCGCCCCCCTCGAGGCGGACGAACGAGGAATCCTGCGTCACGCCGAAGGTGTGCAGGATCGGAGCCATCAGGAAGTTCTCCGTGATCTTGATCGGGTAGCGCATGGCCACGATGGACTCACGCGACCTCACGTCCGTCAACGGTCGCCGTTGACATCGCGGCAACCGGGGCGTGTGCTCGACGCGTGACCGAGGGGCCCAGGGGACGGGACGCCTTCGAGGCGACCGAGATGTACGACGGCGCGCGCGTCGTGCGGCGCGACAAGGTGGTCTCTCGCTTGATGGCGGGCATGCTCGCCGTGCCTTCTCTCTTCGTGATCGGCATGGCCATCTACGTCGCCTTCGCGAATGCGACTGCGCCGAAGCCCGTACCTGCCGCCGCGCTGCCGCTGGTGGTCGCCGGCATGGTGGCCCTCGGGGTGCTGCTCGGCCTGATGGGGATCGCCTTCGGGGTCCTGCGCACCGTCGTGACGGAGCGCGCGGTGCACGTGCGCTACGGACTCTGGGGGCCGACCATCCCCATCGCGAACATCCGCTCGTGCGGCGTCGTCGACTACCAGTGGACCAAGTTCGGCGGCTGGGGGATCCGGCGCGCGTCCGACGGGACGTGGGCCTACGTCACGGCCTCGCGCGGCAAGGTGCTCGAGCTCCGTTACGTCGAGAATGGGCGCGAGCGACGCGTGCTCGTCGGTGCCGAAGATGCCGCGGAGACGGCGAGACAGATCGAGAAGCTGCGGTCCTCCGCGCTCGACGGCGGCCGCATGCGCGTCGCCGACGCGTCCGCGGCAGCCGAGAGCGACCTGATCGACGAAGAGTCGCGCGCGCAGATGAAGCGCTGACCGGGGGGCAGCTACGTATGCGACGCACATCGCGTCGCGCTCTTGCCCGGGAGCCCCTGCGGGGATTCTCCCTCGCCAGTAGGCTGCTGCCCCCAGCGCGATGCAAGCGCATCCTTCCAAGTCGGCGAATGTCCACGCCCCGATCCGCGCGCATCGAAGGCTTCCGGTTTGCTTCCAAAATTCATCGATGGGGGACCCAGGCGAGGCACACGTGCATGCACGCACCGAGGGTGACACCGAGACGCTTCCGTGCGTCAAGGTGGCCATGCCCATCACAGCATCGGTGAGCTTCCGCGCCGCCAGCGCTGCGCCGGGCGTGGACGAGGAGTGGCGCCTGCTCGACACCGAGACGGCTCCCCGGCCGCAGGAAGTGCTGAAGCTCAAGGCCGTGGCCGTCACGGCGTCGAGCCCGGTGCTCGTCGTCGACGATTCGCCGACCGACGTGATGACGCGCCTCTGGTGGGTGCCGAAGGTGTCGCAGGTGGTGCGGCCGGCGCTGTGGGAGCCGCCGGTGCCGATCATCCCGCAGCTGCCTCTCGAGCTCCTGCCGCAGCCTCCGCCGGCGGTCGAGCGCACCGTCTTGCGCCCCGCGCGCAAGGCGACGACCGACTCGCGCACGATCGTCGCTCCTCTGAGCCTCCTGCTCGTCGCGCTCTCGGTCGTGCCGCCGGTCGCCAGTGCGCCCGCATCCTCTGGTCGCGCGCGCACGGTGTCGATCGCCATGCACGAGGCGATGACGACGACGCCGTCCATCGTCTGCCCCGAGGTCGCGCCGGTGGCGCCCGCCGCCGCGCCCCCCCGCGCCGCCACGCCCGTCACGGTCGCCGTGCAGCGACGGCCGGCGTTCCACGCGGCACCCCGTCGCGCTCCGCCGTCGCGCTCCTCCGGACACCTGGTGCGCGAGGTGCCGTTCTAGGTACGTGGCTTGCGTCGGCCATGCGTCGTGGCCGACGTGCTCATCGTGGACGACGACGAGGACATCCTCGAGGCGCTCGCGGAGCTCCTCGGCTCCGAGGGCCATCACGTCAGCCTGGCCCACGACGGCATCGAAGGGCTGAAGTGCCTCGACGCCGAGCACGTCGATCTCATCCTGCTCGACGTCGAGATGCCCCGGCTGACCGGACCGGAGATGGCGTACGAGATCTTCGTGCGTGACGCAGGCAACGAGCGCATCCCCATCGTGCTCCTCTCGGGAAAGCTCGGCCTGGACCGCGTCGCGAAGGCGATCGGCACGCCCTACTTCATGCCGAAACCGTCCTCCGCGGATCAGGTCTGCGCGTCGATCCAACGGGCGCTCACCGAGAGAACGCCACCGCATCCGTCGCTCCCCGCGCCGGATGCGCATGCCGGCGCCTGATCCGCAGGAACGCGACGGGCCCGCGGGTTGCTTCGTCCGGACGAAGGTGCACGCTCGTGCGGGCCACGCGAAGCCGGATTCTCGTCGTCATCGTCTGCGCGTTCCTCGCCACCACGCTCGCCTTCCTGGGCGCGTCGGTCGTGTCGTTCATCATGGCGCGGGACATCGACCGGGCGACGGCGGAGCTCCTCGACAACGCTCTGCCGAGCGTCCGCGAGCTCACGCGAGCGGATACGAGGTTGCGCCAGCTCCGCGAGTCGGCGACCGCGACGGCGCGCGCCCGCCCGCCGAGGGACCTCGCCGAGCTGGAGGGGCACTGGGAGGACCTCGACGCGGCCGTGACCGCCGCGACGGCGACGCCTTGGTACGGGGGCGAGCTCGCCTTGTACGACGGCCAGGTGCGCCCCGCGCTCGTGGACCTCCGCCGTGCCCTCGACGATTTCGAGCACTACGCGGGGGTGCCGCAAGGCGATGCGGCGTTTCGCGCCGCGGCCGCGAGCCTCGAGGGCGCGGTGAACCGGGCCGACGCCGCCCTCGAGAGCATGTCGAAGCTCAACAACGAGCAGGCCTTCGGCGCCGCCGAGAGGATCGCTCGCACGCGTGAAGACGCCGCCCGCGCGACGCTCTACCTGGACATCGGCTCGACCGTCATCGCGCTGATCGCCGCTCTCCTCGCCATCGAGTTCGCCCGGCACTTCGAGCGAGTGATGCGCAGAAATGTCGAGCTGGAGGCCGAGCGGGCGCAGGAGCTCGACCTGGTCGCGCAACGCGTCGCTCACGACTTGCTGAGCCCTCTGGCTGCGGTCTCGCTCTCCCTGAGCAGCGTGCAGCGCAGGCACAAGGACGAGGACACGGCGCGCGCGGTGACGCGTGCGCAGCGCGTCCTCGAGCGGTCGCGGCGCATGGTGCAGGGCATCTACGCCTTCGCCCGGTCGACGGCCCAGCCCACCCGCGAGGCCGTCACGCCGTTGCGGGCCGCCGTGATGGATGCGGTCAGCGCGCTGCAGGCCGTCGAGGGACCGACCAGCCTGACCGTCGACGTCGAGGAGTTCGAGGAGATCGACGTGAGGATGGATCGCGGCATGCTCGACGTGGTCCTCTCCAACCTCCTGTCGAACGCGTCCAAGTACATGGTGAACGCTCCGGTCCGTCGCGTGACGGTGCGTGCAGGCGTCGAACCAGAGCGCGTGCACGTCGAGGTCGAGGACACGGGCCCGGGCGTGCCGCCCGGATTCGCGGAGACGATCTTCGAGCCCTACAAGCGCGTGCCCGGCACGACCCAGCCGGGTCTCGGCCTGGGGCTAGCCACGGTCAAGCGGCTGATTCTCGGGCACGGCGGCGCCGTGGGCGTCCGCAACGCGACGCCGTCGGGAGGGGCCATCTTCTGGTTCGAGCTGCCGCGCGTGCCGCAGCGGGCGGCGGCGGCCGAAGGCGCGGCGGGACGAGAGGGGGCTCCGCGTGCGGACAGGTTGCGCCCGCGGCCGACCGGCTGATCCGAGCGGGCATGTCCCTCGTCGCGCGCGTCCGGATCCTCGTCTTGCTCGCCGTCGTCACGACGCCGCGCCTGGCGCGCGCGGGCGGCGGGGCCGCGACGGACGCGTACCAGGGGGTCGGGGACCGGCCCCTGGAGGTTCACGGGCTGGCCGACGTCTACGCTCAGTACGCCTTCCAGCAGCCGCCTTCGGGGGGCATTACATACCGGGCGTTCGACGACGTGGCCGGTCCCTCGCTGGGCCTGCTGCGCCTCACGGTCGCGCACGCGCCGGGGCCCGTCGGCTTCCGCGTGGACGCCGGGGTCGGGGATCTGCCGAACGCGTACATGCAGTCGGACCCAGGGGCCACCGAGAGCCCGGAGGTCGCGCGAGCGCTGTCGTATCTCGAGCAAGCGTTCGTCACGCTCCGCCCCGTGCCGGCTCGCGACCTCGCAGTCGACGCGGGGAAGTTCTCGACGCCCGTCGGGCTCGAGGACAACGAGTCGGTCACCAACTGGAACTACTCGCGTTCGCTGCTCTTCACCCTGGCCGAGCCCACGTACCACACGGGCGTGCGCGCGACGGTTGGACGGCGCGAAGGGCTCTCGCTGTCGGCCTTCTGGCTCAACGGATGGAACGCGAACGTGGTCGGCGGCGACGGCATGCGATCGGTCGCCGCGGCGGCGACGTGGAAGGGGATGGCGGGGACCGAGCCCCTGGAGGCGGCCGTCGTGTACGCAGCCGGTCTCGAACGCGCACCGACGCACCTCGATGACCCGACCGAGTCGTTCCGTCACGAGCTCGACGCGTACGTGTCCACGAGCGTCCGTGAGCGGCTCGATGTGGCGGCGACGCTCGACTACGGGATGGACGCGCGCGGCGGCGGCGTCAGCTGGTGGGGCGTCGCCGGGTATCTCCGCTACTGGTTCACGCCGTGGCTCGCGGCCGCGGTCCGAGGGGAGCACCTCGCCGACACCGACGGGTTCTTGACGGGAACGGCGCAGCGGATGGCGGGGCTGACCGGCACGTTGCAGATCGAGCACACGGTCGGTCCGTTCCAGCTCCTCGGCTGGGTCGAGTACCGACGCGATGCCGCTGACGCGCCGGTCTTCCCGGCCCACGCTGCGCAGCTCGTCTTGCATCAGGACACGCTGACGGTCGCCTGTGCGGCGGCATTCTGACTCGCTCGCTCAGTACGGGCACGTGAGCGTCACGGCGCCGTTGTTCTCCGTGCACGTGCAATTGCTGCCGCCGTCGAACGGCTGGAACGGCTGGACGCACGCGCAAGTCGGGCCCGCGTCGCAACCGTACGGCGTCATCCCGCACGTGTAGCTGGTGTTGTTGCCGAAGTTCGTCTTGTTGATCGAGCAGTACTGCCCCGGGGGATCGCACATCACCGAGCCACACGCGAAGGGTCCTCCTGCTTCGGCCTCGACGCCGGCGTCGGCGCTTCCGTCCGACGAGGAGTCGCCGGTGCTCGCGTCGATGATCAATGGGCCCGAGCCCGCGGGCTTCGCGGCGGTGCCTTCCCCCGGGGGCGCGGTCGTCTGGCCCGAGGAACCCTTGTTGGGGCTGGCTTGTCCGCTCACGTGGTCGATCGCTACATCGCTCGATGCATCGGGAGCGCTCGAGCTGACATAAGGAGCCGTGCTTCCCCCGCATGCGACGAGTGCCGCTGCGGAAGCAACCAGGATGTGGGTACGCATGGGGCAGAAGAGCCAGCACGCTGCATGCCCATCAAGCGAGCTCTCACCGGCAATCAAAGGGGCGCGCGTTCGAACGAACGCGAGGCCCGCTGCAACGCCTTCGACAGCTTGCGCAGGCGGCGGACCGCCCGGTCCATCGCGGAGGCGACGCGCTGCTGGTCCGGGCAGCGCCGCCTCATGATCGCCGCGCCGAGGGCCACCGTCTGGAGCGGCGAGTTGGCGCGGTCGCGCACGAGCAGCAGCAGGCGCGCGACGCGCTCCAGCGCGGCGGCGTGGGCGGCCACTCGCGCGGCGTTCGCCACGAACTCGCGGCGGCGTGCGCGCGAGACCAGCATGCCGACGGCGACCGCCGCGAAGATCAGCGTGAGCCACGGCTCGCCGGGCGCCAGCGGCACGACGCCGAGGAGGTACCGGAGCACCACCCTCTGCACGCCCAGCGTCACGACCAGGAACGCGGGCAGCATCGGGTCCGCCGGGGCGAGCGTCGCGATGCCCAGCATGGTGAGCTGGTACCAGCTCCCGTGGTCGCGGACGTCCCCTCGCGCGTGGAACTCGAGCTCGCTCACCAGCAGGACGAGCTGGAACGGGATCGCGGCGAGCGCGAACGCGACCTCCGCGCCGCGGATGCTGGGAGGGCGGAGCCAGATCAACGCGAGCGCGATCGAGGCGAGGGCGACGTGGGCGATGCGCGCCGCGACGAGGGCGCTGAAGCCCAGTGCCCTGTCGTCGACCACGGCGAGCGTCGTCTGGCCCAGCATCGCGATGATCGCAGCCGTGGCCGCGCCGCGGCGCGCCTCGATGACCTCGGGCGCGGTGGTCGCCGTCGTGATGCGGGTCATGCGGACGCCTCCGCGTCGGCCAGCCGGAGGAGCGTCTCTCCTTCGATCGGCTTCGACAGGATCGGCACCCCGAGCGTGCGCGCGCCGTCCAGCAGGGAGCTCGTCACCGCATGCCCCGTGAGGAACACGACGCTCCCGGCGAAGTGCTCGCGCTGCAGCCAGCGGAAGACGTCGACGCCGCTGGGCTGGCCGAAGCCGAGGTTCACGTCGAGGATGGCCAGGCTGCAGCCGAGCGACTCGGTGCGGTGTGCCACGACCTCGTCGAACGAGTGCGTGGTGACGCAGTCGATCCCGTGGTCCTGAAAGAACTCGCCCATGACCTCGGCGATGTCCGGGTCGTCGTCGCAGATGAGGACGCGCGGCATGGGCGCGCACGTGCACGGCAGCAAGGGCCGGGCCCGGGCACCTCTAGCGCGGCGGGTACTTCAGCGGTCCCCACACGTGCGCGTCGACTCCGCAGACTTCCCACTGCGGATCGCCGATGCAGGGAGCCTCGCCCGGGGTCGCCGGCCCCGCCCAGTCGACGGCGCCGGGGCGGCCGCGCGGCCCGAGCAAGATGGGCGCGATGAAGCAGTGGAGCTCGTCCACGAGCGAGCCGGCGAGGACGCTGCCCGCGAGCTCCGCGCCCCCCTCGATCATCACCGTGACGATGCCGCGCCCCGAGAGCAGCTTGAGCGCCGCCAGCGGGTCTACCCGCCCCTCGGAGGAGGGCGCGGCGCGCATCACCTCGACTCCGCGCTCGACCAGAGCTTCCTCGGCGCTCTGCGGCGCGTCCGTGGTGCAGATGACCCACGTGGGCACCTCGCGCGCCGACTCGACCAGACGCGACGCGGGCGGCAGGCGAAGCCGCGTGTCGAGCACGACGCGCAGCGGGCTGGGGCCCGGCGCGTCGCGCACCGTGAGGCGGGGGTCGTCCGCCAGGGCGGTGCCGATGCCGACGACGACCGCGTCCTGCTGCGACCGCAGCTGGTGCACACGCGCGCGCGCCTCGGGCCCGGTCACCCACTTCGACGAGCCGGTGCGCGACGCGATGCGTCCGTCGAGCGACAGGGCGAGCTTCAGGACGACGTAGGGGATCTCGGTCGTCACGAACTTCGTCCACGGTGCGATGAGCCGCCGGGCCTCCGCCTCGCGGCAGCCGACGT
>DATJYG010000134.1:0-2823 GCA_035499695.1 Polyangiaceae bacterium
CGATGCCGTGCTTCTTCATCAGGCGGCGCAGCGCGAAGCGGCTGCTCAAGCCGAGCTCGGGCCAGACGCGGTCCTTGACGCCGTTGTGGCGCGCGAGCGACGCACGGATCGTCTCCGCGGTGATGTCGGCGGGAGGTTTGGAGCGCGCCCGCGCTGCGGAAGGCGCGGACGCCGCCACGGCCGCTGCATCGTGGGCCGCCGGCGCCTGGAGCTCGCGCTTCACCTCGTCGGTGAGGTCGACCGACGTGCCCGGGCTCGACGCGAGCGACGTCCACAGAATCGCGTTGAGCTGGCGCACGTTCGTCGCGTAGCGATGGCGGAGGAGCGCGCGCGCAAGCGGGATGCTCACGCGCGGCTCACCTGCCTCGAAGAAGCGCTGCGCGATGTCTCGCTCCCGGGCCGCGATCCTGCGGAGCAAGTGACGAACGAGCAGCGGCACGTCCTCCAGGCGCTCGTCGAGCGAGGGCAGTCGCAGCCGGAGCTGCAGGCGCGCCGCGAGGTCCGGCTTGAGGTGTTCGATGGGACGGTTCGTGGCCGCGACGAGCCGAAGGTCCGCGGTGCGGCGGCGCGATTCGCCGAGACGCTGGTACTCGTGGACGTCGTCCAGGACGCGCAGCAGGTGCGTCTGCAGCGCCTCGGGGAGCTCGCCGATCTCGTCGAGGAACAGGGTCGAACCGTCCGCATCGCCGATGAGGCCCGGGCGTTCGGGCATGCCGTGGTTCGGGTAGTTCGCCACGTTCCCGAAGAGCTCCGCGTCGATGAGCCCGGGGGGAAGCGTGGCCGCGTTGCGCGAGACCAGCCGGCGCCCGGACCGGGCCGAGCGCGCGTGGATGGCCTGCGCGACGAGCTCCTTCCCGGTGCCGCTCTCGCCGAGCAGCAGCACGTGTCCGGTGCGGGGCGCGACGAACGCGATGCGATCGCGCAGCTCCCACACGAGCGGGCTCTCGCCGACGATCCCGCCGTCGTCGGCGTCCCCGAAAGCGTGGCCCGAGGTGCGTTTCTCGTTCTGCATCTCCGACAGGACCGAGGCGCGCCGCACGCAAACGAAGAGCAGCTGACCGTCGATCTCGAGCACCTCGCCGGGCTTCACGACGGCGCGACGGACGACCTGACCGTCGACGCTCACCGCGAGCTTCCCGATGTTCTCGATCTGCACGCCGTGCTCGTGCGAAGCGAGCGTGATCTGCTGGCGCGAGACGAATCCGTCCGCGAGGGGGCCGCGCGCCTCGTTGTGCCCCGGCAGCTGCCGCACGAGCAGCAACCGCTCGACGGCGTCATCGGGGCGCGGCTCGCCACGGCCGAACACGTACGTCGTGCCGGCAGAATCGTCGGGAACGACGAGCGCCTCGCCGACGCGCTGCGGCTGCGCAGTCGACCCCGCCAGCACGAGCGCGAACGCGCCGCGTACGCCGCCTTCGGCCGCGTCGCCGACCCGCCTGTCGCGCACGTCGAGGGTCGCCGTGTCGCTCACGGGCGCGAAGATAACTCGACTCGGCGCACGATGCGTCTAGAGTCCGGGCCGGGGTGGCGCGGTGAGCGACGACGAGACAAGACAGCGACCTGGCGCGCCGGACGCTGCTCGACCATCGCACCCCGCGGACGCCGGCGACTTGGTCGGGCGACGGCTGCTGCACTTCCACATCACGGCCCGTCTGGGCGAGGGCGGGATGGGGGTCGTCTACCGAGCCATCGACGAGAAGCTGCGGCGACCGGTTGCCATCAAGGTCTTGAACTCGAAGTACCTGGCAGACGACCGCAACAAGGAGATGCTCTTCCGTGAGGCGCGCAGCGCCGCGGCGGTCGTGCATCCGAACATCGCCGCGATCTACGAGGTGCATGACGGGGACGTACCGGCCGCCTTCTTCGTGATGGAGTTCGTCGAGGGAGAGACGCTGCGCGCGCGTCTGGGCGCGGGGCCGCTCTCGGCCGACGAAGCGCTCCGCTGCGCGCTCGAGATTGCCCGGGGTCTGGCGAGCGCGCACGCAGCGGGGGTCGTGCATCGCGACCTCAAGGCCGAGAACGTGATGATCGCGCGCGGCGGTCACGTGAAGATTCTGGACTTCGGGGTGGCGAGGCTGGCGAGCGAAGGCGAGGTGATGCCGGCCTCCACTGGAACCCCTACGACCACCGGCGAGACGAGCGACGCGCTCGCCGTGGCGCCGACGGTCCGCGCCTCCGCGCGGACCGAGCGAGGTCTCGTCATCGGCACGCCGGGCTACATGTCTCCCGAGCAGGCGAGAGGCGAGCCGGTGGACGCTCGCAGCGACGTCTATTCCTTCGGCGTCCTGCTCCACGAAATGCTGCTGGGCGTGCGGCCCCCGACCGGGGAAGGAAATGACGGCAGCTTGCCGCGCGTGCGACGGCGCGGCGTATCCGCCGCCGTCGAGGTCATCGTGCGACGCTGCCTGGCGCAGAAATCACGCGACAGGTACGCCGACGGGGCGGCGCTGGCCCGAGCGCTCGCGGCGGTGGTCGATCGCACGAGGTCGTCGTGGTCCCCCGGGCGCTTCGCTTCGGTGGCGCTTCTGGTTGCGGCGGGGACCCTTGCCGTCGCGCTACTGCTGCGAGCGCGCTTGCAGCGGCCCGCCGTGGGCACGCTCGCCGCCGGGGCGTCCTCGTCGGCGCACGCGGGTCGGCCGATGGCCATCACGGATTACCCTTTGCCCGCGTCGGACAATCCGGAGGCCCTTGCTGCATACCAGCGAGGTCTGGAAGCGGTGCGACAAGGGCTCGGTACCGAGCTCCGGGAGTGGAGCCACGCGGTGGAGCTCGATCCGCTGCTGGCTGCGGCCCATCTGCGCATCGTCGTCTATTACGCGTCGT
>DATJYG010000135.1:0-2817 GCA_035499695.1 Polyangiaceae bacterium
GTCGCCATGGTCGGCGATCGCGCGACGATCGAGCTCACCGATCTGTCGCCCGCGGCGATGCCGAGCGCGAGCCACGAGCTGGTGAAGAAGCTCGTCGCCGCCGGCGTGCGCTCGGTCGAGCCGAAGCAGGCGTGGACCGACGTGGCGCGCTTCGCGGCGCGCGGGGTCGCGGCGGTGAACTTCGGGCCCGGCGAGAACGCGCAGGCGCACCAGAAGAACGAGTCGACCTCGCTGCCGCTCGTGCACGAGGGGTACGCCATCGTGCAGCGATGGCTGGATTCGGTCAGCGGGACCCGATTATGATGCCGGACCATGGTCCGAACTCTGAAGGCCGCGACGCTGGCCTCGCTGTGCGTGGTGCTTTTCGGCTGCCCCTCGCTGCTCAAGAAGCAGGGAGACGACGCGGGCGGCACTGACTCCGGACCGGCGGCGACCGCGTCGACCCCCGAGGCGGCCGCGCCCACCGCCGCCTCCAACGACGGCGACATCACGCACTACCCCGACCAGAACCCGGGGAACAACGAGACGCTCAACGTGCGCACGATGGTCGCCGCCCGCACCGAGGCGAGCACCACGGGGGGCAAGCTCGTGACGGAGCTCAAGCCCGGAATGCAGGCGACGAAGCTCGCCGACCACGAGGGGTTCGACCTCGTGACCTTCACCGACCCGAGCAACCCGAGCAACAAGCTCGAGGGCTGGGTGCACGCGACCGCGTTCGGCGCCATTCCCACGCCGGTGCACGTGGACGGCGGCGTGGTTCCCACGGTGACCGACGGCGGGGCGCCCCCGGCGTGCAAGCCGCAGCCGCTCGACCTGAAGAAGAACGCGAACGGCTCGTGCAATGCCGGCTACGCCGCCTGCGGCGCGATGTGCCGCATGACGTGCAAGGCCGACGCGGACTGCTGCCTGGCGACGGCACACTGCACGGGGGGCTACTGCCTCGGGCCGGGCGCAGCGCCGTGCGGGCACTGAGTCTCGACCGAGCAGACGCTAGCCCAGCTCCACCTTGCTCCACATCTCGCGCCGCATGCGCTCCTTACGCTTGTCGGTGCGCGTGATCATGCGCGCCGCGCTCCAGGCGGCGAGAAGCTCGCCTTCCTGACCCAGGGCGGGCAGGGCGCTCGGCCCCACGACGAACGCGCCGGCGAGCGGCGTGCGTATCGGCTCGCCGCCGAGCCCGTGGAACGCGGCCGGCTCGACGTGCCAGCGCGCCGCCATCGGCTCGGCCTCGAGCGAGCCGCCCGACGTGCGCAGCGCGGCGCGCGGGACCTCCTTGCGCGGCCCTCCCCGCATGTCCCAGAGAGGGCGCCCGTCGTGCGGCGAATCGACCACCAGGTAGTGCCGCTCGATGAAGGGCAGGAGCGACTCGATCGCCGCGAGCACCGACTCGCGTGCGCGCGACACCGGGAGCTCGGCGCCCTCGGGGAACGCCGCCTCCGCCACGAGCAGCGTCGCGCCCGGGATGCCGCACGGCTCGCGCCGCCTCTGGAGGTGCACGAGCGGTGAGCCCCGGTGGGCCCCGCGTCTCGGCCACACCGGAACGAGGAACGACTCGTCCGCCAGCGGCGCCGGGATGCCCTCGTCGCGCACCACGATGGACAGCACGAAGCGCCACTCGGCCGGGATGAGGTGCGGCACTGCGGCGAGCGCGCGGCGCGGCGGGTCGAAGTCGGTCGTCAGGTCGAGCAGCCCGCGGCTCGTCGACTCGGTCACGACGAACCCCAGGCCCGTCGTCTCTTCCTCGCCGTCGACGACCACGCCGGCAGCGTGACCACGCTTGTGCACGATGCGCGCGGCGCGCTCGGTCAGCCGCGTGTCGCCGCCGTGCGCACGGACGCGCTCCGTCAGGAAGTCGACGAGCGTCTCCTCGCCTCCTTCGATGCGCGAGACGCCGCGCGTCCACGCGCCGTGCAGGCGCGCCACGGCGAACTCCGGCATGTCGGCCGCCCAGCTCGAGAAGCGCGCCGGGACGTCCACGATGGTCCGGTAGTCGTGCTCGGTCGGGAACTCCGCCAGGAGCGCCGTCCCGGCGAACCCGTCGAGCCGCGGGAGCGAGGAGGCGAGGCGCTGCGTCTCGCGCCGCTCCCAGAAGGTGCCGGGCGGCCACACCACGTCGCGCTCGAACGCGGCGTCGGCGGCGGCGTTCGTGCGCGCCAGCTCCGCGTAGAGCTCGTCCACGACGCGCCGCACCTCGGGGAAGGCGCGGTCGATCTCGCGCGCGAAGAGCTGGACGTCCGGCGGGACGTCGAGGCGCAGCCCCGGCCCGAGCACCTGGAACATCGGGTCGAGCGGCGCGACGTGCCGGCGGAAGCTCTGCGTCTGCGCGAGCTCGACCAGCACGCGCGACCACGCCGGCGAGGTCCCGCCCAGGAAGGTGAAGGGCCGGCGGGCGAGCGTCACCCCGTCGAACGAGTAGGTGCTCGGGCGCCAGCCCTGCCCCAGCACCAGCACTCGCCACGACCGCCTGGCCAGCAGCGCCGCCGCGGTGAGGGCCCCGAGGCCGGCCCCGAGGACCGCGACGTCGTAGTGCTTGGCCATCGCCCGGCGGCGGGCGGGCTAGGAGTAGTCCTTCTCGACGCGCTCCTGGTCCTCCTTGCAGCGGATGCAGAGCGTGGTCTCGGGGCGCGCCTCGAGGCGCTTGACCGAGATCTCCTCGCCGCACTCCTCGCACACGCCGAACGAGGCGTCCTCGATCTTCTTGAGGGCGCGCTCGATCTTGTCGAGGAAGCTCTTCTCACGACCGCGCAGGCGGAAGGTGAACGACTGCAGGTACTCGCTCGACGCGAGGTCCATCTCGTCGGGCAGGTCGTCGGTGTC
>DATJYG010000136.1:0-6534 GCA_035499695.1 Polyangiaceae bacterium
GCTTCGCGCTCGGCGCCTTCGAGGTCGCCCTGCAGGCGCAAGATGGTGGCGAGGTACGCGCGCGCGCCCGCCCCGACGCGCGTGTTTCCCTGCGCGGCGAGCATCTCGATGGCCTCGCGCTCCACGGCGGCGCCCTCCGCGAGCTTGCCGGCGCGGGCGAGGGCGAGCCCCCGGTTGTGCTTCACGCCGGCGATCGTGTGCGCCAGCCCGAGGCGCTCGGAGACGGCTCCGACGAGGCCCAGCAGGGCGGCCGCGTCCTCGTAGTGGCCGACGAGCATGTGCCCGTAGGCGATGTTGCCCATCACCATCGCCTGCGCCCGCACGTCCCCCGCCTGCTCGTAGGAGGCGCGTGCGGCGCGGAACTCTTCGAGCGCGCGCGAGTAGTCCCCGACCGTCAGGGCGCTCACGCCGCGGCTGAAGTGGAGCGACGCCATGGCGGGTGGCTCGGGGCGGCACTGGGCGAGGTCGCCGTCCACGTGCCCGAGCAGGCGCGCGCCCAGCTCCGTCTGCCCCGAGTAGATGAGCTGACTCGCGATGCGCCCGGCGGCGACGAGGTACGCGTCCTGCGCGTCGCGCGCGAGCGACGCGAGCGAATGGTCGAGCAGCCGCTCGGCCAGCGAGACGATCCATCCGATGTCGCCGAGCGCCGAGCTCACGAGCGCCAGCAGGCCCACCGCGTCGTACCAGGTCGACCGCTCGCTCCGCAGCAGGCCGAACGCCTCGACCGCTGCGGTGCGCGACGACCGGATGTCCCCGCGCCACCGGTGCGCCTCCGCCTGCAGGAGCCGCAGCCGGCCCAGGTCCTCGCCGTGCGCGCCGCAGCCGATGCCACGCTCGGCGCGGCTCACGGTCGCCTCGAAGTCGTTGCCCTCGAGCGCCTGCGCGGCCGCTCGCTCGAAGCACCGTGCGGCCTTGGTCCTGTCGCCGCCTCGTTCCCAGTGCTCGGCGAGGACGACGGCCGACGTCTCCCCGCGCTCCTCGAGCCATGCCGCGGCGAGCGCGTGGCCCGCGTGGCGATCGCGCTCCGTGAGCATCGCGTAGGCCGCCTCCCGCACGATCTCGTGACGGAACGCGTACTCCACCTCGTTCGAGAACGAGGACGTCGGCCGGCGCGAGACCAGCTCGCGCGCGTGCAGGCGCTCGAGGACCTCGTCGGCGTCGCGGCTCCCGGCGCCGTCGAGCAGCGCGGCCGCGCCGCCGCGCCAGAACGTGCGCCCGAAGACGCTGGCGCAGCGGAGCAGTCGCCGCTCGTCGGGGCCGAGCTTCTCGAGGCGCGCCTGCACCATCGCGAGCACGCTCTCGGGGAGCGCGTCGCCCGCGTCGGTGGACGTCGCGCGCACGAGCTCCTCGAGGAAGAACGCGTTGCCCGCCGCACGGTCGACGATGCGGTCCACCGTGTCCTGCGCGACGCCGTCACCGAGGGCGTGACGCACGAGGGTCTCGCTCGCGCGCTTGCCCAGCGGAGCGAGGCGCACCTCCTGCAGGTTGCGCTCCTGCCAGAGCTTCGGGAAGACGTCGTGCACCTCGGGGCGGGCGAGCGCGAGCACCGTGAGGGGCGCGTCCTCCAGCGCCAGCGCGGCGTCGAAGAAGCGCACGGTGGGTACGTCACCCCAGTGCAGGTCCTCGAGGACGACCAGCACGGGGTGCGCCCCGCACTCGGCAGCGAGGAACGTCTCCCACGCTCGCTTGAGTTGATCGCCCATGAGCAGGGAGTTCTGCCGGGCGACGCGCAGCTCGACGCTCTCCTCCTCCGCGGGCACGCCGAGCAGCTCGCCGAGGAAGGCCGTGACGCGCTCGCGGTCGCTACGCCCCACGTGGCGCGCGACGCGTGCGCGAAGCTTGCGGCGGCGGGCGGCCGCGGGCTCGCCCTCCACGAGGCCGACCGCGGCACGCAGCACCTGCCCCAGCATGCCGAAGGGCGCGCCGGCGCTCATCGGGTCGCCGCGGGCCATCCACATCTGCACGGCCTGATCGGCCGTCCTCACCTCGCGGACGATCTCGTGGCGCAGGCGCGACTTGCCGATGCCGGCGGCGCCGGTGACGAGCACGGCGCGCGGCGCGCGTTCCTCGCGGCTCTCGGCGTGGACGGCGCGCACGCCGGCGAGCTCGCGCTCGCGGCCCACGCAGGGCACGGGCTTGCCGAGCAGCTGGCGTGTCGCCTCGGTGGGCTCGCGCTCGCCGCGCAGCGCGAGCACGTGGGCGTCGGGCGTCCCGGCGAGATCGAAGCGCGCATCCAGGAGCGCCGCAGTCACCTCGTCGACGAGCACCGGCGCCTCGCTGCCGTCGCGCTGCCGCTCGCGCGCCGCGTGCGCGAGCTTGGCAGCGCGGTCGATGACCTCGCCCACGGGGGCGCCCTGCGTGCGCTCGGCGCGCCCGGTCGCAAGGACGACGTGGCTCTCGGGGACCGCCTCGCGCAACGCGAGCGCGCAGCGGGCCGCCTGGGTCGCCTGGTCGGTGGCGCTGCCGTACCCCGCCAGAACCGCGACGAGCGACCCGTCGGCGAGCCACTCGATGTCCCCGCCGAAACGAGCAACTGCGCCGGAGACGCGTGCCGGAGCCGCCTCCGGATCCTCCACGCGCGTGGGCGCGTCGGTGTCGTGCGACACCGCCGTGCTGCCCGGTACGACCACGAGGCTCACGAATCGCTGCTCGCCCTCGCCCAGCGCCGGGGGGCGGAGGCCCAAGCTGCCGTCGCGACCGGCGCCGGGGTCGAGGCGCTCGAGCTCCTCGAGCAGGGCGGCGCCGTCGTTCGGTCGCCCGGAGGGCTCCTTCGAGAGCATGCGCGCGACGAGCTCGTCGATCTCGCCCGGCACGGCGGGCGCGAGATCGCGCACGCGCGGCGTCGGCTCGAGCAGGATCTTCGCGAGCACCGACAGCGCGTCGTCTCCCTCGAAGGGCAACCGCCCCGTGAGGCATCGGAAGAGGACGCAGCCGAGCGCGTAGACGTCGGCGCGCGGGTCGATCTCCCGGAGGGCGCGCGCCTGCTCCGGCGCCATGTAGCCCGGCGTTCCGAGGACGCCGCCGGGGCGCGTCACGTCGGTCGCGAGCGGGGCGAAGCGGGCGATGCCGAAGTCGATGATCTTGGCGTGATCGACCTCGCCGCCCACGAGCAGCACGTTGCTCGGCTTGACGTCGCGGTGGACGACTCCCGCCTCGTGCGCGGACGCGAGCGCCGACGCCAGCCGCCGCGTGAGCACCAGCGTTTCCTCGACCGAGAGAGGCCCGCGCGCGAGCCTCGCGGCCAGCGTCTCGCCCTCGAGCCACTCCATCGCGAGATACGGCTCGCCGCGCGCGGTCGTTCCGAAGGCGACGAACCGGACGACGCCCGGGTGGCGAATCTGGGCGAGGAGGCGCGCCTCGCGCGCGAATCGCTCGAGCGCGCGGCTGCGTGCGCCCTCGGAGCCCTGCGCGTCGAGCACCTTGAGCGCGACGACCTCGTTCGTCTCGGCGTCGAACGCGCGAAAGACGCGCCCCATGCCGCCCGCGGCGGCGAGGCGTTCGACGACGAAGCGATCGGCCCCCTGGGCGAGCACGACCACAGGGTATCAAGTCAGGTGCGTTTGCGCGGGCGCGGCAGGCCGTAGGCGTCGAGACGGTAGACCAGCGTGCGGCGCGAGATGCCGAGCACCTTCGCCGCCTCCTTCTGGTTGCCGCCGCAGCGCTCGAGCGCGTCGATGATCCGCTGCTTCTCGTCGTCCGCCGCGCTCGCCACCGCGGAGCGCGACGACGGCGGAAGCGCGGGGTCGCGCGGGGGCCCGGCGGTGGGGCCGAGCATCACGTGGTCCGGCCCGATGGTCTCGCCCTGGCAGAGGAGCACGGCGCGCTCGATGACGTTGCGCAGCTCGCGGACGTTGCCCGGCCACGTGTGCGCCTCGAGCTTCGCCAAGGCGCCGGGGGAGAGCACCGGCTCGGCGCGCCCACCCTTCTTGCTCGCGTCGCGCAGGAAGGCGCGGGCGAAGGCGCGGATCTCCGCCTTGCGCTCCCGCAGCGGCGGCACGTGGATCGAGATGCCGTTGAGCCGGTAGTAGAGATCCTGCCGGAACGTGCCGCTCGCCACGATCGCGTCGAGGTCGCGGTTGGTCGCCGACAGGAAGCGCACGTCGATGGGACGAGGCTTGAGGCTGCCGAGGCGCGACACCTCGCCGCTCTCGAGCACCCGCAGCAGCTTGGCCTGCGTCGCCAGCGGCAGCTCGCCCACCTCGTCGAGGAACACCGTGCCGCCGTGCGCCGCCTCGAGCAGCCCCGGCTTGGGAGAGACGGCGCCGGTGAAGGCGCCGCGCTCGTAGCCGAAAAGCTCGCTCTCGAGCAGATTGTCCGGCAGCGCAGCGCAGTTGAGCCGCACGAACGGACCGCGGGCGCGCGGGCTCTTGCGGTGGATCATCTCGGCGAGCACCTCTTTGCCGGCGCCCGTCTCGCCGAGGAGGATCACGCTGATCGTGCTCTTCGCGACGAGCTCTCCGAGCCGATAGAGACGCTCCATCGCCGCGTCCTCCACGACGACCCTGTTCTCCTGACGCGTCACCTCCGCCGTCACTCCCGCTGCGGGGGGCGGCATCGTCGGTCGACCGTGGTGCGGTCGCGCGTCGTCGTCGCCCGTGGGCGGCGTCACGTCGCCGACTGGAGCGACGGCCCGGTCCGCGTCTCCGCCCTGCACGAGGAGCATCGCCGAGCCCACCTCGATGACGACGCCCGGTTCGACGGCAGCGATCTCGCCGCGGGGGACGGCGCGGCCGCCCACGACGGTGCCGTTGGAGCTGCCGAGATCCTCGACCGCGACTCGCTTCCCGAGGTGGAAGCGCGCGTGCTTGCGCGAGACCGACGCGTGGTCGATGCGCACGTCGCACTCGCGGCCGCGGCCGACGCTGATGACGCCCGAGTCGGGCAGGTCGAACGTGGCCGACCCGTGCTTCCAGAACGCGAGCAACCGACGACGGTGCGGCGCATCGTCGCGCGCCATCGTCGTGGCGTGAGTGCTCATGTCGGTCGGCTCGCGGGATGACATCGCGTGGGCGCCCGGTGGCTCGCTCCCCGTAGGCTCACTCTACCACCGACGGCGATGGCTCGAAGCGCAAGCCCCGTGCGCAACGGGGCTGCGCACGATGCGCATTCCTGCTTGCCCGACACGTGTTTCCGCCTCGGCCCGAAGGTTGCCACCGGGCGGCGCACCATGCGCAACACCGTACTGTTCCTTGCCGGCGCCCTGCTCCTCGTCGTGCCGCCCATCCTCGTCGCGTGCGGTTCGTCGCCGCGCTCGACCGCCTTCAGCAGCGACGACGGCGGGATCGGCGGGGATGGCGCCGTCGGCACCGGCACCGACGGCGGCAACGAGGCACGGCCTCCGACCAACGGCTACGACGGCGGCACCCTGACCGGGGACGCGTCGGGCATGTGCCAGAACGCATGCTCCGCCGACGGCAAGAGCGTCGTCAGCTGCGTGACCGGCCAGCCCATCCAGACGTGCGCGTCGGGCCAGTCGTGCCTCATGGGCCAGTGCGTGACCGCGTGCGGCGCGGCGGCGCTCGAGAAGAGCACCATCGGCTGCGACTACTACGCGGTCGACCCCGACGTGATCCAGGAGGGACAGGGCGCCTGCTTCGCCGTGTACGTCGCGAACACGTCGCCCGACCCCGTGTCGATCAACCTGGAGAAGGACAACCTCACGTACGACGCGACCGCGGTCTCGGTGATCCCGCAGGGCGACGGCAAGTCGATCACGTACCAGCCGCTGCCGAACGGGCAGATACCGCCGGGGCAGATCGCCATCGTGTTCCTCACGCAGGCGCCGAACCCGCTGGGCCTCCTCGGCGTGACCTGCCCCATCACGCCGGCGATCAGCGGCACCGACTCGTCGACGCACGGCACGGGGATCGGCTCGGCGTTCCACATCACGACGAGCGAGCCGGTGGTCGCGTACGACATCTTCCCGTACGGCGGGGGCGACGCGGCGATGACGAGCGCCACGCTGCTCATCCCGACGAGCGCGTGGGACACGAACTACGTCGCGGTCAACGCGTTCCCGCAGAGCCAGATTGCCATGAGCGCGGGCGCGATGCCGTCGCTCGACATCGTGGCGATGGAGGACGGGACGCAGGTGACGATGAACCCCGCCGTTGCGGTGCAGCCCGGCAACGGCGTGACCGGCGGGCAGGCGAACACGCCGCAGACGTACACGCTGAACAAGGGCCAGCTCCTGCAGTTCACGCAGGCCGAGGAGCTCACCGGGAGCCCCATCCAGTCGAACAAGCCCGTCGGCGTGTGGGGCGCCGCGAGCTGCCTGAACATCGACGTGAACACCTGCTGCTGCGACAGCGCGCACCAGCAGCTGCCGCCGGTGAAGGCGCTCGGCACCGAGTACACGGGCGTGCGCTACCGGAACCGGCAGGACTCGGGCGGCACCGGCGGGGACGGCGGGGCGGCCGAGGGCGGCATCCCCGTGCCCGAGGAGGCGCCGCCGTGGCGGCTCGTCGGCGCGGTGAACGGCACGCAGCTCACGTGGGAGCCCTCGACGCCGCCGGGCGCGCCGACGACGCTGAA
>DATJYG010000137.1:0-4819 GCA_035499695.1 Polyangiaceae bacterium
CACGCCCCATGCCGACCCCTCCTGCGACGACGACCAAGAGCGCCCCGTCACCTTCGACGGACCTGACAGCCCCGGAGCATGAGGCGCGGGCGCCCCTGCCGGTGAACCGGCGCGTCGCGGCCGCCGGCGCCGAGCGCAAGCCGACCAACGTCCGCTTTCACGCGACCGTCGTGTGCGGAGGGCAAACGCTCGCCTTCGTCGAGAACGGCCCGAAGCTGCGCACCTCGTTCACGGTCGACTGGGCAAAGCGCGCCGTCGTCGTCGAGGTGCAACTGCCGAACGGCTGGCTCGCGTCGTGTCTCGTGCCCTTCGAGAACGTGGCCGGCATCCAGCTCGAGACCGTCGACCCGCGGCCGCCGGTCGAAGAGGCGCCGAAGTCGTGAACCTCGAGCGCGCGCGCGCCATTATTGCCCAGCGGGCGCGTCGCCAGACGCGCGCCCAGGAGCTGCTCGGCGCGTGCTTTCCCGAGCAGCGGGCGTTTCTCTTGGACCCTGCGCGTCTCAAGGCGGAGTTCTGCACGCGGCGGGCGGGCAAGAGCTTCGCCATCGGCCTGTACCTCTTTCTCGCGGCGTCCTCGCACCCCTTCTCGTCGAGCCTGTACCTCGGCCTCACGCGGGCCACGGCGACGGGCATCATGAACAAGGACATCCTTCGCCCCATCAATGAGCGCTTCCGCCTCGGCGCGAAGTGGAAGGAGCACCACTCGCGCTGGGAGCTGCCGAACGGCAGCTACATCTACCTGCGCGGCGCCGACGCGAACGCCTACGAGATCGCGAAGGTGCTCGGGCAGAAGTACCGGGTCGCCGTGCTCGATGAGGCGAGCAAGTATCGGTACGTCGTGCGCGACATGGTCTACGGGAGCCTGCTCCCGGCCATGGGCGACGACCTCGGGACAGTCATTCTCTCGGGCGTGCCGAGCAACATCACGACGGGGCTCTTCTACGACGTCACGACCGGCAAAGAACCCGGCTGGTCGGTGCACCGCTGGACGTGGAAGGACAACGTCTTCAAGCGCATGAACGTCCAGCGCGCCCACGACGAGCTCGTCGCCGCGAACCCCGCCATCGTCGAGACGCCCCTCTACAAGCAGGAGTGGCTCGGGCAGTGGGTCGTCGACACGAGCGCCCTCGTCTACAAGTACCGGGAGGACCTCAACACGGTCGCCGCGCTGCCGCGGCCGAAGAGCGAATACACCTGGGGACTCTGCATCGACCTCGGGTACACGGCGCCGACGGCGCTGGCGATCCTCGCGTACCACCCGAACGACCCGTGCCTCTACGTCGTCGAGGCCATCAAGCGCGCTGGGCTCATCATCTCGGACGTCGCCGAGATCGTCCGCGGCCTCTGGAGCGCGCCGCACATGGGCCTGTCGGGCCCGTACCCGTTCGCGTTCATGGTGGCGGATGCCGCGGACCTGCAGGGCGTCGAGGAGATGCGCCAGCGCCATCACCTGCCGCTCGAGGCGGCGAAGAAGCAGGGCAAGCACGGCGTCATCACCGTCCTGAACTCGGACCTGCAGACCGGGCGCGTGAAGGTCCTCCCCGCGGCGATGGCCGTGACCGAGGAGTGGGGCGCGCTCATCTGGGATGAACGGAAGCTCGCGGCGATGCCGCCCCGCTGGGAGGAAGACGCCCGCTTCGACAACCATCTCTCGGACGCCGTGCTCTACGGCTGGCGGCGGGCCCGGAGCTATGACGCCGAGCCGGCGCCGTCGCCGGCGCCCGAGCGCTCGAGCGAGGCCTGGGCGGCGCAGCACCTCGAGGACCTCCTCGCGCGCCGGTCGCACCCGGGAGGGCACCGGTGGCCGACCGAGATCCGCGTCGACCAGGGCCCGCCGCCCGGACGAGGCCTGCGATGAGGCTCCGCGACATCACGCTCCGAAGCTCGCCCCAGCAGACCCGGATTCCCGGAACGGAGGACCTCGTGCCCCGACCGCGTATCGTCTCCGAGGAGGCGCTGCGCCAAGCCATGCGGGCTCATCGCAAGGCCAAGCGCCCCGCCTTCCTCTCCGCAGAAGAGCAAGAACGCGCCGCGCGCCGGCTACAGTCGCGCGTCGAGAAAGGTCACATCGTGGACGCCGAAACAGTGAAGGGGATGCTGCAGGACCGCGAGCGCGAGTACCTGCAGTGCAAGCAGGCCCTCGAGGGGCTCGAGCGCCAGCGCGAGGTCCTGCTCGTATCGGCCCGCCGGCTCGAGGGCGCGATGCTCGCCCTGCGCGTGGCGCTCGGCGACGAGGCGCCGCCCGTGCCCCAGGAGCTGCAGCCGGCCGCGCCGGTCGCGACCAACGACACCGAGCCCGCGCCGCCGCCCGAGAACATGCAGTGAGCGAGCGCCCGACCTACACGATTGCGCGCCTGTCGGAGTACGAGGGCTTCAAGCGCCTCGACAAGATGCAGGAGCGGCTCGCCATCGGCGACCTTCGCCTGAAACAGGCGCGCGACGTCCGCAAGGACAAGGACTTCCTCTGCCCCCTGTGCTCGCGGCGGGTCCGGTCGCAGCGCGTCGTGCAGTCGCGCATCGTGGGACATCCCCTTCACGACACGCCCTTTCGCGACGCGCTTGGGCGACGCCTGATGGCGGTCGTATGCTGCGAGGAGTGCGCGGAGCCCTTGCTCCGCGCGCAGAACGAGCGGGTGCGATGAACGGAAGCCAGAACGAAAGCCACGCCCTCAACTGCCGGTGCGGCAACTGCTCGGTGCTCGCGGGCAACTGCTCGGTGCTCGCGCAGCGGTACGCCGCCGAGGGCGAGGCGGAGGTCTTGGCTCCGGTCGGCAGCGGTACGCCGCCGAGCGGCCAGAACGCGGCGCACGTGCTCGCGGCGGTCCCGCCCTACGACTGCGGCGCCGAGCACCACGTGTTCAAGCTCCACCCGGAGGCGGACGGCTTGAAATGCGCGGGTTGCGGGATCTTCATCTCCGGCGAGACCTTCACCGCGCTCGGCTTCACGCGGCACGCGGCCTTTCCGCACGCCGAACCGGACATCACAGCGGAGTTGCGAATCCGCGCGATGGTGCTGGCCGACGCGTGTGGCGACATGCGCAAAGAGCGCGACGACGCCTTCGCGCGCATCGGGGAGCTCGAGCTCGAGCTCCGACGGACGAAGCGGCGATGAGCGCGGAGTTCATCTGCGACGGCTGCGGCAAGCGCGCACCAGCGACCTGCGGCGGCGTGGGCAACAACGACGTCCTCAAGCCCCGCGGCTGGTACGCGCGGAGCGACGAAGACGGTCGACAGGACGCGTGCTCGCGGACGTGCGTCGAGGTCGTCGCGAAGAAGACCGGCAAGACCGGCGTGGTGCTCCCCCTATGACCGCGACCGCCGACGTCGAGAAGCTCTGCAAGCTCATGGTCGCCCATGGCCTCGTCGAGCTGCATGTCGGTGACGTGCACCTGCGCCGCGCCCCCCCCGAACCGAAGGTCACCGAGTCGAACGAGAGCGCGCTCGAGCGCCTCCGCCGCCTGCGGCCCGACCAGCAAGACGCGGCCCTGATGCTCACGAAGACCGGGGGCGGTTGAAGCGAACCCCGTCGAAGACCGTCCAGCCGTCCAAGACAATCAAGAGCACGCGCGAGACCAAGCGCTACAACACTCGAGGCAAGCCCGCCCCGGGAGGGCTGGCTGTGCGCCGGTGGTACGACGAGCCCCAAGGGGATTGCCATGAAGCTCTGTTTGCGCACGTCGCGGGCATCAAGAACCGGCAGATCCGCCGCCGCTACGAGCTCGCCGTCTTCCAGCAGATGTACGTCAACGCCCTGCAGAACATCTGGGCGGGCAGCTCCCTCTTCTCGGCGACCCTCTCCACCGCGCTGACCTCGTACTCGCGCATCAGCGCCAACGTCGTCAAAAGCTGCGTCGACACCGCGACCGCGCGCATCGCGAAGGCCAAGCCGCGGGCGTTCATTTTGCCCAACAAGGGCGACTACAAGCTCAAGACGAAGGCGCGGCTGCTGCAGAAGTTCTGCGACGGCGCGATGAAGGCCTCGGGCTTCTACGAGCAGAGCGAAGACGTCTTTCGCGACGGAGGCATCTACGGCGACGGCAACGTCGGTCTTTTCGCCGAGGACGGTGCGCTCAAGGCCCGCGCGCTCAAGATCGACGAGGTCGTCATCGACCAGGTCGACGGGATGTACGACGACCCCCAGGAGGTCCACTGGGAGCACCCGACGCCGCGGACCGAGCTGCTCGCCCGGTATCCCGAGTTCGAGCGGGAGATCGAAGAGGCCCGCATGTGGTGGCGCGGGGACATGGCGTTCATGAGCGCCAAGGACCTCGTCAACGTCGTTCACACGTGGCGAAGGCCCTCGACGGGACAGGCGAAGGACGGCCGCCACGTTGTCGCCATCTGCAACGCGACGCTCCTCGACGAGGGGTACGCCAAGGACTACCTGCCGATCCTGCGGTGGCACTGGACGCCGCCGACCTACGGCCCCTTCGGCACGGGCATCGCCCTCGAGCTCGAGGGGATGCAGTGGACCATCACCAACATCATGCGCGACATCGCCGAGTCGATTCACAAGTATGCGGTGCCTCGCATCTTCGTCGACTCGCTCTCGGGGCTCTCGCAGCACCAGATCACCAACGAGCTCGCCGTCATCAAGGCGGACCTCACGCGGCCGCCGATCTTCGTGACGCCCCAGGCGATGAGCCCCGACGTGTACCAGTACGTCCAATGGCTCATCGACCAGTGCTTCAAGCAATTGGGGCTCTCGCAGCTCTCGGCCCAGAGCGAGAAGCCCGCGGGCTTGAACAGCGGCGTCGCAATGCGGACCTACCAGGACGTCGAGACGCAGCGCTTCGCCATCGTGGGACAGCGCTGGGAG
>DATJYG010000138.1:0-58761 GCA_035499695.1 Polyangiaceae bacterium
TGGTCGGGGTGCTCGACGATCTTGCCGGTGGTCGGGTCCTGGCTCAGGTGTGGGACCCAGGCCATCGTCGTGATGTAGTTCGAGTAGTCACCCGGATCGGTCTTGTCGTTCGGGTCGTTCGTCGGCGGCGGGACCTTGCCGCCGGGGAAGTCGCCGGGGTCGATGTCCGCCCACGCCGACTTGAACTCGACGAGGCCGGGCGGAAACGACAGGTTGGGATCGACGTTCTGGATCCCCTGCACCGTCTGCAGGTTGTTGGCCTTGATGAAGTTCACGAAGGCCTGGTTCATGTGGATGCCGTAGTAGAGCGTGTGTCCGTTCTGATCGATGAGGATCTGCCGGCGCCCGGCCTGCCTCACGGCGCCGAGCCACGCCCAGCCGCTCGTGTTGCGCATCGGGTGCGGCGTCGCGCTGATGAACGCGTCGTCGATCGTCGGGTAGTGCACGATGGCGGGGTCGCCGTTCGCGTCGGGCTGCGCGGCGATTAGGAAGTTCTGGTAGGCGCCGCGGTAGAAAGGACACTCGGTGTCCGGGTGCGGGGCCGGGACGAACATGCGCACCGGCGCCGTGGTCGGGAACCAGTTGTCGCCGATGGGACAGTCCTCGTTCGCCGTCGGGGCGGACGACCCGTCTCCCTGCGAAGAAGGGGCGACGGGCTTCGACGTGAAGCCGGGGGTCGGGTCCTTGCACGACGCGAGCACCGCGACGCCGATGAGCCCGACGAGCGCGCCGACGCTGAATGCGATGCGGGGCAGCATGATCAGAAGACCCCCTGGAACGACG
This sequence comes from Polyangiaceae bacterium, assembly GCA_035499695.1. Classification (GTDB taxonomy): domain Bacteria; phylum Myxococcota_A; class Polyangia; order Polyangiales; family Polyangiaceae; genus Palsa-1150. Next base: position 784 of record DATJYG010000138.1, read on the forward strand.
CGACGGCACCCGAGCGCGTCGGACGCACGTCGAACACGGCGGTGCTCGGCGCGACTTCGTGCGAGCCCGGGTGGGACGTCGCGAAGAGCAGCGCCGCCACTCCGAGCGCCGCGCCGCCCACGCCGAAGGAGATGTCGGCCGCGAGGTAGAGACGACGGATGTGGTCCACGCTCGAGGGAGCACAGCTCGGCGAGCAGGAAGAGAGGGCGTCGTTGTCCGTCTTGCCCCAGTACGTGAGCAACGCGCCCGCGCCGAGGCCGAGCACGCCCACGCCACCGATCACGAAGGGCCACGCCGAGAGACCGTGGTGCTGCGTCGAGACGGGTGCGGCGTCGGCTCGGGGAGCCTCCGGAGCCGGTTCGGTGGACGATGGCTCTTCAGGCGCGGCAGGCGCCGACGGGGCGGCCGCTGTTGCGGTCGACGCCGGAGCCGGCGCGGTGGATCCCTCGTCCGACGCCGACAGCGCGATGGTGAGCGGACCTCGCTGGCCCTGCACGATCATCACCTTGCGCGTCGCGGTCACCTCGTGTCCCGGCCACTTGCCGACCTTCGCGGTCACCGTCAGATCGTGGAGTCCGGGGTCGACGGCGAGCTCGTGTCCGTCGAGCCGGGACGTCAGCGGCTGCTGGTCCATCTTCACCTGCACGTCGACGAGCGGCGTCCCCTTCTCGTCCGTGACGACCGGCGCGATCAAGGCGATGTCGGAGCGAAGCTGCTCGGCGCTCGCCGCGCACTTCCGCTGGAGGGTGCCGCACGCGGCGCGCGCGCACTGCAGCGCCAGCGTCCTCGCCTCACGCAGGTGTCCCGCCTGCTGGTGCGCCACGGCGTCCTCGTACGTGCTCGCGCATGCCCCCTGCGCCCCGTCTCTCGCATCCGACGGGGCTGCCCACAGGCCGAGCGCCAGAGCGCCCGCCCCGACGACGGGGATTTGTCGCCAAAAGGCCATGTGGGTCACCTTCTCCAGGGCCCAGGTGCAATGAAAATGCCGTCCAGACGGGCGCGAAATGTGAATCAGGCGCTTCGCCCGAAGGGCCCCCTCCGTGGTCCGTCGCTGGGCCGCGCGCCCGTCACCACCGCCCGTTGATGGCGGCGCCCCTCGCAGGGCTACCGGCGATCCATCGAGGGTCGGGTGCGACCTTGGGCGCCGCGCTGATCAGGTCGCGATCTCCATGAGCGGGAGCATGCGGTCTTTCACGACGGTCGACTCGACGAAGCCGATGCGGTGGGCGCCCATCTTCACGTAGAAGCGCTCGGCGTTCGGCTCGCTCTGGATGCGCACGGTGCGATACCCGAGGCGACGCGCCTGCTCCAGCATGTGCGCCCACAGCCGCGTGCCGACGCCGGAGCCAATCGCCGCCGGTTCGACCCACAGATCGCGGAGCATCGGCACACCGTCCGCCGAGGCGAGCACGTAGAAGCCCAGGACGTCCGTGCCGTTCTCGGCGATGAAGACCGCGGCGCCCTCGACGAGCTCCGGGGTGATCTCGAGATCGTGAGCGGCGCGCTCCATGAACGCCGCGTCGTAGCCCCAGTGCGCCTTGCTGCGAATCGCGAGGGCCGTCAGCGCCCTGGCCTCGCTCGGCAATGCAGCCCGCACGCGGGTCACGTGCTGCAAGGTGGATCGCGAAGCACCAAATCCGGCGAGACGATGGCCTTCGCAATGATCTCCGCCACCATCTCGGCGGCGACGTCCATGGTGGTCACCGCGTGATCGGGCACGAGCAACCGGCCGGCGCACATGCGCTTGCCCTCGCGAACGAGGTAGACCTCGAGGGACGGCTGGTAGCCAGGCACGCCCAGGTCGATCTGAGCGACCGCCGCCGCGTCCTTCACTCCGACGACGCGGATGTTGCGCCGCGCCAGCTGCGACTTCAGCGTCTCGTCGAAGAAGACGGGGCCACCGGCCGCGAAGCGCACGGGCTGCGCATCGAAGGCGATGGGAAACCCCTCTGCACCGGGGACCCGCGTCGGCTCGGAGGCCTCGCAGCCGAGTGCCGCCTGGAGTGCAATCGCAGCGAACAGGGCAGCGAAGCGCATGAACGCCAGCGTAGCGCCTGGCAAGGCGCTTCGCAGGGATGCAGTCGCGGTCCTGTCGTTTACGAACGGGCTTCGAGGGTTTGCGAAGGCACTTCGAACGGATGCGATCGCGTTTCGAACCGTTCAAACAGGGTTTCGATCGACTGCGAAGGCGTTTCGAACGATTGCGAAGGGGTTTCGAACGGTTCGAACAGCGGTTCCAACGATGCGAAACGCGATCGCAGTCGTTCGAAGTGCACTTCGATGGGTTCGAACCCCGTTTCGAACGATGCGAAATGCCTTCGCAGCCGTTCGAACCGCGGTTCCAGCTCCGCTGCACTTGGCGGCTAGACCGGCTCGGGCGACGCTCCCCGCATGTCTCCCCTCCCCGACCCTCCGTTCGTCGGCGGCTGCACGTGCCGCGCGGTTCGCTACCGGATGAACGACCGGCCGCTCGTCGTGCACTGCTGCCACTGCCGCTGGTGTCAGCGCGAGACCGGCGCGTCCTTCGCTCTCAACGCGATGATCGAGGCGGACCGCGTCGAGCTGCTCGGCGGGAGCCCGGAGCTCGTGAACACGCCGTCCAACAGCGGCAAGGGGCAGAAGATCCTGCGATGCCCCACGTGCCGCATCGCCCTGTGGAGCCACTACTCCGGGGCCGGCGACCGCGTGAGCTTCGTGCGCGTGGGGACGCTCGACGAGCCCGACCGCCTGCCCCCCGACGTCCACATCTTCACGTCGTCCAAGCAGCCCTGGGTGGTGCTCCCTCCCGGCATGCCGGCGGTCCCCGAGTACTACGATCGCAAGCAGTACTGGCGCCCGGAGAGCCTCGCGCGGCGCGAGGCGCTGCTCGCCTCGAAGTGACTCGCTCTCAGAGCATCACGGACGCCTGGAACGGCGCGCGTTCGTGAGCACAGAACTCGACGATCGCCGGGCGCTTCCACTGCGCCTCCGCGTACGCGCGGATGCGCGCGGGCACGTCGTGCCCCGTCTTCACCAGGCGCTGGAGCATCATCGCCAGGTCCGTGTCTGCGATGCACCATGCGCCGAACAGCGGCCCCGCATCCTTCGGCACCAGACGGTCGGCCGCGCCCAGGAGCTTCGCCGCGGCGCGCTGGCCCGCCGCCGAGAGCGGCGCGAACGGCGGCAAGCGATCGTGCGCGTAGAAGACGTACTCGGCGGAGCGCTCCTCGCGGATGGGCATGAGATCGCTCCGGAGCCACGCCATCACCTGGCGCGCCCGCGCGCGCGAATGCAGGTCCGCGGGGAGGACGCGCGCGTGGGCGGGCGGCGGGTACGCGTCCTCGAGGTACTCGTCGATGGCGCTCGACTCCGACAGGGCGAAGTCGCCGTCGACGAGGACCGGGACGCGCGAGGTGAGCGACCGGGCCGCGAAGGCCGGGTCGGCGTGCGCCGACAGGTGGAGGGCGACGTCGCGCATCTCGAAGGAAAGGCCCTTCTCGCGCAGCGCGACGAAGACGGAGAGGACGTAGGGGCTGGTCCAGGTGCCGTTGCCGTAAAGGACGACGCTCATGGGATTGGCGAGCAACGTACGCCATGATGTCGGGGCATGGTCAATCGCCGCGGCTCGAGTGCCCTCACCGGCCTGCTCCTGCTGGCGGCCGTCGCATGCGGTTCGAGTGGCGGTGGTGGCGCAGGGCCCGCAGACGCGGCGGTCGATGGACCGACGCCGACGGACGGCGCGCTCGATGCCTCGACCGACACGAGCGTCGATGCGCCCTCCGAGACCGCATCTACCTCGGACGCCCCCGCGGACGTGCGCGGTGACGCGAACGCTCCGGACGCCTCGGACGGTGGGGGACCCGCGCAGCAGATGGCGATCCCCATGTACGTGGACCCCACCGCGTCCGCCTCGCTCTGGACCCAGGTCTACGCCGCAGCGCCGACCGTCGCGCTCCTCGTCGCCAACCCCGCGAGCGGACCGGGCACCGCCGCCGAGGCGGAGTACACGCAGGCGATCGCGTCGGCACACGCCGCGGGTCAGTCGGTCGTCGGCTACGTCCACACCTCGTACGCGATGCGACCCATCGCCCAGGTCGAGGCCGACGTCGACGCCTGGTACTCGTTCTACCCGGACGTGGACGGCATCTTCGTCGACGAGACGTCGACCGACGCCACCACCGTCACGCCGTACTACCAGCCGCTCTTCGCGCACGTGAAGGCCGAGCCGGGCACGCGCGCGCACACCGTCGTCATCAACCCCGGCACGATGATCGACGAGTCGTTCATGCAGGCTGCCGACGTCGTCGTCACCTTCGAGGACACGTACGCGAACTACACGAACGGCAGCTACCCGCCCAACCCCACCTGGACGGCGAACTACCCGCGCTGGCGCTTCTGGCACCTCGTGCTCTCGGCGGCGACGACGGCGGACATGCAGAACGCCGTGACGATCGCCCGCCAGCGCAACGTCGGAACCGTCTACGTGACCGACCAGGGCCCGGCGACGGCGTACCAGCAGATCGTGACCGGCGCCTACTGGCAGGCCGAGCTCGCGGCCGTCCAGGCGCCGTGACGCGCACGCGCTAGTCTCGCCGGGCGATGCTCACGATCCGTGCTGCGACCGCGCGCGACGTGCCCACGATCCTCGCGCTCGTGAAGGAGCTGGCGGCCTACGAGCGCGAGCCCGACGCCGTGACGGCCACCGAGGCGGACTTCCTGCGCCACGGCTTCGGCGAGCGCCCCTTCTACAAGACGCTCGTCGCGGAGTGGGACGGGGCGACCGCCGGGTTCGCCCTCTACTTCTTCGGCTTCTCCACGTGGAGTGGCGGGCCGACGCTCTACCTCGAGGACCTCTTCGTCCGCCCGGAGCACCGCAAGAAGCGCATCGGGATCACCCTGATGCAGCGGCTGGCGCGGGAGGCGGTGCAGAACGGGTGCACGCGCTTCGTCTGGCAGGTGCTCGACTGGAACGAGCCGTCCATCCGCTTCTACGAGTCGCTCGGCGCGCGCGTGCTGCGCGAGTGGCAGGCGGTGCGCATCGACGGCGACGCGCTCGCCGCGCTCGCGGCCGCCCCTACTGCTTGACGTACGAGAGCCTGTAGTTGCAGGGCTGCACCGCCCCGTCGCCCGTCGACATGATCTCCTCGGTGCCCTCGATCGAGGTGCCGTCCACTTCGATGTAGCCGGTGACGGTGTCGACCATCGCGGCGTCGTCGTAGCCCTGACACGTGAAGGACACGGCGCAGATGGGCAGCGAGCCCGTGGCCGTGTAGCTGCACGTGACGCCCGCGTCGTTCGGCTTGATGGACGGCGGAAAGGTCACCATGGTCGAGAAGGCCATGCACGTCGGGTCGGCATCCGCGTCCGGCGTGGCGGTGACGGCAAAGGTACCGGACGGCAACGCGCAGTTGCCCCCGCCGCCGGACGAGCCGTCGCCGAGCTCGACGTCGTCGAGCGAGGGACCGTCGTCCCCGAGGCCGCCCCCGCCGGAGCTGGCTTCACCCGACTGGCCGTCGCTCGATGCGTCGTTGCCCGGCGGGTAGTCGTCGAAGGACTTCCTGTTGCAGGCCGGGGTGAGCTGCGTGAGCGCAGCAAAGCTCGTCAGGATCAAGGCAGGCGCCGTGGCGCGTATGGGTTTCACTCGGCGGGGCGAAGCATAGCGCTATCCTCCCGCCTCGCCCCATGGACCGGCCCCTGGTGTCGTACGAGCCCAACGCGCTGCTGGCGTGGGTGTACCGGCGCTTCTTCGAGAGCATCGAGGTGGACGAAGCGTGGGCGCGTGCGGTGCGCGAGGCGGACGCGCGCGGAACGGTCGTGTACGTGCTGCGCAGCCTGTCGTTCGTGGACTTCCTGGCGCTCGACTACCTCACCAAGCGCCACCACCTTCCGCAGATCCGGTTCGCCAACGACCTGGGGCTCTGGATCCTCGAGCCGATGGGGCGCGGGTGGCTCAACGCGCTGCGCCCGCGCACGGCCGAGAGCGACGTGGCCGACCTCGAGCGCGCCGTGAAGGGCGGCTCGAGCGCCGCGCTCTTCCTGAAGCGACCGCCGCACCTGCTCGAGGGCCGCGGCCGCGGGCGCATCGAGGGAGACCACCTGATCCGCGCGCTCATCGACGTGCAGCGCGAGCGCGAAGAGCGCATCCTGCTCGTGCCGCAGGTGTTCGTGTGGTCACGCAGCGCCGGGACCCTCGGCGCGGGCTTCGTGGACTCGCTCTTCGGACCCTCGGAGTGGCCGGGGCAGGCGCGATCGATCGCGCAGTTCATGGCCAACTGGCGCCACGCGACGCTGCGCGCCGGCGAGCCGGTCGATCTGCAGGAGTTCCTCGCGCGCGAGTCCGACGGTGCCGCTGACGACGTGGTCGTGCGGCGCCTCACGTACACGCTGCTGCGGCGACTGGAGCGCGAGCGGCGCGCCATCGTAGGGTCGGCGCGCAAGCCGGCCGACCGGCTGCGCGAGGAGGTGATCCGCAGCCCGAAGCTGCAGAAGGTGATCACCGACATGGCCGGCGAGGGCGCGCGCGAGCGCACGGTCATCACGGCGCGCGCGCTCTCGATGGTGCGCGAGATGGAGGCGTCGCTCGACGTGAACGCGATCGCCGCGCTCGCGCCGGTGTTCGAGCAGGCCTCGTCGCGCATGTTCTCGGCCATCGAGGTCGATCAGCCGGGCATCGAGAGGCTGCGCGAGCACGCCAAGGAGGGCACGCTCATCCTCCTGCCCTCGCACAAGTCGCACGTCGACTACCTGGCGCTGGCGTGGGTGCTCTACGAGCACAAGCTGCAGCTGCCGCTCGTGGCCGCGGGGGACAACCTGAACTTCTTCCCCATGGGGCCGATCTTCCGGCGCGCCGGCGCCTTCTTCATCCGGCGCAGCTTCGCGGGAGACCGGCTCTACGCGGCGGTGGTGGACGCGTACATGCGTCGCCTCATCAAGGACGGGCAGTCGCTCGAGTTCTTCCTCGAGGGCGGCCGGTCGCGCACGGGCAAGCTGCTCTCGCCCAAGCTGGGCCTCCTGTCGATCGTGGTCGACGCGGCACTCGGCGCGCCGACACGCACGGCGTGGTTCTGCCCGGTCAGCATCGGGTACGAGCGGTTCGTCGAGGAGAAGGCGTTCGTGCACGAGCTCTCGGGCGGCGAGAAGGCCAAGGAGGACGTGCGCGGCCTCGTGAAGTCGATCGACGTCGTCGTGGGCCGCTACGGGCACCTCAGCGTGCAGTTCGGCAAGCCGATGACGCTCGCCGACGTGCTGCGCGAGCTCGACCCGAAGGCCAAGCCGGCGGACCTCGCGACGATGACGCCGGCGCGGCGGCGCGCCGTCGTGACGCGGCTCGCGTATCGCGTGATGAACGAGATCAACGCCGTGACCGCGGTGACGCCCGGGTCGCTCGTGGCGACGGCCATGCTCGCGCACGACAAGCGCGGGATGCCCCATGCGGAGCTCGAGGCCACGTGCGAGCGGCTAGCGCGGCTGCTGAGGCGCGCGGGGGCGCGCTTCAGCCCTTCGGTGGCGGGCGCGGACGGCAAGATCCGTCCCTCGGCGCTGCGGGAGGCGGTGGACCTTTTCGTGAAGGCGGGACACGTGCAGGCGCACCGCGTCGAGGGCGACCCCATCTACGTCGTGCCGCCCGAGGGTCGCATGTCGCTCGACCTCGCGAAGAACGTCATGCTGCACTTCTTCGTGCCGCGGGCGGTCATCGCCACGGCGCTGCTGGCGCCGCCCGGACCGCCGCAGTCGGTGGACGCCCTGCGCGAGCGCGTCCTCGCGCTCTCGCGTCTCTTCAAGTACGAGTTCACCTTCCGTGCCGACGCGCCGTTCGAGACGATCTTCGACGAGGAGATCGCCGCGATGGAGGTCGACGGGGAGCTGGCGCGGGTGGTGCGGCGCCCGAGCGAGGGCGCCGGCGCGCTGCTGCCCAAGGGGGACGACGGGGCCGAGCAGCTCGCGCTCTACGCGAGGCTGCTGGAGAACTTCGTCGAGGGCTACCGCGTCGCAGCACGCGGCCTGGCGGCGCTGCAGCGCGGCGCGCTGTCGACCAAGGAGCTCGTCAAGCGTGCCATCCCCGAGGGCGAGCGCATGTTCCTGGCCGGGGACATCGCGCGGCGCGAGTCGGTGAGCCGGCCGATGCTCGAGAACGCGTACCAGAGCTTCGTCGACCAGGGCTACGTCGCACGGAGCGGCGGCAAGCTCGCGCTCACCGAGTCTTACGCTCGGGCGAGCGCCGTCGAGACGATCGAGGCGAGGATCGCGGGGTTCGCCGTCCCGCGGCGGACCTGACATCACGCGGAGTGACGCATGCGCCTTCACGTCGTCGACGGCACCTACGAGCTGTTCCGGGCACACTTCTCGAAGCGGCCGGCCGGCCCGCTCAAGGCGACGCTGGGACTCGTCGCGTCGATGCTCTGGCTGCTGCACGACCCCAGCGAGGACGTGACGCACGTCGCGGTCGCCTTCGACAACCCGATTCGTTCCGTCCGGAACGAGTGGTTCGACGGGTACAAGACGGAAGAGGGCGTCCCGCCGGAGCTGCTCGCGCAGTTCGACGGGGCCGAGGAGGCCACGCGTGCCATCGGCATGGTCGTCTGGTCGATGGACCGCTTCGAGGCGGACGACGCGATGGCCACGGCGGCAGCGCGCTGGCAGAACGACGTCGAACAGGTGCGCCTCCTCACGCCGGACAAGGACCTCGGGCAGTCGATCCGCGGCAAGCGCGTCGTGCAGGTCGACCGCGCGCGCAATCGGCTCATCGACGAGGAGGAGCTGATGCGCGCGCGCGGCATCGCCCCGGCGAGCCTGCCCGACTGGCTCGCGCTCGTCGGCGACACGGCCGACGGGATCCCCGGCATCGCCGGATTCGGCGAGCGCACGGCGGCGACATTGCTGCACGCGTTCGGCCACATCGAGGCCATCCCGCGCGACGCGCGCGAGTGGCCCGCCGGCATCCGCGGGGCCGATCGGCTCGCGACGACGCTGGCCGACGAGATGGAGCACGCGCTCCTCTACCGGAAGCTCGCGACGCTCCTCGACGACGTGCCGCTGCGCGAGAGCCTCGAGGACCTCACGTGGCGCGGCGTCCCTCGCGAGACGTTCCTCGCGTGGTGCGACCGCGCCGGCGCCGGCAGCGACCTGCGCGACAGGCCGCAACGCTGGGCGCCGTGACCGTCAGTTCCGCCGTCCGCGGTACCCGGGACCCAGCTTGGTCGCGTCTCCGCCTGCGAGCTGGCGAACAAGCTCGTCGTGCATGTAGTCGAAGTCGTTGCGGACGGCCTCGGGCACGCGCTTCTCGAAGAGGGCGAGCGACTGGTCGATGGGCTCCTTCAGCTTCTCGTAGATGTGCCCACTGACGGCGCCCTCGGCGACGAGCTTCTCGTTGTAGAGCTTGATCTCCGAGACGAAGAGCCTCGCGAGCTTTCGGGCCTTCTTGTGCTCCGGGTCCGCCGCCTCGATTGCGGCGCGTCCGGAGACTGCGGGTGCCGCTGCCACCGCGGCCGCCGGTGCGGGCGCAGGAGCCACGGGTGCCGGCGCAGGCGCAGCGACGACAGGGGCGGGGGCGGGTGCTGCCGGAGCCGGAGCAGGTGCTGCGGGCGCCGGAGCGGGTTTCGCTGCAGCCGGGACAGGGGCCGCCGGAGCCGGCGCGGGTGACGGGCGCGCGGGTGCAGCCGGTGCTGGGGCCGCCGGCGCGGCAGCGGGACGGGCAACTGGCGCCGCCACGGGGGCCGGTGCAGGAGCGGGGCGGGCGGGCGCGGCCGGCGCCGGTGCGGGCGCAGCAGCTGCAGGAGGCGGAAAGGCGCGTGCGGGGGCCGGCGCCGGAGGCGCCGCGGGAACGCGCGGTGCCGGGGGCACCACGGCCGGTGGCGGAGCCGTCGTGGCCTCGTCCTCCAGCTCGAGCTCCAGGGGCGGCGGGTTGTCCGAGGCGAGCGCCACGATCCTCGGCGGCACGGTCGGGCGCGGCGGCGGCTCTGGAGCCGAGGGCGGCTCCTCGTCCTTCACGGGCGGCTTCGCGAGCTCCGCAGCCTTCATCGGGTCCGCCGATGGCCGCACCGTCTCCCGCTCCACCTTTGCAGCAGCCGCTGCTGCTGGCGGCGGAGACGGTTCCACCTTCACAGCCGGCGGGGGCTCCGACTCCGGCTCCGGCTCCGGCCTCCGCGCTTCGACGCGCGCGACCGGCGCGGGCGGTTCGGGCGTGACGCGCCTCTGTTCCTGCGGCTCGGGCGCGGCGGCGTGCCTCTCCTCGGCTGCCATCTTCGGCGGCGCGATCGAGGGCGTCTTCGGCGGGGGCTCCGCCGGCTTGCCGCCACCGGCGACGGCCCTGTACAGCAGCAACAGGACGAGCACTGCGCCTGCACCCAGTGCGAAGCTCTCGATGGGGGTCATCGGGGTACGTACTAGGGAAGCACAAAAGGGGGGGTGAGAGCCTCCCCGTTTCAGCGGGGTGGCTCAGCAGCCCGGGCCGGGGGGTGCGACACGGCCTCGGCCCTCACTCGGAGCAGGGCACCGAGTAGTCGGCGGGCGCGGATACGGTCGCCGTCCCCGTCTGCAGGAAGCTCTGGAAGAAGCAGCCGTACTGGTACTTCACCGCGTCGAGCTGCGAGTAGATCGCGTGCGGGTCGTACACGCCGTCGCCCTCGTACTGGACGACGGCGCCGGTGTACTTCGCGCCGGTCGCCGACGAGATGTCGTTCTTCACGGGGTACTGCAGCATGCCGCTCAGCCCCTCCAGCGCGAGCGCCTGCTGCATCGTCGGCCATATCTGCTCGCCGGTCTGGCGGTTCTCGTACGCCATCGCCACCGCGTCCTGCACGTCCGTCGGGAAATACGAATCTCCCTGCCCGTGCGGCTCGTACACCGGGCGCACGGGATGCCCCGGAAGCGGCTCGCGTCCCACTCGCGGCATGTAGACGATGGGGTCCACCGGCTCGAGGCCGAGCTCGGTCACGTGCATGGCCGGATGCAGATGAGAGAAGTCGCCGTGGATGCCGAGCAGCAGGCCGATCTTGCCCTTGATGCCGGCCACGAACTGCGATTGCAGGATGAACCAGCTCCAGTAGCCGCCCGCGCCCGTGGGCACGACCGCCTTGATGCGCGGCTCGACGGCGCTGATGAGGTTCGCGTACATCGCGCCCATCGATTGCCCCTGGGCGAGCAGCGGGTCGTCCTTGAAGTGGTACGCCGTCTCGCCGGAAGGCAGCGACAGCCCGGTGCACTTCGCGACGACGCCGGGCGCGATCGTGAGCCTGCTCAGCGCATCGAAGAACATTCGCTGCTCGAACACGCCCTGGCGGAAGTCGTCGCGCGTCGCCGCCACGTTGTTGATGTCGATGTACTCGGGGAAGCTCATGTTCGCCCCCGCCGGCCAGCGCTGCGGGTTGAGCGGCAGGGCGCTCGCGGCCATCGCGAAGCCGCGTGCCGCCATGACCCAGCCGGGCCCCTGCCCCGGCGTGTTGCATCCAGTGACGCCGTTCCACGAGTCGAGCGGTTGCCCGATGGGGCAATTGGCCGTGTTCGTCTCCGGTCGCCACGTGCCGCGGTCGGCGATGGCTGTGCTCACGCCGCCGGTGCCGTGGAAGAAGACGATGAGCGGGTAGCCCCCGGCAGGCATCGGCTGCTTCGGCAGCGTGATCGTGACGGGCACCGTGAGGTCCCCCTGCTTCATCGGCATGCCGGTCGAATCGAGCACGAAGAGCCCGCCCGTGTCGTACGGCGGGCTCGCGTAGCCCTGCTGGAACTGCGGGTAGGTCACCTGCGCCTGCAACTCGCAGAAGCGCGAGTTCGTGTCCTGCACGTTCGTGTCGACCGCCACGTTGGCGACGGACACCGCGGACGCGTACGCGGCGAAGACCTTCGACGAGAGATCGAACGTGTCGCTGACGACGTCGCCCGTCGTGAACACCGTCGCCGCCGCCACCTTGCTCGCGTCGACACCCGCCTTGGCGAGCGCCGGCGGCAGCACCGAGAAGGACTTGGCGACCGAATCGTTGCCTCCCGAGAGCGCCTGCGCGAGCGCGGGCGCGACGCCGAGCGGCTTTCCGTTCACGTCCTTCGCGCCCGTCGTGACGACGAAGGCGTACTTGTGCTTCGGCTCGAGCACGATGCCCGGCCGCTCGGCGACCGCCAGCACGCCGTCGGGCACGTAGCTGTCGGACGCGAGCGTCTCGGCGATCGTCGGCAGCAGCTTGCCGAGGGACTTCGACGCCGGGTCGACGTCGACGAGGAGAATCGGCTGCGAGGGGTCGGCCGGGATCGTGTCGGTCGACTGGCGCGGCGCGAGGTCCGCCGTGAAGCGGAACCAGGCGACGGGCACGACGGGGTAGCCCGCGCGCTGCTGCGCGATCGTGCGCAGGCCCTCGAACACCTGGCTCATGATGGCGTTCGGTATCCCGCGCAGGTCCGGCGAGCCCTGCGACGACAGGCGCGTGTCGGCCGGCCAGGGGAAGTCGAAGAAGTGGCCGTCGCTCGCGAGGTCGGCGCTCGCGTCGAACATCACGACGGTGCCGGTGGGCGCGCTGCCCCCCGGGGAGGACGACGACGAGCAGGCGGCTGCGACCAGGGACAAGGAAAGAGGGACGAGCCAGCGGGGCATGTCCACTCGACTCTAGCGCGCCCCTCGCCCTCGCGCGGGACCGGCACTAGACACCCCGCCATGACCAGCGACCCCCCGAAGATCTCCACCGAGAAGCGCGGACACCTCCTGCTCATCGGGTTCGACCGGCCGAAGAAGATGAACGCGTTCGACGTCGAGATGCTCCAGCAGCTCGGCGCGGCGTACGCGCGGCTCGACGCCGATCCCGAGCTCCGGTGCGGCGTCGTCTTCGCGCACGGCGACCACTTCACCGCGGGGCTGGACCTGGCGAACGTCGCGCCTCACGTCGCGAAGGGCGAGTTCTTGCTCGGCCAGGGAGAGATCGACCCGTGGGGCGTGCACGGCAAGTTCCGCTCGAAGCCCACCGTCGTCGCGGTGCACGGGCGGTGCTTCACCCTGGGCATCGAGCTGTGTCTCGCGCAGGACGTGGTCGTCGCGGCGAGCAACGCGCGATTCGCGCAGATCGAGATCAAGCGTGGCATCTTCCCGTTCGGCGGCGCGACGTTCCGGCTCGTGCAGACCGCCGGGTGGCAGAACGCGATGCGCTGGCTGCTGACGGGCGACGAATTCGATGCCGCCGAGGCGCACCGCATCGGCCTGGTGCAGGAGGTCGTCGAGCCGGGGAAGCAGCTCGAGCGCGCCATCGCGATCGCCGAGACCATCGCCGCGCAGGCGCCGCTCGGCGTGGCGGCTACGCTCGCCTCGGCGCGCCGCGCCGTCCACGAGACGGAGGCAGCGCGGGCGCTGCTACCGGAGATCCAGCGACTCATGGCGACCGACGACGCGCGCGAGGGGCTCATGTCCTTCATCGAGCGACGCGCCGGCAAGTTCACGGGGCGGTGATCCGAGGTGCCTCTCGATCCTGCCTTCGTCGCCGATTGCCCGTACGGCCCCGCGGGGCTGCTGATGGACGACGTGCTGCGTATCGATCGCGAGGCGAGCCTCGTCGTGGCACGCATGCCGACGCACGACGAGCTTCCGCTGACGCGCGAGCAGCGCGCCCACCCGGTGCGCCACCCCAGGCACGTCTCGGGCGGCCTCATGGTGCACATGACCGGCATGATCGCCTTCGTGCACGCCTACTACGTCCTCGACCTGCGGCACGCCGAGGGCTGGATCGGGTATGGCGGCCGCATCCACGGCGCGCGCTTCAAGGCGCTGGCGCGCCCCGGCGAGCCCCTGGAGCTCGAGTGCCGCGCGACGCAGCTTCGCCGCACGCCCACGAGCATCCTGGCGCGCTACGACTTCCGCTTTTCGCAAGGGTCCACGGTCGTCTACGAGGGGGACCAGACCGCGCTATGGCAAAAGGTCCCAGCCGCCGATTGAACAGGCTGCCCCCCTCTCCCGTCCAACCCACACGGGATTTGCGCCCGCCCGCAGGACCCCGCTAACTTGGCAACGAGAGGACTACCCATGCGCATCCGTCTTATCGCCGGCCTCGGTTTCGGCGCCCTCGGGATCGTCGTCACCGCTTGCTCTTCTTCCAGCTCCGGGAACAGCAACCCGTACCCGGACGTCGCGACCTTCTGCCAGGCCGTCGCCAAGGCCGAGTGCCAGGAGGCGACCAACTGCGGCGTCGACGAGACGCAGTGCGAGACCTACCGCGCTTCGCAGTGCCAGCAGGGCACGATCATCGTGAAGCAGACGCCCACGGACACGCTGAGCCGCACCTACACCTCGGGCAACGCCAAGGGGTGCCTCGATGCGCTGAACGGCGCCTTCGGCGGCGGCAACGTGCAGATCAAGTACGCCGACCTGCAGAAGCTCCTCGACTCGTGCGAGGCCGTCTTCGTCGGCAACGCGGGCAACGGCTCCGGCTGCGTGACCAAGTACGACTGCACGAAGAGCGGTGAGATCTGCGCGCCGCTGCCCGGCCGCACGGATCAGGGCGCGTGCGCCACGTCCACTCCGAAGATGACCGGCGACGTGTGCGCCGACCCGGGCGACACGTGCCCGGACAGCAACTACTGCTCGACGGCGTCGGGTACCCCCACGTGCGTCGCTTCGTCGACGACCGGGGGACCGTGCCAGTCGAACCTCCAGTGCGTCACCTCCGACCACTGCGTGAACGGCGCGTGCGCGGCCAGGGCGGAGTCGGGCGGAGCTTGCTCGACGGACGCCGACTGCGACCCGATGACCGCGCCCTTCTGCGATCCGGACGTCAACAAGTGCGCCGTCGGGCTCGGGTTCCTCAACGGGTCCTTCGACTGCAACGGGTTCCTCCTCGGACAGAACCTGCCGGACGGCGGGCCGACGGTGAACGACTCGGGCGGCGGCGGGAACGACGGCGGCACGATGGAAGCCGCGACCGACGCGCCGAGCGGCGGCTGATTCGAGTCGTTCGGCTAGGATCGCGGCATGAGGCTCGCCGCGATTGCTGCTCTCGCCGCCGCGTCCGTGTCGTGCGGCGGCGGGAATGCCGAGGGTGCACCCGCTGAGGCGATGACCCTCCCGGCGGATGCCGGGTGCGCCGACCTGGCGCGCGTTCGCCCTCTCTGTCTGAGGGCCGCCGCGGCAAGGTGCGCATCGCAAGAGAGCGACTGCGAGGGGCTGTGCGAGCCGCGGCTGGGACCGGGTAGCTCGGAGAAGGAGCCGGCCCTGCGGTCGGACATCGAGGAGGACCGCTGCCGGCAGCGGTGCCGCGTGGGTGTGCCTGCCTGCCAGCAGACGCTCGCCGCACGCTGCCCCAACGCGTGCGAGCCGGACGCTGCGGCCGACTAGGGTCGGAGGATTGGCCCGACCCCGAGGGCATCTGGTAAGGCAATGAGGTGCATCTCGCGAAGTGGCTCGCGGCTTCCAGCGTGCTCGTGTTCGCCGGCTGCGCCCGCGCCCCTTCCCCGCTCGCTCCGGCGTGGCACGGGTCGATCGGATCGCCGAACCGCGGCGTGCTGGTCGCCGGCGCGCAGGTCGCGCGTGATGCTCCCGGGCTGCGATGGCTGCGGGGCAACGATCGGCACTGGGGGCTGCCGCGGTTCACGGGGGCCATCGAGCGCGCCGCGGCGCGCGTGGCGGACGAGCGACCGGGGGCGCGGCTCCTCGTGGGCGACCTGTCGACCCCCACGGGCGGCGGGCCGCTCTCGCCGCACTTCTCGCACCGGTCGGGCGTCGACGCCGACCTCCTCTTCTACGTGACCACGCTCGAAGGCGCCCCCGTCGACAGCCCCGGCTTCGTCCACGTCGGCGCCGACGGTCTGGCGCAGGACGAGGCGCACGCACGCTGGCTGCGCTTCGACGTGGAGCGCGAGTGGCTGCTCGTGCGCGCCCTCCTGGAGGATCCGGAGGCGCGCGTGCAGTGGATCTTCGTCAGCGAGGTGGCCGAGGCGATGCTCCTCGAGTGGGCCATCTCGCGCGGCGAGCCGCTCGAGACGATCGCGCGGGCGCAGCAGGTCATGCTCCAGCCGCATCCGGGCGGCGTGCACGACGATCACATCCACGTGCGCACGGCGTGCTCGGCGGACGAGGCGGTCGCCGGCTGCGAGAACATCGGGCCGCGGCGCCCGTGGCTGGCGTACGACGCGCCGGCCACGCTCGAGAGCGACGCGGACCTCGCGCTGGCCCTGATGCAACCGGCGGAGCCCAAGCCGGCGGCGTCGGGCGTCGGCGCGAGCGCCAAGAGCGCGCCGTGAGCGGCCTGCTCGTCCATGGCGACGCGATTGGACTCTCGCGACACGTGGCTGCCGGGTCGGCGCAGCTCGCGTACCTGGACCCGCCGTTCAACGTGGGCGCCTCCTTCGGCGCGCGCACGAAGCGCGGCGGGCTGCGCGCGCGCGGCCCGATCGCGTACGAGGATCGCTGGCCGTCGATCGACGCGTACGTCGCGTGGCTCGAGCCGCGGCTGGCGGTGGTGCGCGACTGCCTGGGCGCGGACGGCACGATGTGGCTGCACCTCGACCACCGTGCGGTGCACGAGGCGAAGATCGCGTGCGACCGCGTCTTCGGGCGGCGCGCGTTTCTCGGCGAGATCGTGTGGGTCCCCGGCAACGGCGTGCGCGGGATGCGCCGCGGGCCCGGGGTGACGCACCAGCTGCTCCTGCTCTACGCGCGCGGCGCCGACTACGTGTGGAACGCGCGCGACCCGGTGCTGCGCGAGCCGTTCGCCGCGACGAGCCTCTCGATGCACTTCGCGCAGACCGACGCGGAGGGGCGCCGCTACCGCGAGCGCACCATCGGCGGGCGGACGTACCGCTACTACGCCGACGAGGGCCGCGCGATCGGCAGCGTATGGAGCGACTGCCCCGCGATGAACGCGAACACCCCGCTGCGCCGCGAGACGACGGGGTACCCGACGCAGAAGCCGCTGAAGCTGCTCGACCGCATCGTGCGCGCGTCGAGCCGCGAGGGGGCGCTGGTGGTCGACCCATTCTGCGGGTCGGGCACCACGCTGGTCGCGGCGGCTGCGCTGGGGCGGCGCTTCGCGGGATGCGACGTGGGGAGCCTCGCGATCGGGACGGCCTCTCGCCGGCTCGGGGCGGAGGGCGCGCGCTTCGCGCTGCGAGTAGACTCCGGGGCGTGCGAGACGAAAGCGCCGCGGACCTCCTCCCGCTCTTCCTGAGGCTCGGGGACAAGCTGGCCCTCGTGGTCGGCGGCGGGGCGGTCGCCGAGCGCAAGATCGCGTCGCTCCTGGACGTGGGCGCGCGCGTGCGCGTGGTTGCGCCGGACGCGAGCGACGAGGTGAAGCGGCTCGCGCGCGAGGGGCGCGTCGAGTGGCGCGAGCGCGCGTTCGAGGACGCGGACGTCGAGGGCGCGTGGCTCGTGTACACGGCGACGTCGAGCCCCGAGGTGCAGCGGAGCGTCGCGACGGCGGCCGAGGCGCGTCGCGTCTTCTGCGTCGCCGTGGACGATCCGCCGAACGCGAGCGCCTACTCCGCGGCGGTCGTGCGGAGGCCCCCGATGGTCGTGGCCATCTCGTCGTCGGGCGCGGCGCCGGCGCTCACGCGCCTGCTGCGCGAGGTCATCGAGCACGTGCTGCCGGCCGAGGAATGGATCCGCCGCGCCGAGGAGCTCCGCGCGCAGTGGCTACGCGACGGTACGCCGATGGGCGATCGCTTCGCCCAGCTCGTCCGCGAGATCGCCCGCGGACGCGAGTGACTGCGGGCTCTCCACACGGCGCGCCACCACGTCGCCCACCACGAGCAGCGCGGGGGGCGCGACGCCCTCGCCCTCGACGCGATCGGCGAGGTCGGCCAGCGTGCCGGTGACGACGCGCTGATCCGGCAGCGTCGCGTGCGACACGACGGCCGCGGGCGTCGACGCCGGGCGCCCCCCCGCGACGAGCGCCGCGCACGTCTCGCGCAACCGCCCGAGGCCCATGTAGAAGACGACGGTGCCCTCGCGCGGCACGTTCGCGTCGAGGCTCGGCGTCGCGTCCGGCCCGGCCGCGTGCGCCGTCGCGAGCGTCACGCTCGACGCGGCGTCGCGGTGCGTGAGCGGGATCCCCGTGCTCGCCGCCGCCCCGAGCGCCGCCGAGATGCCGGGGACGATCTCGAACGGCACGCGCGCCGCCGCGAGCTCCTCGGCTTCCTCGCCGCCGCGCCCGAAGACCAGCGGATCGCCTCCCTTGATGCGAACGACCTCGTGCCCCTCGATGGCGCGCAGCACGACCAGCGGATGGATACGCGCCTCGTGGTGACGGCAACCTCCGGCGCGGCGTCCCACGGGGATGCGCTCGGCGTCCGCAGGCACGAGCGCCAGCACCGCGGGCGACACCAGCTCGTCGTAAGCCACGACGCGCGCATTCGCGATGAGCCGGTGCGCGCGCACGGTGAGCAGCTCGGGATCCCCGGGGCCTGCGCCGACGAGCCACACCTTGCCGCGCCGCACGACGCGCGTTCCGTCAGGCCGGGTCATCTAGGCAGCCTCCATTCCCCAGCGACGGGCGATGGCCCGATCCGCGCGTGAAAATAGCAGAACTTCGCTCGCGCGCCCGAGCGCCACGATGACCACGACGACCGCGAGGACCAGCGCCGTGTCCCCCAGGTCGCGCCCGGTCTCGAGGAGCTGCCCGAGCCCGCCGGACACGAAGAGCAGCTCGCCCGCCATGAGCGAGCGCAGCGCGAAGGTCCACCCGACCTTGGCGCCCCCGAGGATCCCCGGAAGCGCCGCCGGCATCGTCACCGTGAGCATCAGCCGCGCACCGCGCGCGCCCATCGTCCGCGCCGCGCGCTCGATCGACGGGGGCACGTGCCGCACGCTGTTCTCGGTCGCCACGGCCACCGGCAGCGCCGCGCCGAGCACCACGACGAGCTGGATCGCCCACTCGCTCAGGCCGAACCAGAGGATCGCCAGCGGCAGCCAGCAGATGCTCGGCACCGAGCTGAGGCCCAGCACGATCGGCCCGATCGATTGCTTCACGAGGCGCGAGCGCGCGAGCGCGGTCCCCAGCGGGACGCCGATCGCCAGCGCCACCGAGTAGCCCACGAGGAGCCGCGCCACGCTCGTCACGAGCGCGCGCACGAGGGTGCCGTCGCGGAATCCCGCCAGGAGCGACCGCGCGACCGCCAGTGGACCCGGCGCGAGCGGCGTCCGGAGGATCTCAGACAGCGCGGCCCATAGCGCGACGAGAATCGCGCCGGCCAGCCCCGCCCGGAGCCACCCACGCATCGTCTGCCTCCTCTCGCGCGACCTTCTCCACTTCGCTCGCGATGCGCTGCGCGATGCCGTTCGCGAGCTCCGCCACGCGCGCGTCGTTCGCGGCGCGCGGGCGCGGGAGGTCCACGGTCTCCTCGTGGAGGATGCGACCGGGCCTCGTGCCCATCAGCACGATGCGGTCGGCCAGACGCACCGCCTCGCGGACGTTGTGCGTGACGAAGACGATGGTCTTGCGCGTCGCACTCCAGATGCGCTCGACCTCGCCCTGCAGGATCTCGCGCGTCTGCGCGTCGAGCGCCGCGAAGGGCTCGTCCATGAGGAGCACCGCCGGATCCGTCGCGAGAGCGCGCGCGATCGCTCCGCGCTGGCGCATGCCGCCCGACAGCTCGTGCGGATACTGGTCCTTGAAGCGCCACAGATGAACGAGGCGCAGCAGCTCCTCGCTCTTCGCGGCGCGCTCGCGCTTTCCGAGGCCCTGCAGCTCCAGCGGGTACTCGACGTTGCGCCGCAGGGTCAGCCACGGGAAAAGCGCGGCGTCCTGGAAGACGACGGCGCGGTCCGGACCCGGGCCCGCGATGGGCACCTCGCCGCGAAGGACGCGCCCCGACGTGGGCTGCGCAAGACCGGCGACGAGGTTCAGGATCGTGGATTTCCCGCTGCCGGACGGCCCGAGCAGACAGACGAACTCCCCGGCCCCCACGTGGAGCGATGCGTTGCGGAGGATCTCGACCTCCCCCGCCCCCGCGTCGATCC
The DNA here is from genome assembly GCA_035499695.1 of Polyangiaceae bacterium. Lineage (GTDB taxonomy): Bacteria > Myxococcota_A > Polyangia > Polyangiales > Polyangiaceae > Palsa-1150. The sequence continues at coordinate 20,681 of DATJYG010000138.1, forward strand.
GCAAGGAAACATCGTCCAGCGCGATGGCCGCGCCCGCACGCGCACCCCGGACGACCACCAGCGAGGAATCCGCCTCGGCGGCGACGCCGCTCATCCAGGCCTTCGGGACTGCGAACACGCCTTCGTTATAACGAAGCGCTACCGCATCGGCAAGCCCCGGAGGTCACCTCTCGTACACGATGACGTTGTGGTACCGGGCCTCGGCTCCCGAGGGGTTCTCGTAGGCGTGAGGACGGTCGGCGGCGAAGGCGATCGAGTCGCCGGAGGCGAGCTCGTACACCTCCTGGTCCACGTGCAGACGAAGCTGGCCGGTGAGCACGACGACCACCTCGTGCGTCCCGGGCGCATGCGCCTCCGACCTGTGTGTCGAGCGCGCGGCGACGCGCAGCTCGTACAGCTCGACGAGCGGAGACGCGCCCGCGGGCGCGAGCGGGCGACTCTCGAAACGCCCGTCCGACGAGCGTAGAAGCTGCGAATCGGCCCTCCGAAGCACCGCCGCGCCCGATCGCGGCGCGCCTATCAGCTCGGCGAACGGAATCCCGAGTCCCACCGCGATCTTCCAGAGCACGCCCACGGTGGGGTTGCTCTTGCACGTCTCGATCTGCGACAGGGCCGCCCGGCTCACGCCCGACGCGCGGGCCAGATCGTCCAGCGACATGCTGCGAGCTTTTCGCCGCTGCCGGAGGTTCTCCGCAACCCGGCGACCGAGCTCCGCGGCCCCCACGTCGTCCCCTGGGGCCGCCACGGGACGAATAGCCTTGCGCGCTGCCACATCTGCCTCCATTATATCGAACACATGATCACTAAAGTGAACGTCTCCACTGGCACGAACGGTGCGCAGAACGGCGCGCACGCTGCGTCGGCCACAGTATCACGCGTTTCGGCCCGGGAAGTGCCTGCCCACGGGGGCAAGCTGGTCGACCGCCTCGTCCGCGATGGCGAAGCCGAGGACCTGCTCTCGCGGGCCCGGACGCTTCCGGCGGTGCGCCTGGACGCGCGGACCGGCGCCGACGCGGAGCTCATCGCGACGGGGGCGCTGTCGCCGCTCGAGGGGTTCCTGGGGAGCGCCGACTACCGGTCCGTCATCGAGAAGACGCACCTGGCGAACGGCACGCTGTTCCCGATCCCGATCACCCTGGGCGTGCCGCGCGCCGACGCGCCCAAGTACCGTGCGGGCACGGAGGCGGCGCTGGTCGACGCGGCCGGAGAGCCTGTCGGCACCATCGCGGTCGACGAGGTGTACGAGTTCGACCGCGAGCTCGAGGCCCGCGAGGTCTACAAGACGACCGAGACGAAGCACCCCGGCGTCGCGTGGCTCTTCGAGCACAAGGACGAGGTGGGGATCGCCGGACGCATCACGCTGGCGCGCCGCACCATCGAGCGCCGCTTCCCCGCGCACCACCGCGACCCGGCGGAGCTGCGCGCCCTCATCGCCGAGCGCGGGTGGCGCCGGACCGTGGCGTTCCAGACGCGCAACCCGATCCACCGCGCGCACGAGTACCTGCTGCGCTGCGCCCTCGAGATCACCGACGGGCTCGTCGTGCACCCGCTCGTCGGCGAGACCAAGGGCGACGACGTCCCCGCGGCGACGCGCGTGCGCTGCTACGAGGTGCTGCTCGACAAGTACTTCCCGAAGGACCGCGCCCTCCTCAGCGTGTTCCCCTTCGCGATGCGCTACGCCGGGCCGCGCGAGGCGCTCCTGCACGCGGTCGCCCGCCAGAACTACGGCTTCTCCCACTTCATCGTGGGCCGCGACCACGCCGGCGTCGGCAACTACTACGGCACCTACGACGCGCAGCGCATCTTCGACACGCTGGAGCCCGGCGAGCTGAAGATCCAGACGCTCTTCTTCGAGCACAGCTTCTGGTGCCGCGGCTGCGGCGCGGTCGCGTCGGTCAAGACGTGCCCGCACCCCGAGGACCAGCGCCTCGTCCTCTCCGGGACGCGCGTGCGCGAGCTCCTCACCAAGGGCGACGCGCCGCCCGCCGAGTACTCGCGACCCGAGGTCGCGGCGATCCTCATCGAGGCCTACAGGCAGGCCGCTTCAGCACAGGTGTGATCCATGTCGAGAAAGAAGGAAGGCGTCGTCATCTGGTTCACCGGCCTCTCGGGCGCCGGCAAGTCCACCCTCGCCGAGGCGATCGCGCCGAAGCTGAAGGGGCACGGCAAGCGCGTCGAGATCCTCGACGGCGACGTCGTGCGGACCAACCTGTCCAAGGGCCTCGGCTTCTCGCGCGAGGACCGGGACACGAACATCGCGCGCATCGCGTTCGTGGCGCACCTGCTCGCGCGCAACGGGGTCGTGGTGATCACCGCCGCGATCAGCCCGTTCCGCGAGACGCGCGACAAGGCGCGTGAGCTCATCGGCGACTTCGTCGAGGTGCACGTCGCCCCGCCGCTCGAGGAGTGCATCCGTCGCGACGTGAAGGGGCTCTACAAGAAGGCGATCGCGGGGGAGGTCAAGCAGTTCACGGGCATCAGCGATCCGTACGAGGAGCCGCTGTCGCCGGAGCTCAAGATCGACACGTCGGTCGTCACGGTCGACGAGGGAGCGGCGCGCATCCTCTCGAAGCTGCGCGAGCTCGGGTACCTCGAGGCCGCGGAGACCGCCCGCACCAGCGTGTGAGGCGCCCATGAGCGAACAGCCCTTCCTTCCGAAGTTCAGCGACCCGAGGGACATCGACGAGTTCGTCGAGAAGCTCGAGTCGTTCGAGCGTGGCGAGATCAACGCGGAGCAGTTCCGCATGTTCCGCCTGCTGCGTGGCGTGTACGGCCAGCGGCAGCAGGACGCGCAGATGTTCCGCATCAAGATCCCGATGGGGCTCCTCGGGCCGGAGCAGCTGCGCGTCATCGCCGACATCACCGAGCAGCACTCGCGCGGGTTCGGCCACGTGACGACACGGCAGAACATCCAGCTCCACTTCATGAAGATGAAGGACATCGAGAGCTCGATGCGGGCCCTCGACGAGGTGGGGATCACGACGCGCGAGGCGTGCGGCAACTCGGTGCGCAACGTCACGGCGTGCGAGCTCGCCGAGGTGTGCTCGGGCGCCGCGTTCGACGTGTCGCCCTACGCCGAGGCGCTGGTGCGGCACTTCCTCAGGCACCCGCTGTCGGCGTCGCTGCCGCGCAAGTTCAAGATCGCCTTCAGCGGCTGCGGGACCGACTGCGCGTACGGCGCGATCCACGACCTGGGCTTCATCGCGCAGGTGAAGGACGGGCAGCGCGGCTTCAAGGTGTACGCGGCGGGCGGGCTCTCGACGACGCCGCAGGCCGCCCTCACGCTGCACGACTTCGTGCCGGCCGCGGAGCTGGGGCGCGTCGGCGAGGCGATCGTGCGCCTGTTCAACGCGCTCGGGAACCGCGACAACAAGCACCGCGCGCGCATGAAGTACGTGCTGCGCAAGCTGGGCGAGGAGGGATTCCGCGCCAAGTACGCCGAGCAGCGCGCCGCGGTGGACGCCGAGGCGATGAAGGAGCTCACGCTGCCGGACAGCCCGCGCAACACGCCGGCCCCGCCGGTCCAGAACGGGCAAGGGCCGCACCCCGCCGGGTACCTGCAGTGGCGGAGCGGGTGCGCGCTCGATCAGAAGCAGGAGGGCTACGCCGCGGTGTACGCGCGCCTCTTCCTCGGGGACGTGACGGGGGCGCAGATGCGCGCGCTCGCGGACCTCATCACGCGCTTCGGCGACGGGACGCTGCGCCTCACGATCGACCAGAACCTGCTCATCCCGTGGGTCGACAAGCGGTCGCTCCCGGCGCTCTACGTCGCGCTGCGCGAGATCGGCCTCGCGCGCACCGACGTGCACACCGCGCGCGACGTCACGTCGTGCCCCGGCGCCGAGTCGTGCAACCTGGCCGTCACCAGCTCGCGCAACGTCGCGCGCGCCATCAGCGAGCGGCTCGAGCTGCCCGACGTCGGGACGAGCAAGGCGCTCGCCGACACGACCATCAAGATCAGCGGCTGCCCCAACTCGTGCGGGCAGCACCACGTCGCCGACATCGGCTGGCACGGCGCGGCCAAGACTGTCAACGGCGTCACCTACCCCATGTACCAGCTGCACCTCGGCGGCGGCGTCGACGAGAGCGGCGCGCGCTTCGGGCGGCAGGTCGTCAAAGTCATCGCGCGGCGCGTGCCCGACGCGGTCGCGGCGCTCCTCGAGCTGTACGACGCCGAGAAGACCGAGGGCGAGACGCCCGCCGCGTTCTACCAGCGCGTCGACCCCAAGCGCGTCGTCGCCGCCCTGGGCGACATCGCGGCGAGCAGCCCCGAGGCGAGCGAGTCGCACGACATCGGGCAGGACTCCGGCTTCCACGTCGCCATCGGCGCCGGAGAGTGCGCGGCGTAGCCATGCCGCTCGACGTCGCACGCGAGAACGAACGCCTCGAGCGGGCCACGCCCGAGGAGCGCCTCGCGTTCGCCGTCGACACGTGGGGGCAGAAGCTCCTCTTCACGTCATCCTTCGGCGCGGGCAGCGGCGTGCTGCTCCACATGTGGAGCCGCGTCGCGCGCGGGCTGCCGGTCGTCGTCATCGACACGGGCTTCCTCTTCGACGAGACGCACGCGTACATCGAGCAGCTCCGGCAGCGCCTCGGGCTCACCATCGAGTACGCGCGCCCCGCCGTGGCGCGCGACGAGTTCCTCTGGAAGCACGGCGCCGACGTGATGGCGCGCGACCCGGACTTCTGCTGCGCCCACAACAAGGTGGAGCCGCTCACGCCGTACACGGCCCGCGCCGACGCGTGGGTGAGCGGTCTGCGGCGCGACCAGAGCAAGACGCGCGAGCAGACGCCGATCCTGCTGCCCACCGAGGGCGGGCCAATCAAGGTGCACCCGCTCGCGACGATGACGAGCGCCGAGGCGCGCGCCTACGTGCAGGCGCACGACGTGCCCGAGCATCCCCTCGTGGCGCGGCGCTACCTCTCGATCGGCTGCTACCCGTGCACGCGGCCCGTCGCCGAAGGCGAGGACGAGCGCGCGGGCCGCTGGGCGGGGAAAGACAAGACCGAGTGCGGCTTGCACACGTTCCTCCAAGTGAAGCCGACGTGAGGGGGAGAGGAGATGAACAGGAAGATCAGAAGATCAGAAGATGAGAAAGGGGTCATGCCCCCTTCCCTTCCCGTCTTCCCGTCTTCCTGTTCAATCTCTCGAAGGGCGCTGCTCGTCGCGGCGGCGTCGGCGGCGCTCGCGACGGCGTGCCGCGGGGTGCGGCGCGACGTGGTGCGCATCGGGGTCATGACGAACCTCACGCACGCGCCGTTGCTCGCGGGGCTCGCGTCGGGGCGCGTCGAGCAGGCGCTCGGCGTGCGCGTCGAGATGCGCGCGTTCCGCGCGGGGCCGCAGGTGCTCGAGGCGCTGCTCGGCGGGGCCATCGACGTCGGGAGCGCCGGGCCGTCGGCCATCGTCTTCAACAACGCGCGCCACGCGCCAGGCACGCTGCGTCTGCTCGGCGGGCTCTGCTCGGGCGGCGCGTCGCTGCTCGTCGGCGCGACCTCGGGCATCCGCGGCCCCGAGGACCTGCGCGGCAAGCGCCTGGCGACGACGCAGATCGGCACGACGCAGGACATCTCGCTGCGCACGTACCTGCACGCCCACGGGTACGCGCCCGCCGAGCGCGGCGGCGACGTCACCGTCCACGCGCTCGACTCCGCGACGATCCTGACCGAGTTGAAGCGCGGCGCCCTCGACGGCGCCTGGCTCGCCGAGCCGTGGGCCACGCGCCTGGTGCGCGACGCGGGCGCCCTGCGCCTCATCGACGAGCGCGACCTCTGGCCCGAACGCCGCTTCCCCACCGCGCAGCTCGTGGCGAGCGGCGCGTGGGCGCGCGCGCTCCCCGAGCTCGCGACCCGGCTGGCGGCCGCCGCGCGCCTCGAGGTGGACCGCGCGAACGCCGAGCCCGACGCGACGCGCGCCGTGGTGGGCGACGAGCTCGCGCGCCTCCTCGGCAAGCGCCTGCCGGACGCCTTGCTCGCCGAGGCCGCGCACTACGTCGACTTCACGAGCGACCCGCTGCTCCCCGCGCTCGACACGATCGCCCGGGACGCGTTCGCCCTGGGCCTCGCGCCGCAGAGCAACCACTCGACGCTGCTCGGCTGAATCAGCAGCCCTGGGGTTGCCACGTCGGCTCGTAGCTTCCGTAGGAAGCCGTGTACACCTGCGTCCCGGGCTCCGACGCCTGCGGCAGGCACGCGGGCCCGTACGTCACGTAGGTGCAGTCGGGATTCGAGTTGTGCACGCAGTCGTAGTCCTGGTCCATCTCGAGGGCGTAGGGGTCGACGAGGCTCGCGAGGTCCTGCCGGCCGAGCGGGGAGCCGGCGAGCATCGAGGTGGGGTCCGAGAAGTACTGCGTCTGCCCGCGCGGCGCGCCCGAGTTGGTCTCGTCGCTCAGGTCGAACGGCGAGTGCGGGCCGCCGAGGTCGTGCGAGTTGCGCCAGTAGCTCGACGCGACGACGTCGGCGATGTCGTACCGGCCGTTGGCCTGCATCGCGCCCTGGTGCTGGTTCGCGGCGAGCTGCGCGGCCTGCAGCGTCGCGTCCATCGACATGATCATCCGGTTGTACTCGCCGCCCCCGCAGCTGCCGGGGCTCGTCGTGGTGGCGCCCTGGCCGCCGGCGATCCGGTAGATGCGCGCGACGTGCGAGAGCATCGAGCTGAGGTCGGTGCCCAGCTTGCTGCCCTGCAGGCGCGCCGTGAGCGTGAGGAACACGGCGCGCGACGAAGGGTCGAGCTTCTGCCACGCGTCGACGGCGCTCGTGACGTTCGCGCCGGAGAGCCCGTTGGTCTGCGGCGTGGTGACGCTGGCCTTCAGGTACGCGTAGTACGACTGCAGCAGCCGGTTGCGGTTCGCGTCGAGCGTGTCGCCGGTGCATGCGGCCGAGAGCGACCCGTCGCCGCCCGCGTCGGAGGCGTCGGCGGCGCTCCCTTCGACGGCGCCGGAATCGGCGCCGGGGTCCGGCACGCCGGCGTCGGGCGACGGCGCGGGCTCGCTCGCCGCGTCGGTCGCGCCGCCCGCCTCGGGGGACGCTCCACCGCCCGTGGACTCGCCCTGCGGGCCGCCCCCGCATCCCGCGAGGACCCACGCCGCGGCCGCCAGCGTCGCCATCCGCATGGCCCGCACTGTGACGGATGTGTCACGAACCGGCGAACGATTCGTCGTAAGGAGACGCGATTGTTGCGCTAGCAGTGCAAATAGTCTGGAGCGAGCCCGCTCGTCACATGCAGCACGAGGCGCAGGCGGGGTCGACGCACTTGCCGCAGTTCGTCGAGGTCCCCAGCATGCAGCAGACTTGCGCGCCGGTGCAGCCGACGCAGACGCAGACGACGCCGCCGTCGCCCATCCCGCCCGAGCCGCTGTCCTTGCCGCCGGAGGAGCTGCTCGGGCCCCCGCTCGAGGACGACGAAGCGCCGCTGGAGGAAGAGGACGCCCCGCTGGAGGAGGAGGACATCCCGCTGGAAGAGGTCGAGCCGCCGCTCGACGACGAGGACACACCGCCCGACGACCCGCTGGAGGAGGTGACTCCGCTGCTCGAGCCGGAGCTCGAGCCCGACTTGCACGCGTCGAGGCACTCGAGCGCGATGCACCCGAGCAGCGAGTCGCCGTCGCCCTTCTCGCTCGCAGAGTAGCCGGGCGCGCAATGCGTGGTGCACACCGGGGACGTCCCGCCTGTCGCCAGGCACGCGTCCACGCACTCGACGTACGTGAGGCATCCGGGCGCGCCGTTGTGCAGCGTCTTGTCGCCCGCGCACGCGCACCACTGCGAGTCGCAGTGCTTGGCGACGCACGTGTCGCACATCATGCTGCCGGTGCTGGGCGTGCACGCGCTCGCGTCGTCCGAGCCTCCGCTCGAGGAGCCGCTGCCGTCGCTTCCGGAGCCGCTGCCGCTCGACCCACCGGTGGACGCGTCGCCGGCGGCGCCGGCCGCGAACGGATCGCCGCCGCAGTCGGCCGCGAGCGCGATCGCCGCCGGCAGCAAGAGCAGACCCCCAACCCGCAGGGAGCGAAGAATCACCAAGCCTCTATGGATTATCCCGCGCGCTGCAGCGGGAGCAAATCCAGGGAAGTGCGGCTCACGGGGTGGGGGGGCGGGCTCGGTGGCCGGTGAGCTCGCCTCACTCGCCGGAGAGCCAGCCTCACTGGCCTGAGAGCCCGCCTCACGGCGGTGGGAGCGCGCCTCACAGCCTCGGGAGCCTGCCTCACAGCCCTCGGGAGCCCGGCTCACTGCCTCGAGAGCCCGGCTCACGGGCTCGGGAGCCGCGCTCGCGCCCCCGCGAGGAAGCCTCCCGACCCCGCGAGGTGGCCCAGGAGAAACTTTTTCTTGCCGAAATCCGGAGCGACTACGCCCTCTTCCAAACAATCGACATCGGCGCGTCCGCACGCGTGTCCGAATTTGGCTTTTCGACGCACTGGGAGATCAAACGGGCAGGCGATCGGGCCGCAATCCTGCGACCCCCGACCTGCCCCGGAACGAGAACCATCATGTCCAAGAAGAACCCGAAGCGAGACCAGGCAAACCAGACGCTCCAGTTCACGAAGATCATCGCCGCCGTCACGAAGTACATCACGGCGGCCGTGATGGTCGGGGGCCAGAACGTCACTCCCCAGGTGCTGACCGCCCTCTTCACTGCTGCGATGCAAACGCAGCAGGATCTGGATACGGCCAGCAACGTCGTGAAGACCAAGAAGCAGGCGCGAAACAGCGCCCGCAAGGCGGCCCTCGCGATGGTGGTGCAACTGCACCGCTACGTGGTGGGGACCTACGGCGCAGAGAGCCCGATCCTCGAGGAGTTCGGCTTCGCGGCGGCGACGCCGAAGCAGCCGACGACCGAGGTGAAGGCCGAAGCGGTCAAGAAGCGCACCGCCACGCGCGATGCGAAGAAGCCGCAGACGCCGCCGCCCACGCCCGCGAAGGCGTGACGCGGTAGCAGCTAGACCCGGCCGCGCCTCTTGGCGGCGATGCGCTCGAGGAGCTCCTCACGCGTCACGCCGAGGCGCGCCGCGGTCTGCTGCGCGAGCGAGGTGCGCGCGACGCCCGGCACGAAGCGATACGTCGGGCGTTCGCGCGCATCGAGCTCGACCTGGAGGAACGCGAGCGCCGGGAACGGCTGCTCCTGCGAGAGGCGCGCGGCAAACTGGAGGAGGTGCGTCGTGACGAACGCCTGCACCCCGATCTCCGGGAGCAGCGTGAGCACGAGGCGGGCGATCTCTTCGCCCTCGCTCGGGTTCGTGCCGGAGCACAGCTCGTCCAGCACCACCAGCGAGCCGACGTCGAGCCGCTCGAAGAGGCGCCGGATGCGCAGGAGCTCCATGCCCAGGTGGCCCTCGGGCGCGTCGGGACGCGGCTCCTCGTAGAGCGACGCGAAGAGCCCGGGCGCGCGCGGGATGCGGCCGCCGCGCACCGGCACGAAGAGCCCGGCGCAGGCGAGCATCTGCGCGATCGCGATGCCCTGGAGCAGCCGCGTCTTGCCGCCCGAGTTGGGGCCCGTGACGAGGACGACCGCGCCGGCGGCGGAGCGCAGATCGCACGCCACCGGGTGCACGCCGGCGGCGAGGAGCAGCGGGTTGAAGAGCTGCTCGAGCTGCATCCCCTCCCCCGGCTCGGCGAGGTCCGGCAGCGACATCGTCAGGCCCTCGCGCTCGGCCCGGTCGCGCAGCGAGAGCGACGCCAGCATCACCTCGGCGTGCGCGAGCACCTGGAAGAGGAGGGCCACCGGCTCCTCGACGCCCGCGAGCACCTCGGTGAGCAGGCGCTCGGCGACCTCGCCGCTCGTCGTGCGCCAGCCGCGGAAGAAGAGCGCGAGCCGCGCGAGGAAGCGCCGGAGCGCGCCGACGTGGAACGGGTTCGCGCGGTCCTCCTCGACGCGCACGATCTGCATCGCGCGCACCTCGCCGTCGGCCCCCACGCGCACGCGCAGGTCGAGCGAGCCCGCGTGCTCGTCGTGGTCGAGCAGGGCCACGAGGCGCGCGTGCGCGGGGCTCGCGACGACCGATGCGCCGAACGCCCGCAGCCGCCCGAGCGCCGATGTCGCGCCGGCGAAGGACGACGCGAGCGTCTCGAAGCACTCGCGCGCCGCGCGCAGCACCTCGATGCGCCGCCCGCGCTGCGAGAGCGGCCGGCTCTGGCAGAGCAGCGCGCGCATGCGGACCACGGCGGACGCGATCTTCTCGAGCTCCCCTCGCCTCTCCTTGCTCGCCGCGAGCTCGCGCAGCACCTCGCGCCGCGCGTCCACGTCGGCGCGCGCCCGCGGCGGCTCCCCGAGCACGCGCGCGACGAATCGCCCGTGCACCGCGTGCGGCTTGCCCCCGAGGCGGACCTCGAAGCAGCGCGCGACCAGGTCGTCCAGGTACACGTCGCGCGCGAAGTCGGCCCGGTCCCACCCCGTCTCGGGCAGCCGCGACGCCGCGACCGCCTCGTCGAACCCCTCCTGGGCCCCGCCCGCCGCGAACGAGAAGACGAGCGCCTGCTTCAGCGCCCCGACTTCGACGCGAACGGCAGGCTCCGCGCCCAGCAGATCGGGGATCTCCATGACCAAGCGAGGGGGATTTAACCGCAGAGGCGCAGAGAAAGGAGAAGAGAACGCAGAGAATTTGGGGGCGGGGGCACAAAAACCCTCCAAACCCTCTGCGGTCTCCTCTCCCCTCTGCGCCTCTGCGGTAAAAAACAAGTCGCTAGTGCACAGACGTCGGAGGCAGCTCGATCATTGGCTGCGTGACGCGCTCCGGCGCCGTCCCGTCCCCCAGGCCGAGCACCGTCGCGAGCACCTCGTCGGCCGAATCGACGAAGACGAACTGGATCGCCGAGCGCACCTCCGCCGGGACGTCCTCGAGCTGCGGCTCGCATCGCCTCGGGAGCACCACCACGCGCAGCCCCGCGCGGTGCGCCGCCAGCACCTTCTCCTTCACGCCGCCCACGGGCAGCACGCGCCCGCGCAGCGTGACCTCGCCGGTCATCCCGATCTCGCTGCGGACGATGCGCCCGCTCGCCTGCGACGCCAGCGCCACCAGCATGGTGACCCCCGCGCTCGGCCCGTCCTTGGGTATCGCCCCCGCCGGCACGTGCACGTGCACCGTCTTGTGCTCGAGCGAGCGCGCGTCGATCCCCAGCCGCCCCGCGTTCGTCCGCAGGTACGACAGCGCCGCCTGCGCGCTCTCGCGCATCACGTTGCCGAGCTGCCCGGTGAGCACGAGGGCGTCGCCCTCGCACGGCATGATCGACGCCTCGACGAACAGGATGTCGCCGCCGGTCGGCATCCAGGCGAGCCCCGTCGCGACGCCCGGGCGGTCGATGCGCTCCATGCTCTCGTCGAGGAAGCGCGGCGTGCCGAGGTACTCGGCGACGGCCGCCTCGCCGACCAAGATGGGGTCCCAGCCGTCCTCGGTGTTGTTGGCCTCGCGCTGCCCCACGCGCAGCGCCACCTTGCGCATCACGCCCGCGAGCTCGCGCCCCAGCGACCGCACGCCCGCCTCGCGCGTGTACCCGCGCACGATGCAGCGGATGGCCGCGTCGTCCACCGCGACTTCCCCGGGCCGGAGCCCGTGCGCCGCGATCGCCTTGGGCAAGAGGTGCCGCCGCGCGATGAACAGCTTCTCGGCGTCCGTGTACCCGGCGAGGAAGAGGAGCTCCATGCGGTCGAGCAGCGCCGCCGGGATCGTGTCCACGTTGTTCGCCGTGCACACGAAGAGCACCCGCGACAGGTCGAACGGGACGCCCAGGTAGTTGTCCACGAAGGAGCTGTTCTGCGCCGGATCGAGCACCTCGAGCAGCGCCGCCGACGGGTCGCCGTGGTAGCCGACGCCCAGCTTGTCCACCTCGTCGAGGATGAACACCGGGTCGCTCGCCCCGCAGCGCGCGAGCGCCTGCAGGATGCGCCCCGGCATCGCCCCGATGTACGTGCGCCGGTGCCCGCGGATCTCCGCCTCGTCGTGGATCCCCCCGAGCGCGACGCGCGCGAACTTGCGTCCGAGCGCGCGGGCGATGCTCTGCCCGAGCGACGTCTTGCCCACGCCCGGCGGGCCGATGAAGCAGAGGATCGGCTCGCGCCCGTCGGCCTCCGCGCCCACGGCCTCGACGCCGCGGTCGGCGCGCAGCCGGCGCACCGCGAGGTACTCGACGATGCGGTCCTTGATGGCGCGCAGATCGTAGTGGTCCGCGTCGAGCACCTCGCGCGCGAGCGTCACGTCGATGGGCCGCCCGGTCGTCTTCCCCCACGGCAGCTTCGCGACCCACTCGAGATACGTGCGGATCATCCCGTGCTCGGGCGACGACGTCGGCGTCCGCTCGAGGCGTTCGACCTCGCGGTCCACTTCCTTGCGCGCCTCCTCCGGGAGCGGCATGTCGGCGAGGGTGCCCTTCAGGTCCTTGGCCTCCCCCGGCTGGTCCGTCTCGCGCCCGCCGAGCTCGCGCTGCAGGTTCTCGATCTCGCGCTTGAGCGCCGCCTCTCGCGACTCGGGCGAAGGCTCGGTGCTCACCTCCCCGGCGATGCGCTGCATCAGCTCTCGCACCGCGATGTCGTGCTGCAGGTGCTCGATCATCCGGCGCAGCTTCCCCATGACGCTCGGGTGCTCGAGCACCTGCTGCCGCGCCTCGGTCGTCATCGGCGTCGTCGACGCGAGCAGATACGCGAGCTGCCGCGGGTCCTGCACGCGGTCCACGGTCGCCGCCAGATCGCTCGACAGCTCGGTCACGAGCGTGACGAACCGCAGGAACAGGTGGCGCGCCGTGCGCACCATCGCGTCGAGCTCCGGGCCGTGCTCGATGACGTCGGGCACCCACTGCACGCGCGCCACGAAGTACGGCTCGGTGCGCACCCAGCCGACGATGCGGACGCGCTCGAGACCCTGCACCGCGACGCGCACGAGGTCGTCGGGCCCGCGCAGCGCCTCGTGCAGGATCGCCGCGCTGCCGTGTGCGTAGAGGTCCTCGGGCCGCGGCGGGCGCGCGTCGCTGTGTCGCCGCGTGACGAGCGCGACGAGCCGGTCTCCGCTCGTGACGTCCTCGACGAGCCTGCGGGTCCTGGTGCCTTCGATCGAGACGGGCGCGATCGTCAACGGGAACACGACGGTCTCACGCACCGGCAGGACCGGCAGGACGTCGGGCATGGTTGGGGGCACGCGTCCGGACGTCGCAAGGCTCGCGCCGTGCTTCCGTGAGCCCCAGATGCCGAGCGCGACCTTCCGCGCGCTGCGCCACCGCAACTTCCAGCTCTTCTTCGGCGGCCAGCTCGTGTCGCTCGTGGGGACGTGGATGCAGAACGTCGCGCAGTCGTGGCTCATCTACCGGCTGACGCATGCTCCGCTCCTGCTCGGGTTGGTGGGCTTCGCGGGGCAAGCCCCCATCTTCCTGCTCGCGACGGTCGGGGGCGCCGTGGCGGACCGGCGAGCGCGCCGCGGCGTGCTGGTCGCCACGCAGACGGCGTCGATGGTGCTCGCCTTCGCTCTGGCGGCGCTGACGCTGCTCGGGGTCGTGCGGCCCTGGCACGTGTTCGTGCTCGCGGCAGCGCTCGGCACGGTCAACGCGTTCGACATCCCGACGCGTCAGGCGTTCGTCGTCGAGATGGTGGGCAAGGAAGACCTCGGGAACGCCATCGCCCTCAACTCGAGCATCTTCAACGGGGCGCGCGTCGTCGGGCCGGCGGTGGCGGGTCTGCTCGTGGCGGTCGTCGGCGAGGGCTGGTGCTTCTTCGGCAACGCCGTGTCGTTCATCGCGGTCATCGCGAGCCTGCTCGCGATGAGCGTGCCGGAGCGCGTGCTGCCGCCGCCGCCCGAGAACCCGCTGGCGCACGCCGCCGAGGGGATCCGCTACGTGGCGCGCACGCCCGAGGCGCGCGCGATCATGCTGCTGCTCGGCATGGTGGCGCTGAGCGGGATCCCGTACGTGGTCCTCATGCCCATCTTCGCGGCGGAGGTGCTGCATGGTGGGCCCAAGGCGCTCGGGACGCTGATGGGCGCGACCGGCGGCGGCGCGCTGGTGGGCGCGCTGCTCCTCGCGGCGCGCAGCGGCGTGCACGGGATGGAGCGGCTGGTCCACATGTCGGCCACGGTCTTCGGCATGGCGCTCGTGTTCTTCGCGGCGTCGCGCACGATGTGGCTCTCGGTGGCGCTCCTCGTGCCCGCCGGTGCGGGGCTCATCGTGCAGAACGCGACGTCGAACACGCTGATCCAGGAGATGGTGCCCGACGAGCTGCGCGGCCGCGTGATGGCGGTCTACGCGATGGTCTTCATGGGCATGGCGCCGCTCGGCGCGCTGCTCGCGGGCGCGTTCGCGCAGCGCGTGGGCGCGCCGTGGACCGTCGCGGGCGGCGGCCTGCTCTGCACCGCCGCAGCGCAGGTGTTCGCTATTTCTGAGTATGGCACTCCATGCATCCGAAGCCGGAGTTCGCCTTCGGATCGTACGGCTGCTCGCCGACGAGCCCCGCCATCGTCGGCAGGACCTGCTCCTTCATGAACTGCATGATCTTCCCCTTGTCCTTCGCCAGCTTCTTGAAGCCGTCGGGGGTCTTGGGGAGCTTGGGCAGGTCCGGGTTGGGCATCTTGAAGCTGCCGTCCTCGGCGCCGTGGCCGTGACACGTCTTGCACTTCATGTCGCCGTACTTGGCCGAGTCGAAGGACGAGAAGAGGTCCTTCATCTTCGGCATGACCGCGGCCTTCATCCACGCGAGCTTCTGCTCGTGGCTCCACTTGTCCCAGTCGCCCGGTCCGGGGGCGGGGGGCGCGGCCGTCGCGGGAGCGGCGCTCGCGGAAGGCGCGGCGCTCGCCGCGGGCGCGGCGGTCTCGGTCGCAGCCGCGCTGGGCGCGGCGCTCGGCGCCTCGGTGGCCGAGGGCGCGGGCGTGGCGGGGGGCGGGGTCGCCTCGCCTCCGCCGCCGCAGGCGGCGACGAGAGCGAAGGCGGCGAGGGTGCAAGCGAGGGCGGTCGTCTTCATGCGCCCGCTGAGATGCCATAGGGGACGCGGCGGTTGCAAGGATGCTCACGCGGCGCGGGCGAGCGGCGCGGCCTCGATCCAGCGCGCGAGGTCGGCCAGAGCGCGCTCTGCCATTGCGGCGTACCGCTCTCGCTTGCGCAGCTTCCGGTCGGCCACCGGGGGGAGCCACGCCCACGTCACGTTCGACGGCTGATAGGGCCCGATGTCCCTGGAAAGATGGGTCAATACGCCGCCGAGGGTCGTCGTCGCCGGCGGCGGCGACACGGGGTGCCCGAGCAGCGACTGCGCGAGCATGACCGAGCAGACGAAGCCCGCCGCGCAGCTCTCGACGTAGCCCTCGACGCCGGTGATCTGTCCAGCGAGGAACACACCGTTGCGCGAACGCAACTGCATCCGGTCGTCGAGGACGCGCGGGGCGTCGACGAACGTGTTCCGGTGCACGCTCCCGTAGCGGTAGATCTCCGCCTGCTCGAGTCCCGGGATGGTCCGGAAAACGCGCGCCTGCTCGGGCCACGTCATGCGCGTCTGGAAGCCGACCATGTTGTACGCGCTCGCCGCGCCGTCCTCGGGACGGAGCTGCACGACGGCGAAAGGGCGCCGCCCGGTGCGCGGGTCCTCGAGCCCTACTGGCTTCATCGGGCCGAACGCGAGGGTCATCTCGCCGCGCGACGCCATGACCTCGATGGGGAGGCACCCCTCGAAGTAGCGAACGTCCTCGAAGCCGCGCGGCTCCACCTTCTTGGCGGCGACCACCTCGGCGACGAACGCGCGGTACTGCGCCTCGTCGAGCGGGCAGTTGACGTAGGCGGCGTCGTCGCCCTGCTCGGTGCCCTTGCCGTAGCGCGACTGCTTGAAGACGCGGTCCCAGTCGATCGACTCGGCGGCGATGATGGGCGCGATCGCGTCGTAGTACGCGAGGGCCTCGCGGCCGACGACGCGCGCGAGGTCGGTGGCCAGCACGTCGCCCGTCAGCGGGCCGGTGGCGAGGATCGCCGGCCCCTCGGGCACTGCCTCGACGACGCGCGCGTCGATGCGGACGCGCGGGTGCGCGCGGAGGCGCTCGGTGATGTGCGCCGCGAAGCGCTCGCGGTCGACGGCGAGGGCGCCGCCGGCGGGCACGCGCGTGGCGTCCGCCGCCGCGAGGATGATGGAGCCGGCGCGGCGCAGCTCTTCCTTGAGGAGGCCCACGGCGTTCGCGTGTACGTCGGCGCCGCGGAAGGAGTTGGAGCAAACGAGCTCGCAGAAGGTGTCGCTCGTCTGCGCCGGGGTGCGGGCCAGGGGCTTCTGCTCGACGAGCACCACGTCCACGCCGCGCTCGGCGAGCTGCCACGTGGCCTCGCATCCGGCGAGACCCGCGCCGACGATCGTGACCGGCGTGACAGGAGCCATCGCGCCGTGCTCTAGCATGTGACTCGATGCCGCTCGACGTCGCCCTCGCCTCCTGCGTCACCCTGCCCGAGCCGGACGCCGACATGGCCCCGCTTCTGGAGGCCCTGCGGGGCGCGGGGCTGTCGGCCGAGGCGCTCGGCTGGGACGACCCCGTCGCGGAGCCCGACTTCGCGGGGGCGCGCCTCGTGCTGCTGCGCTCGACCTGGAACTACGCGCTGCGCCCCCGCGAGTTCCTCGCTTGGGTGGACCGCACGGCGAGCGCGACGCGCTTCTTCAACCCCGCCGAGACGATCCGGTGGAACACGCACAAGAGCTACCTCCTCGACCTGCACGCGCGCGGCGTGCCGGTCGTGCCGACGACGCTCCTGAGGCGGGGCGACGCGACGCCGCTGCGCGACGTGGTGCGCGCGCACGGTGCGGCCCGCGTCGTCGTGAAGCCCGCGGTGTCGGGCGGGTCGCGCGAGACGATGCGCGTCGACGCGGGCACGATGGACGCGGGCGAGGCGCACCTGCGCCAGCTCGTGGCGCGCGAGGACGTGCTGGTGCAGCCGTACCTCGACTCGGTCGAGGGCCACGGCGAGCGGGCCCTCGTCTGGATCGACGGGGAGCTCACGCACGCGGTGCGCAAGTCGCCGCGCTTCATCGGCGACGAGGAGAGCGTGACGGCGGCGGTCATCGAGGACGACGAGGCCGCCGTCGCGCGGGCGGCCCTGGCGGTCGCGCCGACTCCCCTGCTCTACGCGCGCATCGACGTCGCGCGCGACGAGCACGGCGCCCCGCGCGTCATGGAGCTCGAGCTGGTCGAGCCGTCCCTCTTCTTCGCCAGCGGGCCCGCGGCGCTGGCGCGGCTGGTGGCGGGCCTGCGTCGGCAGCTCGGCCTCTGACGTGCTACGGGTCGTGGGCGGGCCATGCTGACCACTCTCCTGGGGCTGCTCTGGGGACTCGCGCAGGGCATGCGCCATGCGCTCGAGCCGGACCACCTCGCGGCGGTGTCGACGCTGGTGGCCGAGCGGCGCACGGCGCGGTCGGCGGCGTCGTACGCGGCGGCGTGGGGCCTGGGGCACGCGCTCGTGCTCCTGGCGTTCGGCGGGGCGCTGCTCGTGGTGCAGGCGCACCTGCCCGAGCGGGTCGCGGCGATCTTCGAGCTGGTCGTGGCCGTGATGCTCGTGGTGCTCGGCGTGCGCGCGCTGCGGCGGGCCATGGTGCACGGCGGAGGCGAGCCGGTGGCGCACGTGCACGGTCACGGCGCGCACTCGCACGCGGGGCCGGCGGACCACGTGCACGTCCACGGCTTCA
Organism: Polyangiaceae bacterium; assembly: GCA_035499695.1. GTDB lineage: Bacteria > Myxococcota_A > Polyangia > Polyangiales > Polyangiaceae > Palsa-1150. The sequence continues at coordinate 38,283 of DATJYG010000138.1, forward strand.
CCCTCGCGCGCCGGCCCCTCATCGTCGGGTGCATCCACGGCCTGGCCGGCAGCGGCGCGCTGGCGGCGCTCGTGATGCCGCAGATGAAGTCGGTCGCGCTCGGCCTCCTCTACATGACGGTGTACGGCGGCGGCGCGGCGCTCGGGATGGCGATGCTCGCGGGCGTCGTGGGCCTGCCGCTCGCGCGCCTCGTGCGCACGCGCCGCGGCGTGCCCCTCCTGCTCGGGACGACCGGCGCGCTCTCGCTGCTCCTCGGCATCGCGTGGGGCATCGCGGCGGCGACCGCGCTCGCCTGACGCGAGGCATCGAGCCTCTTCACGGGCCGTCTTCGGAGCGCGGCTCGCAGACGGGCGCGCACGTGCTGCCTCGCTGCGGGCTCGGCGGAGCCATTGCGGCAGACGGCGCGGAGAAAGACTGCGCCGACTGACTCCGCGCGCGACTCGCACCGATCGCACCAGCCACGACGCCGACGAGCAGCGCGACGACGGCGCACGCGGCTGCCGTCGCACGAACACTCCCCGAGCCGCGGCGAGCCGCAGCCACCACCGCAACCGCGCCCGTTCTCTCGGGCCGAGGTGGGAACATCGACGTGGTCCGCGACCCGCCCGCCACGCGGCGAGCAGCATCGCGAAGGAGCGACAGGTCCGCCAGCATCTCCTCGGCGAGCTCGTACCGATTCTCGGGCGCCGAAACGAGCGTACGCGCGACGACCTCCTCGAACCCGCGAGCGACGCGATCCGAGCGGCAGGTGTCGAGCCGCGGGGCCGGTGCGGCCAGCTTGCGCTGGAGGAGCTCGATGCCGTGCGCGCTTCCGAACACGTGCTGGCCGCATACGGCGCGGTACAGGATGGCGCCGACGGCGTAGATGTCCGCCGATTCGGCCACGTTTCGGCAATTGATGATCTGTTCCGGCGCCATGTACTCGAACGTCCCGACGGCGCGCTCCGCCGTGGTGATCTCGGTTAGCGCCTCGTCGTCGCTCTGTTCGAGCTCGGGGATCAGCCGGCTGACTCCGAGATCGATGAACACGGCACGCTGGCTTCCATCGCTCGCGTGCCGCATCAGGACGTTCGACGGTTTCACGTCGCGGTGGATGATGTGCGCCCGATGCAGCTCGCGGAGGCCGGTGCCGAGATCGATGGCGAGGGCGATCGCCTCCTCGACCGTGAACCGACGCGATGCGAGCGTCGCTGCGAGCGGCACGCCGTCGACGTACTCGGTCACCAGGATGGGGCCGACGCGGCGGTCTTCGAAGAAGTCGAGCACGCGCACGACGTGCTCGCTCGCCACGCGCGACAGCAGGTACGCCTCGCGCGAGAAACGCGCGACGATCTCGTGGTCGACGGTCATCTCCCTGCGCATCGTCTTGAGCGCGACGCGCATCCGGAGCTCGCGGTGCATGCCCTGCCAGACCTCGCCCATGGCGCCCGACGCCAGCAGGCGCTCGACGAGAAAGCGCCCGCCCAGCGTGGCGCCGGGAAAGACCGTCTGCGCGCGCCGCCGCGTTCCGCTCGGCGAGCCCGTGATGCTGCGGCCTCCCGAGGTGCCGGGATCCATCGAGATCCGTCGTCGGCCCTTCTGCGACATCGACCCTCCTCGTAGTCGGTGGGATCGACGTCCTGCAGCAAGAGAAGGGCCGCACGCACCAGCCGCTCGGACTTACGGGCGGGTAGCGCGGAGGCGTCGTGGCACTTTGTCACCCGACGCTCAATTGTGTCGCAGGATACATGCCCGCCGCGTTACCCACGTGCTCGCGCCCGCTTCCGCGAATGAGAGTAGTCTGAAGGAGGATGGCGGAGTCTCGGGGCCCGATCCGATCGGCGCTGCGACGGTACCGCGCCGGCATAGCGCTGGCGCTCGCGTGGGTCGCGGCGCTACCGCTTCTCGCAGCCTGGATCGCTGTGCGCAACTCGCTGCAGGACGCGATCTTCCGCGTCTTCTCCGGCTTCCCGGCCCTCGCCCTCGATGTCGATCACATGAGGGACATCCTCGGTCACGACGCCGTCGGCAGCTACTCGCTGACGCTGTTCGTCGCGACCCTCGCCGTGCCGCTGGGCGTCCTCGTCAGGATGATCGCGCGTGCGCGTTTGCGAGCCGGGCACGCCGACCCCCTCGACCGCGTCCGGCGGTTCGTTTCCGAGCACCCTCGGTGGACGTCCACCGCGACGGCCGGCGTGGCAGCGCTGATGCAGGGCATCTGGCTGCACTTCAACTTCCTCCCCGGCGTGTACGACGTCAGCCGTGCGGCGTACTGCATGCCGGCTGTCGTCGTCGGGCTGGCGCAGTGGAAAATCGTCAGCGGCGCGCTGCGCGCGTGGCTCGCGCCGACCATCGAGAGCGCGGTGGTCGAGGGCGCGATCGATCCGGACGAGATCCGGTTCTCGGCCGTCGCCGTCACGCGCGAGTCGCTGGCACTGGTCGGAGGGCTCGCGGCGCTCACCGTCGCCGTCGTCGGGGGCATCGCGCTGGCCGACCTCCGGACGCTGTACAACGACGCGCGCTTCTTCGACGTCATCCTCGGATACATGGGAGTGGCGGCCGTGAGCGCTTTCGCGTTCCAGCGCGCCTCGCGCATCTCCGTCGGCGTCGACGGCATCCGCGTGAGCGGCACGTCGCGCACCCGCTTCTTCGCGTACCGCGACCTCGACGAGGTGCGCGAGGCGAAGGGCGACATCCTCCTCGTGCGGCGTGGGCGCACGCTTGTGCGCCTGCAGCTGCACGGGCCGGACGCGACGCGACGCGCCGCCATCCTCGATCGCATGCGCGCCGGCATCGCCCGCGTCGCCGAGGTCGAGCGCGACGGCGCGGCGAACCTCGTGGCCGCGGTGTCGCACGAGACCGTGGCGAGGACGATGCGCGGGGGGACCGACTACCGCATGGCGTCGGTCTCGCGCGACGCCCTCTGGGCCCTCGTGGAGGGCGCCGCCGTCGACGCGAGCGCCCGCACGGCCGCAGCCCGCGCGATCCTGGAGACGAGCACGGGCGAGGAGCGCGCGCGCATCCGCGTGGCCGCCGGCCACTGCGCCGACCCGAAGGTGCGCGTCGCCCACGAGGAGATGGCCGACGAGGAGCCCTCGGAGGCCGCGGCCTTGATGCAGCGATCGCTCCCTGCACGGCAGTAGTGCGGCAGGCCTCCGGCGCCGACTAGACTGCGCGGTGCAGCTCCACATGCAGCCTCCCGTCCTCGAGCGCATCGGTGTCGGCTACCTCCGCCGTCGCGCCCCCGCCGTGCGTGCCGACGGGCGCGGCGCCGAGCGCCCCCGCGCGCACGTCCTCACCGACGACGAGCAGCGCGGCCTGCGCGTCGTCGAGCGCGACGCCATCACGACGGGGGCCGTGGCCGGCGCCTTCTTCGGCCTGATCGCCGGCGCCGGCGAGATGCTCGCGCGCCACCTCTATGGGGCCGAGGGCGCCGGCGACAAGCTCGCCTACTGGTCCGTGGTCGGCGCGTTCGCGGCCATGTCCTCGGTCCTCGAGGTCATCTACCTCTACTGGTCGGGCCTGCGCTCGGTGCATCGCCTCGCGCAGGTCGCCGGCGTCGACCTGTTCCCCGGCGGCGCTCGCGACGAGCGCGTCAGCGTCGCGTCGGCGCTCGCGCGCGCGGCGCTGGAGCTCCCCAACCCGCGGCAACCGGTCTACGGCATCGACCCGATGCGACGCGCCTCGCGGCTGCGCATGGCGCTCGGCACGCTCGCGTACAAGACGAAGATCGGGCTCACGAACTTCGTGCTCAAGGCCATCCTCAGGCGCATGCTGATCCGGGCACTCCTGCGCGCGTGGCTGCCGATGATCGCGGTGCCCGTCGTGGCGGCGTGGAACGGCGTCATCTGCTGGCGCGTGATGCGCGAGGCGCGCATCCGCGCGATGGGGCCGTCGGCGGCGCGCGAGCTCGTGGACGGCGCGTTCGCAGGCGCCCTGGAGCTCTCGGCGGAGGGCAAGCACGCCGCGTGGTGTGCGGCGGGCAGCGCCGTCGTCCACAAGCGGGACATGCACCCGAACATCGTCGCGCTGCTGAACGAGCTCGCGGCGCGCCTGGGGGACCCCGTCGCCGACGGCGTGGACGAAGCGACCGCGCTCGTCGAATCGCTGCGCGCGCTGGACGCGCGAGAGCGCCAGGTCGTTCTAGGCGTGCTCGTCGCCGCGGTCGTCCTCGACGGGCGCGTCACTCGCTCGGAGCGCGAGCTGCTCGAGCGCGCGCACGTCGCCGCGGACACCCCTCTCGACCTCGCACGCGTGGAGGCCGGGGCCCGCGCATTCGTCGCCGGCCAGCACATGACCGGCTGACCGACCGTCAGACCGTCCGGCTCCAGGGTTGCGCGAGCGCCAGGTTGCTCGCGCGTTGCACGAGAGCCGCATCGAGCTCGCCACGCCCCGCGGCCTCCAGGGCTCGCGCCAGCTCCTCGCCGGAGTCGAATCGTTCAGTCGGCTCCTTGGCGAGAGCGACCAGCAGCACGACGTCGAAGGCGGGATGGAGCCGCGCCAGGCTGCTCGGAGCAGGCGGCATCTCGTTCAGCACCTGATGGAGCGTCTCCGGCAGAGACTCGCCGGTGAAGGCCGGTCTTCCCGTCAGCGCCCGATAGGCGATCGCGCCCAGCGCGTGCAGGTCCGTCCGGTGCGTCACCTCTCCACCGCCGATCTGTTCGGGCGCCATGTAGGCCGGCGTCCCGACCAGCGCGCCGGTGCTGGTCGCCTCGCCGTCGACGAGCTTTGAGACGCCGAAGTCGAGGATCTTCCAGAGATGGTGCCCGCGGCCGTCCTCGGCGAGAAAGACGTTCTGCGGCTTGAGATCGCGGTGCACGATGCCCGCGCGCCGCGCCGCCTCGAGCCCGCGCCCCACCTCACGCACGAGCGCGACGGTGCGCCGTGGCGACAGCTGGCGCTCGCGGCGAAGCACTCCCGCGAGGTCCTCGCCGCGCAGCAGCTCCATCGCGATGTACGGGAACGACGCGTCCAGCCCGCCGACCTCGAGCACCTTCACGACGTTCGGCGAGTTCAGCGACGCGGCGATCTTGGACTCGCGCATGAACCGGCGGACCAGCTCGGCGTCGGCGAGCACGTTCGCGAGCAGCAGCTTGACCGCGGCCACCTCGCGCGTCCTCGCATGGATGGCCTCGTAGACCTCGCCCATTCCCCCGCGCCCGAGCACACGCCCCAGGCGGTAGCTCCCGAGCTGGGTGTCGCTGAAGCGCCCGAGCGCGCCCGCACGGAGCGCGCGATCGAGCTCCGCACGTGCCTCGCGCAGCAGCGCGTCGCGCGCGCCGAGCTTGCGAATCGCACCATCGTGCTCCTCGATCGCGAGCAGCGCGGCGGCCCGCGTTCCGCGCGCGGCGACGTACGTGGCGAGCAGCACCGCCTCCACGGCGACGATGGCGATCGTGCGATCGGCCGCCGAAAGGGCCGCGCCGGACACGAGCCCGCGGTCGCTCAGCACTCCCGTCGCCGTGAGCCCCGCGAGCAGCGCGTATGCGCCGGCGCACGACAGGTACAGGCCCAAGGTCGCGCGGACGCTCTGCGCGGAGCTGAAGAAGAAGAGGCCGAAGGGCAGGATGATCGGCGCGGGCGAGAACACGCCGAAGAACTCGATGGCCCCGAACGAGAAGAGCATCGAGAGGTGGCCCGCCGCGAGCGAGCGCGTGACGGTGTAGCCAGCGTCGGTGCGCAGGTGCCAGCCGAGCCACGCGCACACGCCGCCGATGGCGACCATGCTCGAGACCATGATGCCCTTGGCCACCGGATCCCCGCCCACCACGGGCGCGATCACGAGGACGAACATCGCGAGCGCGAGCGCCAGCCGCACGAAGACCCGCGTGCGCCCTATCTCCTGGGCGTGCAGGACCCCCGTCGGCTCCGCCGCGAGCCCGTCGGAGGCGCCGGCGGCCGTGGGCGCGCTCAGGGGCGACATGGCCGAGGGCGAATGCCCTCCCTCCGAGCGCGTCGGCGAGTCAGACGCGGCCGTCCGCTCTTCCCCCGGATCCATCGCGTGGATGGATCTTACAACGGCGCCCGGGCGACTACGCGCGTTCGACCGCGACGACGCCCTTCACCTTGGTGAGAGCCTTCATCACCTTCTTCAGCTGCTCCAGGTCGGCGCACACGAACGAGAAGAGGTTCACCGCGCGCCCGTCGTCGCCCGCGCGGCAGTTGGCCTCGCTGATGTTGATCCCCTGCGCCATGAACGTCTGCCCGACGTTCGCGAGGATGCCGGGCTGGTTCGCCGTCACGACGCGGAGCTGCACGCTGCGGTTGATGCGCGCCTTGCTGTCCCAGGTGATCTCGACGCGGCGCTCCGGGTCGGTGTCGAACGCCTTCGGGCACCCGCGCCGGTGGATGGTCACACCGCGCCCGCGCGTGATGAACCCGAGGATGTCGTCGCCGGGCAGCGGGTTGCAGCACTTGGCGTAGCGAACGAGCACGTCGTCGATCCCGTTGATGCGGATCCCGCCCTCGTCGCGCTTGATGACCTTGCGCACCAGCCCCGCGAGCCGTCCCTCGCGCAGCTGGTCCGGCGGCTTGCTCTCGCGCCCCTGGTCGTCCGGCGGCGCGACGAACTTGATGATCTCCTCCGGGTCGATCTTGCCGTACCCGATGCTGACGAAGAGCTCCTCCTGGTTCTGCACCTTGAGGTGGTCGAGGACGCGGCGCATCTCCGGATCGTTCTTGAGGAGCTTGCTCGCGCTGATGCCCGCCTTGCGGAGCTCCCTGTCGAAGAGCTCCTCGCCGAGCCGCTTGCCCTTGTCGCGCTGCTCGGTCCGCAGGTAATTGCGGATCTTCGACCGCGCGCGCGTCGTCCCGGTGAACTCGAGCCAGTCCTTGTTCGGGTGCTGGTGCGGGCTCGTGAGCACCTCGACGACGTCGCCGTTGCGCAGCTTGTAGCGCAGCGACTCCATCTTGCCGTTGATGCGCGCCCCGGTGACGTGGTCACCGAGCTGCGTGTGGATCTGGTACGCGAAGTCGATGGGCGTCGCCCCGCGCGGGAAGACGCGCACGTCGCCCTTCGGCGTGAAGACGTAGACCTCGTCCTGGAAGAGGTCGACCTTCACGCCCTCGAGGAACTCGGCCGGGTCCTTCAGCTCCTTCTGCCACTCCAGCAGCTGCCGGAGCCACGAGAAGCGCTGCGCGTCCTGGTCGGTCACGCCGCCGCCGCCGCGATCCTTGTACTTCCAGTGCGCCGCGATGCCGCGCTCGGCCACGCGGTGCATCTCGTGCGTGCGGATCTGGATCTCGATCCTCTCGCGCCCCGGCCCGATGACCGTCGTGTGGAGCGACTGGTACATGTTCGGCTTCGGCAGCGCGATGTAGTCCTTGAAGCGCCCGGGCACCGGCGTCCACTGCGAGTGGATGACGCCGAGGACCGCGTAGCAGTCGCTCACGCTCTCGACGACGACGCGGAAGGCGATGAGGTCGTGCACGCCCTCGAGCGTCGACTGCGCCGCCTTCATCTTGCGGTAGATGCTGTAGTAGTGCTTCGCGCGGCCGTAGACCTCGGCGGCGAAGTTCTGCGACGCGAGACGGCTCGACAGCGTCTTGCAGACGTCGGTGATGTACTTGTCGCGCTCCTTCTTCGTCATCGCCATCTGCGAGACGAGGTCCTGGTACGCCTCGGGCTCGAGGTACTTGAAGGCGAGGTCCTCGAGCTCGCTCTTGAAGGACTGGATACCGAGGCGGTTGGCGAGCGGCGCGTAGATCTCCAGCGTCTCGCGGGCGATGCGCTCCTGCGCCTCGGGCTTCATGTGCTCGAGGGTCCGCATGTTGTCGAGGCGGTCGCACAGCTTGATGAGCAGGACCCGGATGTCCCGCGCCATCGCCACGACCATCTTGCGGAAGTTCTCGGCCTGCCGGTCTTCCTTCGAGGTGAAGTTGATCTGCGAGAGCTTCGTGACGCCGTCGACGAGCTCCGCCACCTCGGTGCCGAACTCCTTGGTGATGTCGGCCGTCGTGGCGAGCGTGTCCTCGACGACGTCGTGCAGCAGGCCAGCGCACACGCTGGCGGCGTCGAGCTTGAGGTCGGCGATGATGCCGGCCACGCTGACGGGGTGCACGACGTACGGCTGACCCGACTTGCGGGTCTGCCCTGCGTGCATCTTGAAGCTGTAGTCGTAGGCTCGCTGGATCAGCTCGGAGTCGACCGTCGGCTGATAGGATCGGATGCGCTCTATGAGCTGTTCGGCTTGAAGCAAGGTGCGAAACCCAGCGGAAAAAAGTAACACTCCACCCGCAATGCGGCAATCTGCCGGGGTCTACGTCCACTTTCCGTGGTGTCTGGCGAAATGCCCGTACTGCGACTTCGTCAGTTACGCCGAGCAGCGCGATAAGATTGACCATCGCGCGTACGCCGACGCGGTGCTGCGAGAGCTCGAGCTACGCGCCCTTGCCGTTGACGGCAGGCACATCGAGAGCGTCTTCTTCGGCGGCGGCACCCCGAGCCTCTGGGAGCCGGCGCAGCTGGGCCGTGTGCTCGCCGGCGTGAAGGAGCGGCTGGGCTGCGGGGACGAGCTCGAGGTCACGGTCGAGTGCAACCCGACGTCGCTCGACGAGGAGCGGGCCCGGGCGCTCGTGGACGTGGGCGTCAACCGCGTCTCCATCGGCGTGCAGTCCCTCGAGGACGCGCGCCTGAAGTACCTCGGACGCCTGCACGACGCGTCGGGCGGGAGGCGCGCCGTGGGCGACGCCGTGCGCGCCGGGGTGCCGCGCGTCTCGGCGGACCTCATCTTCGGCCTGCCGGAGCAGTCGCCGGCGGACGCGACGCGCGAGGCGACCGAGCTCGCCGACATGGGCCTGCAGCACATCTCCTGCTACCAGCTCACGATCGAGCCGGGCACGCGCTTCGGAGAGCTCGCGAAGCGCGGGCGCCTCCCGCTTGCGGACGACGGCGCCGTCGCCGACTCCTTCCTCGCCATCGACGCGGCGCTGGGAGCGCGCGGCCTGCGACACTACGAGATCTCCAACTACGCCCGTCCCGGCCAGGAGGCCCGCCACAACCTCGGCTACTGGCGCGGCGACGAGTACCTGGGGCTCGGCTGCGCGGCCTACGGGTTCGTCGTGGAGCCCGAGGGCGCCGTGCGTTACCGCAACGAGCCCTCCCCCGAGCGCTACATGGCCGGCGCGAAGGACACCCGCGAGCCCATCGACGCGGCGGCGCGCGCCCGCGAGCGCATCATGCTGGGCCTGCGGGTCACCGAGGGCGTCGACCTGGCGGGCCTCATCACCCCCGACCGGCAGCGCACCCTCGGCTGGCTCGAGGAGCGCGGTCGCATCGTCCTCGAGGGCACGCGCGCCCGCATTCCGCCGGGCTCCTGGCTCTGGGCGGACGACACCGCTGCGCGTCTTTTCTGATAGGCTCGTGGTTCATGTCGGCGTGGGCGGCACGCTACGTACGTCTGAAGGACCGGGGGCAAGACGTCACTCGCCTACGCGGTCGCATCGACTCGGGAGCGACGCTCGTCGACGACGGCGCCTCCACGTTCGCCACGTGGCTCGTGCCCACGCCGCTCTTCCAGCCGGACGACCTTTCGGCCCTCTCGCGCGACTTCGGCGAGGCGATGGCCATCGCGGTCCAGACCGTGGCGGACCTCGTCATCTACGATCACTTCGTCGCCGGCTCGCGCGTGCGCGGTCTGACGTACGCCGGCGAGGCGGGCTGGGTGCGCGTCGTCGGCGAGGCCGAGCCGTGGGAGGCCCCGGCGCTCTTCTCGGACGCCAAGCTCGACGAGCTGGTCGAGGAGCTCGAGGGGGATCTCGACGACGACACCCTCGCCGGCGACAAGGCGCACCTCATGCGCCTCTGGAAGGAGGGCAAGCTCGTCGAGGGCAGGGCCCTGCCTCCGGCCGATCCGGCTGCCATGACGCGCACCATCGAGAAGCACTTCGGCCTCCCTGCCCGCCCGAAGACGTGACGCGCGCGGAGGCTCAGTCGGCGGCGGCGCCGGCCTCGATACCGGTACCCGCGTCGTCCGCCGAGCCGTCGGCGCACGCGCCGTCGGACAGCAGCGACGCGCCCGCCTTCTGCGCGTAACACGCGTTGGCGTACGTGACGCCGTCGCAACCGCAGACCGGCTGCCACAGGGTCATGCAAAACGCGCCGATCCCGCGTCCGGTGCACGTGCCGGTGCCCCCGCACGTGCCCTCGGGAGTGGCGCAGTACTCGGTTGCGTCGCAGTCCGAGTCCGACGTGCAGTCGGCGCCGGCCAGCGCGCTCGCGGACGACACGACGCGCGTACCCCCGTCCGGAGGCGCGCTGCAGCCACCGAGCAGAGAGAGAGCGAAGACGATGAACGGCGAGTGCGATCGGTTCATGGAGTCCTCCGTCCGCGGCGATTCCGCGCGGGGTGAAAAGCCGCACGAGAGCGTGCGGGCCTCGATGCGCGCGCACATGTAGCCACCCACCGGGACGGGGCAAGTGGTGAAAAACGATCCACCCGGTGTCGATCCGCGCCTTGCCCGTTCGACATAGAGTCGAAAGCGAGGTTCGCGATGCAATACCTGCTCATCATCTACGCAGAAGAGAAGAAGATGGCCTCCATGTCGGAGGCCGAGCTCGGCAAGATCGTCACGGAGTTCAGCGCGTACTCGAAGTCGATCGTCGAGAGCGGAAACTTCGTCGCCGGCGGGCGCCTGCAGCCGACGTCCAGCGCGACGACCGTTCGCGTGCGCGAGGGCAAGACGCTGACGACCCACGGGCCGTTCGCCGAGACGCGCGAGCAGCTCGGCGGCTACTACCTGGTCGAGGCGCGCGACCTGGACGAGGCCCTCGCGCTCGCCGCCAGGATCCCGGGTGCACGCTACGGCTCCATCGAGGTGCGACCGCTGCACTCGATGCCGCAGGTCGCACGCTGAGGCGGCGCTAAGCTGCGGCGCCATGAGCGTGGCCGCCGCGGCCATCGAGGACGCATTCCGGCGCGAGGGCGGCCGGGTGCTCGCGACGCTCATCCGCGTCCTGCGCGACTTCGACCTCGCCGAAGAGGTCGCGCAGGACGCGTTCGCCACCGCGATGGAGCAGTGGCCGCGCGACGGTGTGCCGGACAACGCGCACGCGTGGCTCGTGAAGACGGCGCGCAACAAGGCGATCGACCGCCTGCGCCGCGACAAGCGCCTGGCCGAGAAGAAGGAGCAGATCCAGCTCGAGGCCGAGATCACCGCGGCGCTTCCCGACGAGCCTGCGGAGGCCGCGCCGGCGGGGCTGGAGGACGACCGGCTTCGCCTCGTCTTCACCTGCTGCCACCCTGCCCTCCCCCTCGAGGCGCAGGTGGCTCTCACGCTGCGCACGGTCGCGGGGCTGACGACCGACGAGATCGCCGCCGCGTTCCTCGTGCCGCCGCCGACGATGGCGCAGCGGCTCGTTCGCGCAAAGGCGAAGATCCGCGACGCCGGCATCCCCTACCGCGTGCCGTCCGAGCCGGAGCTTCCCGAGCGGCTCGATGCGGTGCTCGCGGTGCTCTACCTCGTCTTCACCGAGGGCTACGCGGCCACCGCGGGGGACGTGCTCGTCCGCCGCGATCTCTGCGCGCAGGCCATCCGGCTCGCGCGTCTGGTGAGCGCGCTGCTTCCCGATCGCCCGGAGGCGCTCGGGCTGCTCGCCCTTCTCCTCCTCCAGGACTCGCGGCGCGACGCGCGCGTGGACGCGCAGGGCGACATCGTGCTGCTCGAGGATCAAGACCGCTCGCGGTGGGACCGGCCGCAGATCTCCGAGGGCCTGTCGCTCGTCCCGCACGCGCTTCGAGCGTCGCCGCCGGGCCCCTACGCCGTGCAGGCCGCCATCGCCGCACTGCACGCGCAGGCTCCGTCGAGCGACGCGACCGACTGGCCGCAAATAGCCGCCCTGTACGGCGTCCTCGCGCGAATCGCGCCGTCGCCGGTCGTGGAGCTCAATCGAGCCGTCGCCGTCGCCATGGACGACGGCCCGGCGGTCGCGCTCCCGATGGTCGACGCGCTCGCGGGTTCCCTCGGCGAGAGTCACATGCTGCACGCCGCGCGGGCCGACCTGCTCGCGCGCACCGGCCGGCCCCGCGAAGCACGCGCGGCGTACGAGCGCGCGCTCTCCCTCGTCAAGAACGAGCCGGAGCGCCGGCTCCTCGCGAAGAAGCTCGCGTCCCTCCGCTAGACCACCTCGAAGGGGCGCATCATCTCGTTGGCAGCGTGCTCGAGCACGTGGCAGTGCCACACGTAGCGCCCGCGCCAGCCGTCGAAGCGCGCGATGATGCGCGTGATCATTCCCGGCTGCGCGCGCACCGTGTCCTTCCACCCCGTCTCGTCGGCCTCCGGCGGGACGGGATCGCCGAGGGTCTGCATGCGCCCCGAGGTGCCGTACGCATCGACGTCGAACGGTTGACGGTCGAGGACGAGGAACCGCACGAGGTGCAAGTGGATCGGGTGCATGTCCTCGGTCGTGTTCACGAGCCGCCACACCTCGACCGAGCCGAGCGTGGGGCGCTCGGAGACGGGCTCGTGCCATCGCTTGCCGTCGAGGAGCATGAGCATGCGACCGCGGGAAGCGTCGTGGTACTCGGCGAGCGTCAGCGTGCGCGTCGTCGTCGCATCCGACGGAGCGAGGCGATCGATGGGGCGCAGCACCCTGGGCACGGGGCGGCGGGCACGCTGGCGCCCTCCCGGCGACGAAGACGAGCCGACGCGGAGCTGCAAGAGGGGCACCGTCCCGTTTCGCAGCACCAGGGACTGGCCAGCCGCGTCGCTCAGGTCGACGACGAGGTCGGCCCGCTCGGCGGGAGCGAGCGTCACCTTGCGCAGCGGGACGGGCGCCGCCAGCAGCCCCTGGTCGGTGCCGATCTGCTGCATCACGCGCCCGTCGGACAGGGCGAGGGCGAAGACGCGCGCGTTCGACGCGTTCACCACGCGCAGCCGGTACGCGTCCGGCGCGACGTCGAGGTACGGCCGGAGCTTGCCGTTGACGAGCGGCGCGTCGCCGAACACCTCGGATACCCAGGGCGCCGCCGGATCGCCGGACGTCGGGTAGCGCAGCTGACCGTCGGCGTAGAGCATGCGGTCGCAGAGGACGAGCGGGACCTCGCGGTCGCCTCGCGGCAGATCGAGCGCGTCCTCCGCGGCGTCCCGCACGAAGAAGCATCCGAGCAGGCCCGCGTACTGGTTGAGCCGCTCGAGGCCCATCGTGTGGTCGTGGTACCAGAGCATCGCCGCGTCCTGCTGCACCGGGTAACGCGCGAGCGTGGAGCGGCCCGGCAGGAGCCAGTCCTCCGGGTACCCGTCGCTCTCGGGCGGCGCCTTCGCCCCGTGCACGTGCACGACGGCGCGCGCCTCGGGGAGATCGCTGCCCGCGCCGTGCAGCGTGTGATCGACCGGCAGCAGGTGGCGCTCGGGCAGCGCGTTCACCCACTCGACGAGCAGCCCCTGCCCGCTGCGCGCCTCGATCGTCGGCCCCGGCATCGAGCCCTCGTACGTCCACATGCGCGTCGGCGGCAGGTCGCGGTGGACGCGCACCTCGGCCTCGCGCATCGCGAGGCGGTACCGAGGCGCGCCGTCCTCGATGCCCACCGGCGACAGGACCGTCGGCAGCGGCAGCGGATCGACGAACGGCTCGAGCGCCTCCGGATGGAGAGGCGCGCGCGGCGGTCCGACGGGATCCACGCGGACCCCGCTGCGCAGCGGGCTCGCACACGCGCCGCCCGACGACGACGGCGGCGGCGACGCCCCCGCGATCGAAGCTCCCCCGCCGCACCCACGGAGGCGCCTGGCGACGGGCGCGAACGCAGCGCCCGCCGCAATCCCCGCCCCGCCGCGCAGGAGCGCCCTTCGTGAGAGACCGCGGGATCCCACTTCGCTCCGCGTCAGAGGCTCATCATGTTCTCGATGCTGCCCGCGATCGTGTCGAACGATCCGCCCGTCTGGACCCGCTCGCCGCCGAGCCAGTTGTCCTCGACGAAGCGCAGGATCGAGCTCTGGTCGACCAGCGTGTGGTCCACGAAGTTCTTCTTCGCGAACGGCGAGATGACGAGCAGCGGGATGCGCGTGCCGTAGCCGCAGCGCCCCTGCGCGGCGTGCCCGTCGGCGCCCAGCAGCGGCGTACCCGGCGCGGCGCCTCCCTGCTGCGCGCCCGACGTGCACGACGAAGCGCCGTTGAGCGCGTCCATCGCGGTCGCCGACACGTTGACGATGGGCGGCGCCTGGTGGTCGTACCAGCCGTCCGAGTCGTCGTACGTGATGACGATGGCCGTGTCGTCCCAGAAGCCGCTCGACTGCACCGCCGTCACGACCTGCACGATGAACGCCTGCTCGTCGATCGGGTCGGAGTACCCGGGATGCCCGTCCTGGTACGCCGGCGCCTTCAGGTAGCTGACGGCCGGGAAGTTGCCGGCGCGCAGGGCGTCGAAGAAGTCGTGGCTGTCGTACTGGTGGTTGGCCGGATCGGTGGTCTTGCCGTCGTCCTCGAAGGTGTTGCCGATGGCCGTCACGCTGCTCGGACGCAGGTGGTCCAGGTTCGCCGTGCTCGCGTAGTACTGGAACGGCTGGTGGTGCGGGATGTAGTCGGCCGACGTGTAGGCGCCGTTCGCCACCGTCTGGTTCGTCTCGCGCGCGCAGCCCGTCGTCCCGTTCGGGTTCGTGACGGTGAGGTCGAAGCCGCCCTCGAACCAGCCCCAGCTCACCTTCTTCGCGTTGAGCAGGTCGCCGACGTTCTTGCCCGTCATCGTGTTCTGGTCGGCGGCCGTGGAGCAGACGTCGCCCAGCGGATCGGTGTCGCCGATGAGCGTCCAGCCGCCGTTGCCGTCGCCCACCGCGTGGCTCGTCGAGAGCGGCATGTGGTTCGTCGTGCCGATGCCGTTGGTCTGCCCCGAGATGAGGTTGATCGCGCCGGGCGTCGACGGCCCGAACGTCGTCGTCCACGCGTTGTCGTTCAGCGCGTAGTTCTGCGCGTAGCTCCAGAGCGCGCTCACCGTGTTGCCGTCGTAGAACGCCATGACGGCGCCGGTCGTCATGCCGGGGCCGCCGTCGACGTCGGGCGGCGGGCCGGCGGTGCCCGTGAACTCGGGGAAGAGGTCCATCGCCCCGCCGTTGGCGGCCTGCTGCTCCGGCTTGTAGTTGTGCCCCATGTCCGACGTGGCCGCCTGCGACGGGCCGAGCCGGAACGGATTCGTGGCGCCCGTGCCGTTCGCCGCGTTGGCCGCGGTCGGATTCGTGGTGAGCAGGTTCACGCCCGTGACGGGAGTGAAGCCGTGCGTCGGATCGAGCGGCGTGCTCAGTCCGTTCACCGTCGGCGTGGCGGTCGCGGCGAAGAACGGCGGCTCGTTCTTGTTGTTCTGCGCCGTCGGATACGTGCCGAAGTAGTGATCGAAGGAGATGTTCTCGCCGAAGATGACGACGAGGTGCTTGATCTTCGTCGCCGTCGGAAGCGCCGCCGCCGGATCGGTCTTGCCCGGAGTACCCGGAGCACCTGCCTCGCCCGCCGGTCCTGCCGGGCCGGCAGATCCAGCGGGACCCGCGGGGCCCGTCCCTCCCTGCATTCCGGCGGCGCCCGCCGAGCCATTGGAGCCCGACGCGCCATTCGCGCCCGGCGCGCCGGCTTCACCCTCCTCGCCGGCGGAACCCGTGGCGCCCGTGTCGCCGGAGCAACCGGCCACGTATGCAGCTGAGACCATGGCACTGGCGACGACGCACAATCCGATGCGGCTCGACATGTCTGCACCTCCGGCGAAAGACGCGGCGGACCTTAGGCCCCGTCGCGAGCCCGGGTGGCGAACCTTTGGTGCCTTTTCCGTGAACGCGCTTCGCGCTCTCTTCTTCAGCGTCGCTGCAAGTACTTGCGCGCCTCGCGCATCGTCACTCCAGAGCAGCGCTCACCGTGCTTCGAGAGAAACGCGCGCACGAGCGCCGGGCGCTTCTTCGAGACCTCGCGCAACACCCAGCCGATCGCCTTGCGGATGAAGAACTCGCGCTCGTCGAGCATCGGCGCGGCGATCTCGGTGAAGAGCGCGAAGTCGCCGCCGCCGCGACGCAGCGCCGGCAGCTGCGCGAGGAGCGCCACGCGCCGCACCCAGAAGAAGTCGTCGCGCGCCCACGCGCGCACGAGGCGGGGCAGCGAGCGATTCCCCTCGAGCAGCGGTGCGATCACCTTGGTCACGAGCCAGTCGACGTGCGCCCAGCACGCCGCGCGTCGCGCGATCTCCGCGAGCCACGGCGCGTCGATGGGCGTGAAGAGCTTCCACTTTCGTTCGAGCAGCGCCACCGCCGCCGAGCGCAGATCGAACGCCTCGGTCGCGAAGAGCGCGTTCACGTTGCCCACGAGGGCCGCGCGATCGAGTTCGGGGTGAGCCTTGCAGAATGCAAGCGCCTCGGCGCGGACCGTCTTCGCGTCCACGCCGTGGAAGCGAAGCTCGCTCTTCATGTACGCCTTCGCGCCCTCGGCCCGCGCGGGGGAGCCGACCGCGGCGAATCGGGCGTGAAAGTGACGGACGCATGCCCTGGGAGTCACGGAGGGCCTGTCGAAATACAGATGTGGCCTGTGGAAATCCCCTGAACAACCCCCCGTCGCAGGACCGTCACCTTGTGGACTGCCGGTGGAGCGGTTGTTCACCCCTGGTGCGGGTGCGCAGTGAGGACCGAGTGATCTCGTATGCTTCCATAAGTGTAGTCTCGATGGATCCGATGGACGCGCATGTAGCCACAACATTTCGTGGCTTTTTGCTGGACAGCCCCAAGATGTAGGGGTTACAAGTCAAATCTCAGCCGTTGCTCCCTCGCGAGCCAGCGAGGTCGGTGGCGGTGGTCAGTACCTGGCGACGCGGTGCAGCAGGCGGGCACGGCGCTGGCGGGGGCCTCTTTGCTTTCGGATGGGCTGAACGGTCTGACAGCGGTGATTAAACTACCTGGATGCTCGTTCCACTGAACGACACCTGGGGACAGGGGCTGAAGAAGGGAACGGCTGCGGCGTACGGGCTCGACGGTCCGGCGTGGCGGCCAGGGGAACGTTTGCGCTCGGACTGGTGCCGAGCGTGGAGGAGCGGGCAATGGCAAACTCGACGGACTTCAACGGAACGACGCACTCCAAGATGAAGAGTGGCAACGGTAACGGCACGCGTGCGGCTGCGGTGACGCGCACTTCGGCCACCGCGACAGCCGCAAAAGCACCGGCGAAGAAACAGCGCAGCTCCACGAAGCATGCGCGCGGCGTCCACGTCGAGCGCCGCTTCACCTCGCCCGGGACCGACCCGCTGGACGTCGTCGTCTACGAGCGCCGCTCGAGCACCATCACGAACCCGGACGGCAGCGTCGTCTTCAAGATGGAAGGCGCCGAGATCCCGGCGACCTGGAGCCAGCTCGCGAGCGACATCCTCATCTCCAAGTACTTCCGCAAGGCTGGCCTCCACGGCGACAAGGACAAAGGCGAGACGAGCGTGCGCCAGGTGGTGCACCGCCTCGCGCACACCATCCGCAGCGCCGGAGACGCGTTCGGTGGCTACTTCGCCACCAAGACGGACGCCGACACGTTCGAGGCCGAGCTCTCGTACCTGCTCGTCAACCAGTTCGGCGCGTTCAACTCGCCGGTCTGGTTCAACCTCGGCCTCTGGCACGAGTACGGGATCACCGGCTCGGGCGGCAACTGGGCGTGGGACGCCGATCTGAACGCCGTGACCGAGACGAAGAGCGCCTACGAGCGCCCGCAGTGCTCGGCGTGCTTCATCCAGGCCGTGAAGGACGACCTCATGTCCATCTACGACCTCGTGAAGGCCGAGGCGCGCCTCTTCAAGTACGGCTCGGGCACGGGCTCGAACTTCAGCGCCATCCGCGGCAAGCAGGAGAAGCTCTCGGGCGGCGGCACGTCCTCGGGCCTCATGTCGTTCCTCGAGGTGTTCGACCGCGCCGCCGGCGCGACGAAGAGCGGCGGCACCACGCGCCGCGCCGCCAAGATGGTCTGCCTCGACATGGACCACCCGGAGATCGCGGACTTCATCAACTGGAAGGTCCGCGAGGAGAAGAAGGCGCACGCGCTCATCGCGGCGGGCTTCAGCTCCGACTTCAACGGCGAGGCCTACCACACGATCAGCGGGCAGAACTCGAACAACAGCCTGCGCGTGACCGACGACTTCATGCGCGCCGTCGAGGCGGGCGCCAAGTGGCAGACGCGCTACCGCATGAACGGCGAGGTCTGCGAGACGTACGAGGCGAAGGACATCTGGCACCAGGTCGCCGACGCCGCGTGGCACTGCGCCGACCCGGGCGTGCAGTACGACACGACGATCAACAAGTGGCACACGTGCCCGAACTCGGGGCGCATCAACGCGTCCAACCCGTGCTCCGAGTACATGTTCCTCGACGACACGGCGTGCAACCTGGCGAGCGTCAACCTCACCAAGTTCCTGCGTGACGACGGGTCGTTCGACGTCGACGGCTACCGCCACGCGTGCCGCACGTTCTTCGTGGCGCAGGAGATCCTCGTCGATCTCTCGAGCTACCCGACGGCGCCGATCGCCAAGAACAGCCACGACTACCGCCCGCTGGGCCTGGGCTACGCGAACCTCGGCAGCCTCCTCATGGCGCTCGGCGTGCCGTACGACAGCCGCGAGGGACGCGCGATCGCCGCGGCGCTCACGGCCATCATGTGCGGCCACGCCTACAAGGCGAGCGCCGACATGGCGGCGACCAAGGGCCCCTTCCCCGGCTTCGCCAAGAACCGCGAGCCGATGCTGCGCGTGATGCGGATGCACCGCGACCACGCGTACGCGATCGACCGCGACGCGTGCCCGGTGGACCTCTACCGCGCGGCTTGCGACGACTGGGACGAGGCGGTGCGCCAGGGCGAGAACCACGGCTACCGCAACGCGCAGTCGACGGTGCTCGCGCCGACCGGGACCATCGGCCTGCTGATGGACTGCGACACGACGGGCATCGAGCCGGACTTCGCGCTCGTGAAGTTCAAGAAGCTCGCCGGCGGCGGGTACTTCAAGATCGTCAACCAGACGGTGCCGAAGGCGCTGCGTCGCCTCGGGTACGCCGAGCGCGAGGTGCAGGAGATCGTCGCGTACGTGTCGGGCACGAACACGCTGCTCGGCGCGCCGCACGTCAACCGGCGCACGCTCAAGGAGAAGGGCTTCACCGACGCCGAGATGGCGAAGGTGGAGGCGGCCATCCCGGGCGTCTTCGACCTCGACAGCGCCTTCGCGGCGTGGGTCGTCGGCGAGGAGACGTACGAGCGGCTCGGCGCGGGCAAGGAGCACCGCTCGACCAAGGGCTTCTCGCTGCTCGAGCACCTCGGCTTCACGCGCGAGCAGATCACCGAGGCGAGCGACGTGATCGTCGGCCGCATGACGATCGAGGGCGCCCCGCACCTGCGCCAGGAGCACTACGCGGTGTTCGACTGCGCCAACCGCTGCGGCAGGGACGGCGAGCGCTTCCTCGCGCCCATGTCGCACGTGCGCATGATGGGGGCGACGCAGCCGTTCCTCTCGGGCGCCATCAGCAAGACGGTGAACCTGCCGAACGACGCGACGGTCGACGACGTGGCGTCCGTCTACGAGGAGGGCTGGAAGCTGGGCCTCAAGGCCGTGGCCCTCTACCGCGACGGGTGCAAGGCGAGCCAGCCGCTGTCGAACGGCGGCGAGAAGAAGAGCAAAGAAGGGGAGAAGAAGGAGACGACGCTCGCGCCCGAGCCGCTTCTGACGCCGATGGCGGCGGAGACGGCGGCGACGCCGCAGCTCTCGCTCAACATCGCGCCGGGAACGCGTCTCTACGGCCAGCGCGAGCGCCTGCCCAAGAAGCGCGTCGGCTTCACGCAGGAGGCGCGCGTCGGCGGGCACAAGATGTTCCTCCGCACCGGCGAGTACGACGACGGGCGCCTCGGCGAGATCTTCATCGACATGCACAAGGAGGGCGCCGCCTTCCGCTCGCTCATGAACTGCTTCGCCATGAGCGTGAGCATCGGCCTGCAGTACGGCGTGCCGCTGCAGACGTACGTCGACCAGTTCACCTTCACGCGCTTCGAGCCGCAGGGGCCGGTCGAGGGTCACCCGAACGTGAAGTTCGCGACCTCCATCGTGGACTTCATCTTCCGCACCCTCGGCGTGGAGTACCTGCACCGCTACGACCTGGCGCACATCAAGCCGGAGCTCGACAGCCAGGTTCCGCCCGAGCCGCCGAGCCTCAAGCAGCTCCCGCAGACGGGTGAGCATCCGATCGCGGCGCTCACGGTCGACGCCAGGCCGCTGCCGCACACGCGCGAAGCCACGGCACGCAGCGCGGCGATGGACGAGGGGCTCGGCGACGGCGGCTCACCGCTCGACGCGCAGCTCGACACGATGATGGGCGACGCGCCCGTCTGCGACGTGTGCGGCCACATCACCGTGCGCAACGGCGCCTGCTACAAGTGCCTCAACTGCGGCAACTCGATGGGCTGCAGCTGACGTAACTTCGCCGTAGGCGATGGGGGACCTCACGCGCGACGTGCGAGATGCGGCGGGGGCGCTCACGGCGCTCGTGCCGCACGCGGCGAGCTTCGGAGATGCCGTCGTCGAGTCGATTC
>DATJYG010000139.1:0-11053 GCA_035499695.1 Polyangiaceae bacterium
CGAACGAACGTGAGCGCCAGGAACGCGCCCACGGCTGCCGTGATCGCGCGGCGCGTGGTCCACGCCGAGGCGAGCGGCGCGCCCGACCAGAGCACGCGCTCGCCGGGATCCAGCCGCTGCGCGAGCGGGCGCTCGCCGGAACCGAGGGGCGCGCTCGGTTCGACGCCGCGCACGATGGCCCAGAGGCGGTCGGGCGTCTCCACGTCGTGCAGCGTGAGCGAGAGCGTGCGCCGCAGCGCGCCGGTGGGGACGGCGCGGACGATGACGAGGTCGCCCAGCGTCGGGTCGCGCGGACTCCAGCGGATGAGCGCGTAGCTGATCTGCGCGCGGTCGATCGACCGGCGAATGGGCCCGCGGCGCCAGATCACGTGGCGCTCGGTGACGATGTACTCGACCTGCGATCGCCACCAGAGCGGCAGGCGCCAGGCGCCCAGCGCGACGGTGGCGCACCAGGCGGCGAAGAGGACCATGCCCCCCACGGGCGCGTGCAGCGACTTGGCGGCGACGACGGCGTACCCGAGCGTCACGGCCGACACGGCGGCGGCGACGAAGGACACGACTTTGTTGCCGAAAGGCACGCTGACCGCGCGGCACTTCCCCCGCCAGACGATGGACTCGCCGAACAGAGAATCACGGGCCACTGCGGGGATACCTCATCACAAGAGTGCGGCCCTGGGACGCTCGTGTCCAGGGCACCTTGGCCCGTTGGACGTTGGAAACGCCGGAAAAGTTGGTCGCGATTCCAGCCAGGTTGTCTGTGCGGGGCCCCTCCCCCGCAGCACTCAGTGTGGAAGGGGTCGGGGAGCCATGCGCTGCGTAGGTCCGCGCGTGTGGGCGCGCGTGGCCAACGCGTCGCACAACCGCGGCATCGGCAGCCCATGCGCGGCCGCTGCCTCCGGGTACAGGCTGGTCGCGGTCATCCCGGGAAGCGTGTTCACCTCCAGAAGCGTCACGGCCTCTGGATCGCCCTCGTCGCCGACCACGAAGTCGACGCGGGAGAGATCGCGGCAGCCGAGGGCCGCGTGCGCGCGCTCGGCGACCTGCTGCACGCGCGTCGTGACGGCGGGCGGCAGCTTCGCGGGGCACACGTGCACGCTGCGCCCCGGCGCGTAGCGCGCCTCGTACGTGTAGAAAGGATCGCGCGGCGAGAGGATCTCGGTCGGCGGCAGGGCCTGCGGGCGCTCGAGGTGCAGGTGCAGCACGCCGCAGGTAACCTCGCGTCCACGCGCGAAGTGCTCGACGATCGCGTGCTCGTCGATGGCCCACACGGCCTCGATCGCCCGCGCCACGTCCTCCAGCGGCGCGTCCGCCTCGATGCGCGCCACGCCGATGGCCGACCCGTGTGCCGACGGCTTGATGACCAGGCGCACCCCCACGTCGCGGCGCGCTCGCTCGGCGGCCGCGCGCGCATCGCTCTCGCCCCGCGCGAGCGACAGCCCCCGCGCCACGGGCAACCCGTCACGCTCGAAGAGCACGCGCGCCACCCGCTTGTGCATCGCGAGCGCGCTCGCGAGCACGTCGGACCCCACGTACGGCAACCCGAGCACCTCGAGGAGCCCCTGGAGGCACCCGTCCTCCCCCACGGCCCCGTGCGTGACCGGGAACACGACGTCGTACCCACCGGTGCGCAGCGACTCCGCGAGGAACGCGTCGAGCTCGAGCCTGACGACCTGGTGCCCCGCTTCCTCGAGCGCCGCTGCCACCCCGCGCGCCGACGCGCGGCTCACCTCGGCCTCCGTCGACGGCCCGCCCTGCACGACGGCGACCGACAGCCTCACGCGACCGGCTCCTTCTTCGCGCCGGACATGTCGACGAGCTCGATCCCGAGGCGGGTGGCGACCTCGAAGATGCGCGGGTCCCGATAGAACTCCCCGAAGCAGATGCGCCCGACCCCGGCGTTCGCGATGAGCCGGAAGCACCCCCAGCACGGCGACGCCGTCACGTAGATGGAAGCCCCCTCGATGCGCACCCCGTTGCGTGCGGCCTGGACGATCGCGTTGGCCTCGGCGTGCACCGTACGCACGCAGTGCCCGTCCTCCATCAGGTGCCCCTCCTCGTCGCAGTGGGGCAGCCCGCGAATGCTCCCGTTGTACCCGGTCGCGAGGATGCTCTTGTCGCGCACGATCACCGCGCCGACGAACTTGCGGTCGCACGTGGAGCGCGTCGACACCTCGCGCGCGATGTTCATGAAGTAGTCGTCCCAGGAGGCGCGGACGCGGGCCATGCGACGCTTCTAGCGGACCCACGCGGCCGACTCTAGTGGGGCGGCGCGGCGGGCGTGCGTTCTCTCCCGAATTGACTTTCGCCGCGGGTCGCGGCATTGCCAGCGACGCAATGAAGCGGCTCCTCTGGCTCGTGGCGCTCGGCGCAATCGCGGTCGAGCCGTCGGCTCGGGCCGACGATCACGCCGATGCGACGGCCCTCGTGGGGCAGCTCGAGCTGGACGGGCCCCACCGGGCGGTGACGGCCGACGCCGTGGCGAAGGCGAAGGACGCCCTGGAAAGGGCCCAGCGCATGCGCGCGGCGGGGGACGAGGCTCATGCCAAGGCGGCCGACGGGCTGGCGCTCGAGTGGGCGCAGGCCGGGCGCGACCTCGCGAAGGCAGTGGACGCGGAGCAGGCGGCGGCGGAGCTGCGGCGCAAGGCGGTGGACGCGCAGGCGCAGCTCGAGCGCTCCCGCGCGCTCGTGGAAGAGGCGCTCGCGAGCGTCGGGCGGCTGCAGGCGGAGCTCGACCACGAGCAGGCGACCCCTCACGAGCCACGGGTCGCCGTCGAGACGCACGACGGCGAACCGGCCAAGAAGGACCCGAAGAAGAAGGACCCGCCGAAGAAGAAGGGGGCGCCTGCGGCGCCCAAGCCCAACCCGGGGAGCACGCCGTGAGCCGGCGCTGGGGCCTCGCGGCGCTGCTCGCGCTGTCTTCTCTCGCGGCCGCCGCCTGCGGCGCGACGCAGATGCACGTGGCGGCCATCGACGACATGGAGCGCGCGCGCGCCGGGGCGGACACGCAGGAGGGCGCCCGCCTCGCGCCCGAGCTCTATGCGCGCGCCGAGCAGGAGCGACGCATCTCGCTCGACGCGCACGCCCACGGCGACGACGTGGCCGCGACCCTCCACGCGCAACGGGCGCTCTCGGCCTACGAGCACGCGCTCATCGTGGCGCGCCTGGCGCGGGCGCAGACGGAGCTGGCCGACGCGCAGAAGGCGCTGGCCGACGCGACCGCCGAGGCGCAGCAGGTGGAAGCGTCGCGCGCAGGCCTCGAGAAGCAGGTCCAGGACCTCGAGGGCCGCCTTCGTCTCGCGCGTGAACGGCTCATGCCGGCTGCGAGCGACGCGGCGACGGGTGACCGCGAAGGCGCCCGGCTCGTGGCAGCCCGCTCGATGGCGACCGAGGCGCGGCTCCTGTGCGACGCGGCGCAGCTCGTGGCG
The DNA here is from genome assembly GCA_035499695.1 of Polyangiaceae bacterium. Lineage (GTDB taxonomy): Bacteria > Myxococcota_A > Polyangia > Polyangiales > Polyangiaceae > Palsa-1150. The sequence continues at coordinate 3,426 of DATJYG010000139.1, forward strand.
GGCGATGCGGCGGGGCTGGGCGACGCGAACGACGCGCTCGCGAAGCTGGACGATCGCTTCGCGAAGCGCCCACACCCCGCACCGATCGACGACGCGGCGCGGGCGCGCGCGCAGTGCCTCGACGTGCTCACGCGCGTCCGGCGCGCCGCTGGTGACGACGCGGGAGCCTCCGATGCGCTCCTCTCGGAGCTGTCGGCGGCTGGTGGATGGGACCCGGTGCGGGACGAACGCGGCGTCGCCGTCACCCTGCACGACGCTTTTCACGGGCCCGCGCTCGCGCCGGACGCGGCGAAGAAGCTCGCGGACCTGGGTCGGGTCGCCGCCGCGCACCCGGGGTTCGCGGTGCAGCTCGTCGTCCACGACGCCACGGCGCCTGCGCCCAAGGACACGACCGACGCGAAGCGCGCGGACGCGGCGACGCAGGCGCTCGTCGCCGCGGGTGCTCCGGCCGCACGCGTGAAGACCGAGACGGCGGGCGCCCGCGAGCCGCTCGTGGACCCGAGCGACGCGAAGGCCCGCGCGCGCAACGAACGGCTCGACGTCGTGTTCGTCGCGACCGGCGGGTCGGCCGCGGCGGCGGGAGCCGCGCCCTCGGCGGCGCCGGCGAGCAAGTAGCGCCCGTCTAGCCGGGCGCGAGCTTGTAGCCGTAGCCGTAGACCGTGAGGATGTGCTGCGGCTTGTCGGGGCTCTTCTCGATCTTCTTGCGGAGCTTCACGATGAAGTTGTCCACCGTGCGGTTCGTCGGCGTGCTGTCGAGGCCCCAGATCTTCGTGAGGATCTCGTCGCGGCTGACCGGTTGATTCGCGCGCTCGGCGAGCATCCGCAGGAGCTCCACCTCGTAGAAGGAGAGCTGGTGTTCCTTGCCGCGCGCGCGCAGCACGTGCGTCGCGAAGCTCACCGTGACCTCGCCGCCGTCGAGGGACAGCGTATCGCCGGGCCCCTCGGCCTGCGTACGCGCCCGCGCATGGGCGCGGCGGAAGATGGCGCGCATGCGCGCGATGAGCTCGTTCACCCCGAACGGCTTCGTCACGTAATCGTCGGCGCCGGCATCCAGCCCGCGCACCTTGTCCGTCTCCTGCGAGCGCGCGGTGAGCATCAAGATGGGCACGAGCGGGTCGATGCGCCGGACCTCCTCGCACACAGCGTAGCCGTTCACGTCGGGCAGCATGAGGTCCAGGATGATGGCGTCCGGTCGCTCGCTCTTCGCGAGCGACACGCCGTCCTTTCCCTTGCCAGCCGAGATGACTCGGAATCCCTCGAACTCGAGCGCGTCGCGCAGGCCCATCACGATGTGCGGCTCGTCGTCGACCACGAGGATCGTCTTCTTCCCCGGCTGCATCGTGCGGATTCGACGTATACCACTGCCATGCGCCCGCTGCTCCTGGCCCTCGGAGTCGCCCTGACGGCTTGCGCCCCCGCGGCCTCCCCTCCGCCCGCGTACACCTCCGCGCCCGCGCCGACGTCGACGCCCACGCCGGATCTGGCCCAGTCGCCGTCGCTGACGCCGACGCAGGCTCTGACGCCGTCGCCATCGCAGGCGCCCTCGCCGGCGCCGACCCATCGCGTCCTCGTGCGCGCCGGGCGCCTCCTCGACGTCCGCACCGGCAAGCTGCTCACGGACCAGCTCCTCACCATCGCCGGTGACACCATTGCCTCGATCGGGCCCACGCCCGCCACGATGCCCGCGCCCACGGCCGACACGGAGGTCCTCGACCTCTCCCGCTACACGATCGTCCCCGGGCTCATCGACGCGCACACGCACCTCACGGGCGGGCCCGAGTACGTCGGACTCAAGGGCCTGACTCTCAGCGTTCCGCGGAGCGCGCTGCTCGGCGCGCGCAACGCCCGCGTCACCCTCGAAGCCGGCTTCACCACGGTGCGCAACGTGGGTGCTTCGGGTTATGCCGACGTGGCCCTTCGCGACGCGATCGACGCGGGGGACATTCCGGGGCCGCGCATGATCGTGAGCGGCCCTGCGCTCTCCATCACGGGCGGCCACTGCGACATCAACGAGCTGCCCTTCGATCGCCACGCCCAGAACGACGGCGTCGCCGACGGCATCCCGGCCATCCTCCACAAGGTCCGCGAGAACGTGAAGTACGGCGCCACCGTCATCAAGGTGTGCGCGACCGGCGGCGTGCTCTCGCAGGGCGACGACCCGCGCACCTCGCAGTTCTCGCTCGAAGAGATGCGCGCGCTCGTGGCCGACGCGCACCGCCTCGGACGCAAGGTGGCTGCGCACGCCCACGGCGGCGACGGGATCAAGTTCGCCGTCGAGGCGGGCGTCGACTCGATCGAGCACGGCAGCTACATCGACGACGAGGCCATCGCGATGATGAAGAAGCGCGGCACGTATCTGGTGCCGACGCTGTATCTCGGCGACTGGCTCCTGGACAACGCCGAGCGCATTCACCTGCCCGACTACGCGCTCGCCAAGGCGCGCGTCGTGCTCCCGGAGGCGCGCAAGAACGTGGGCCACGCCATCCGGGCCGGGGTCAAGGTGGCCCTCGGCACCGACGCGGCGGTGTACCCGCACGGGCTGAACGCGCGCGAGCTCGCGGTGTACGTGAAGCTCGGCATGACACCGCTGCAGGCGATCCAGAGCGCGACCATCGCCGGCGCCGACCTGCTCGGCTGGACCGACAAGGTCGGTACGCTCGACGCGGGCAAGTGGGCCGACCTCGTCGCCGTCGAGGGCGACCCCACGAAGGACGTGACGGTGCTCGAGCACCCGGCGCTCGTGATGAAGGGCGGCCGCGTCTACCGCGACGAGCGAAAGTAGCTCAGGGCGCCTGCAGCTCGGTGACCCCGCCCACGCGCGCGCACGACGCACCGAACGGGTCGCCCTCTCCGCCGCCGTTGCAAGAGTAGACGGCGCTCTGTCCGCACCCGCTGGCGGCGAAGCTGGCGCCGCCGATCCCCTGCACGTCGAGGCGTCCGCCAGGGCAGGCCAGATCACCGGCGGCATGCGCCCTCACGACGGCCTGCGGCGCTGCGCCCGCGCATCCTGCGGCGGCGAACGAGACGAGTGCGGCGGCGAGGACCAGGGCAGACGCGGACTTCACGGCTACTTGCTCCTCATACGTAGATGCGCGCGCGAACCTTCCCGTCGCTGCGCACCCGGGAGGCGCCGGCCGAAGCCGACGCCTCACCCCCCGGGGTCGCGGGTCTCAGCCGCCGTCGCCGACGAGGTTGCCGTTGCCGGTCTCGAGGCACTGCAGGCTGACGACCGAGCCGTTCGGCGGCATGCCGCCCGCGAAGAGGATCGTGTACGGGCACCCCTTCGCCTGCGCCGCCGCGCCGGTCACGTAGCACCAGCCCGACTGCGTACCCGTCGAGCAGTCGGTCGTGTCGTTCTTGTCGAGAATGATCTGCTCCATCGCGCAGACCGGGATGTTCGCGGGATCTCCGCTCTGTCCGGCCTTGCCGCCGCTCGCCTGGTACTGCTCCTCGACGGTGTCGCAGAACTTGTCGAGGATCTCCTGCGTCAGCGTCTGGCCGTTCACGGTCTTGCCAGGCCCGATGAGGCCCGACGCGTTGCACGCGTTGCCCGGGTTCTTGCAGGCTCCGGGGGACTGCTGGTTCGCAGGCATCTGCACCAGAATGAGACACGGCGCCTGCCCCGCGGCGGGATTCGGCTCGAGCTGACCCTGCGCGTTCTTGATCTCGGGAGGTTGCACGCTGAGCTTCTCGGGCACGCACGTGCTGCCGAGCGACTTCTTGAGGCGGTTGATGATCGCGTTGACGGCCGGGTTGTAGCCGAAGAGAGGATCCTGCTGCGCCTGCGTCACGCTCTGCCCGACGTCGAGGCTGATGGGGCAGATGCTCGACACGATGCCCTGGTTGCCGAAGGTCGACTCGCTCATCGCCTTGGTGATGATCATCTCGCGCACCGACGGGTACGCCTTTCCGTTGATCTGGACCTGGGTGTACCCGGTGCCGCCCTTCTGGCAGAGCTGCGTGTTCGCATCGAGCCCGCCCGTCGCGCAGTCACACGCACCCTTGTACTGGTCGCCGGCTCCCGGCGAGGTGCAGTCCTTCTGGAACGCGACGATCTGGTTGTTGTTCACCGTGACGAGCGGGAAGATGCACGAGAACTGCAGGTCGCTCTTGTTCGTCGCGAACTCGCGCCCGTTGATGGGGTCGCAGTTGTCCGCCGACGAGTCCGGGCAGTTCGAGTGGTTGGCCCAGACCGTGTTCGACGGGTCGGTGGTCATCGACGTGCGGTCCTGCGTGGACTCGATCATGTGGAAGTCGGCGCCCGCGAAGTCGTAGTGCTCGGGGTCGTTGCCCATGATGAGCTTCCAGTCGGCGTCCGTGAGGACGTCCTTCTGGGGGCTGTTCGCCATGGTCGGGTCCTGCTGCAGCAGCTGGTGCGGGACGCCCGCGATCGCCGCGTAGTAGACGAGGTCCGGCGTGCGCGGACCAGCCTCCAGCTTGCAGAGGTCGACGCTCGCGCCCGACGCGGTCGGCAGGTTCTGCGCGTAGATCGGGTTCACGCAGTTCTGCTGCCCGGGCTGGTCACCGATGTAGTTGCCGTTGCCGTCGTGCTCGTGGTCCTTGTCCGTCGCGTTGGCGAGACCGACCGACGGCACCTGCGTCTTCTGCAGGCCCATGATGTACCGGCTCGTCGGATAGCCGGCGAAGAGGCCGAAGCGCTCCTTCTGGTGGAAGAAGCGGACGTTGAGCGCGTCGTTGGACGGGTCGAGGTACCCGCTCATGCCGCCGGGCGCGTCGTTCGGGCACTCCGTCGAGAAGTTGGCCGCGCCCTTGATGAACGCGCACGAGGTGCAGTTCTTGTCGTTCGGCCCCGTCGAGCTCGGGTTCATCGGATCGAGCTTGCCGCACTCCTGCGTACCCTCCGGCGCCGCCATGTTGGGCGAGCCGGGGAACGCCGTGTTGTCGAACGCCCAGCCCTGCCCGCCGATGGCGAGCGGGTCGGCGGCTTCCTCGTTCTCGTCGGTCACGACGATGACGGCGAGCAGCGAATCGGGCCGCAGGAAGTCAGCACGCTGCTTGAGGATGTTGTTGTCGACGCCGCTGATGGTGCGCGTGCCGTTGGGTCCAGCGTTGATGCTCGCGAACGGATCGGGCTGGACGAGGAAGCGATACCAGGCCTCGTTCTGAGCCTCGAAGCCGCATCCGTGCTCGTGGACGCCCTCGATGGCCGTCGCGAAGTCGCTCACGAGCGTCCCGCCCGACGTGATCGCATTGGCCGGCACCTGCTTGCCCGAGTTGGGGCCCGCCGTGCACTGCGTGCCCGGGCCCGACGAGCAGCCGGGGAAGTAAGCGAGGAAGTTGTCCGGCGTCGCCTCGTCCGGCATCGGATTCTCGACCGTGGGGTTGCCCTGCACGCCGCCGCGGTTGATGAGCTCACCGTTGTCGTTCGTGTGCGCGGACAGGCTGGGAGCCGCCGGGTTCGTCGCGTTGTCGGGGCACTGGTCGCCGCCTCGGCCACCGAGCGAGGACGACACGATGCCGAGGTGCATGTCGTGCACGGGCGGGAACTCGAGCTTCTGGCCGGTCGGGCACGTGCCGTTCATCGACTGCCCCTGCGTCGCCCCGTTGTTGTCGACGCAGTTCGGGTTCACGAGCCGATTGATCATGATCGGCACGGCCAGCGACAGGAGCGTCTGCTTGTCACCCATCGACGCCGAGTTGTCGATCATGAACAGCAGGTCGACCTTGTCGATTTGCTGGTTCTGGATCTTCGTGATGAACGTCGTGTTCAGGTTCGGGTCTGCGTGCACGACGGGGCGGTCCAGACACCCGCCGGCCATGATGCCGGCGATACCCAGGACTGCCGTCACCACCGCAGCGTGCTTGAACGTACGATTCATTGGGCGTTCCTCTCCCAGCGGAGTGGCCTAGCAGGCCATGTGCCGCGAGCAGCCTACAGCAATCGCTCGGGATTTACAGTGGTCTGTGCAGGAGGGGCCGTCAACCTGGTTGGCGAGTGCCTTCCTCGGTTGGCGGCGGTGGGAACGCTTCACGAAGTGCTTTGATGTGCCGAGATGTAACCCCGGGCACGGCGAGCAGGGTTGCATCGTCGGCGGCGCGGATGGCCGCGACGTTCCCCACGTGGCGCAGGAGCGCCTTCTTCGTCTTGTCGCCGAGCCCCTTCACGTCGTCGAGCGGCGTGTGGAAGCGGCGCTTCTTGCCGACGCGCGAGCGCCCGCGGTTCGAGAAGCGGTGCGCCTCGTCCCGCAGCCGCGCGAGGAGGAAGAGCGACGTGGTGCTGCTCTTCAGCGGGATCGGATTCTTCTGACCCGGCAGGTACACGCGGTCTACGAGCGTCTCGCCCGCGAGGTTCTCGCGCTCCTTGGCGAGCGCCACGATGGGCAAGTCGTGCAGCCCCAGGTCGTGCGCCGCCGCGAGCGCCACCGCGAGCTGCCCGCGGCCGCCGTCGACGACGAAGAGGTCCGGCGCGTCCCAGGTCGATTCGCTCTCGCGCTGCGGGCTGGTGCCCTCGGCGATCGACTGCGGCAGCTCCTCCGCCTTGATGGCGCGCCGGAAGCGCCGCGCGAGCACCTCGTACATCGACCCGTAGTCGTCGTTGATCTGCCCCTGTTGGTCTCGGACGGCGTCGCCGCGCACGTTGAACGTGCGGTACCGCTTCTTGTCGAGCTCCCCGTCGCGCATCGCGACGATGGCGCCCACCGTGTCCCCTCCCCCGAGATGCGAGATGTCGCAGCACTCGATGCGACTCGGCACGGCGGGCAGGCGCAGCCGCTCCTGCAGGTCGCGCAGGCGCTCCTGGACGTCGTCGCTCTGCCGCTTCTTCTCGTTGAACGAGTGCCGGGCGTTCTCGTTGGCCATCGCGAGCAGGTCGACGCGGTGGCCGCGCTTCGGGTGCATCAGCGCCACCTTGTGCCTGGCGCGATCGGTGAGCCACTCGGCCATGCCGCCGACGAGCTGCGGCTCGCACGGGAGGATCACCTCGTCCGGCACGAGCGTGTCCTCGCCCCCGTAGTGCTGCGCGACGAAGGCCGCGATGATCTCGTCGTCCGGGATCTCGGCCTGTTTGATCGAGTACGTCGCCACGTCCGCGAGCTTGCCCGACACGACGTGGAGCAGCGCGATCTCCACGAGCTCCCCTTCCCTGTAGAACCCGACCACGTCGCGATCGACGTCGTCGATCGTGACGACGCGTTGCTCCTCGCGCGCCGCCTCGATGGCCCGCAGCTGGTCGCGGTACACGGCGGCGAGCTCGAAGCGCATCTCGCGCGCGCTCTGCTTCATGCGCTCGTCGAGCTCGCGCGACAGCTCGTCGTGGCGCCCCTCGAGGAACTTGGCGACGGCGTCGACCTGCTCCTCGTACCAGCGTCGGTCGACGTCGAGCACGCACGGGGCGGGGCAGCGCTTGATCTGGTGCTGCAGGCACGGGCGCTTTCGCGCGGCGAACTCGGTGTCGCTGCACGTGCGGAGCTGGAAGTGCTTGTTCACGAGGTGCAGCGTCCGCCGCGCCGCCGTCGCCGAGTGGTACGGCCCGAAGTACATCGCCCCGTCCGGCGTCGGCCTGCGGACGACCTCCAGGCGTGGCCACTCGGAGGCTCGGGGCTGGGGCCCCGAGCCAGCAGCCTGAGACGACGGCGAAGGCTGGGCTTTGCCCAGCCTGAGCGTGATGA
>DATJYG010000140.1:0-6466 GCA_035499695.1 Polyangiaceae bacterium
CGCCGGCGTTTTGTGGGGTCGGCTCGAGGTTTCGGCCACCCCGGATCACGGTCGAGCTTCACATCGTCCCGGCGCGGCCACAGCCCCGGCAAGAACGACGATTCAGGGCGAGACCCGGTGAAATTCCGGGCCGCGGCCTTACGAATCGATCGTGCGAGCCGCCGAAAGGAAAGCCCGCGCCATGCTCTTCCACCTCAGCACCACGAACCTCTGGATCATCGCAGTCGGCCTGGCCCTCGTCATTCTGAACGCCGTCGCCTCCAGCCGCCTGGCGCCGCACATCTCCGCCCTTTTCGCGCGCCGGCGGTAGAGCCGCGTCCTCAGTGCCCGCCGCCGCAGCCTGCGCCGCAGCCGTGCCCACCGCAGCCGTGGCCTCCGCACGGGTGACCGCCGCCACTCGAGTGACCGCCGCCGTGTCCGTGACCACCAACCGTTCCGCACGACTGGCCGTTTGAGCCTCCGTGAGCCGCGGATCCCGGATCGGCCGAGCAACCCCAGGTCGCGATGTCGAAGCCGTCACCCGCCGTGAGATCGAGATCGTCGCTCCATGGCGAGATCGTCTTGCCGTCGTTCTCAGCGAGCAGGGAGGAAGTCGCGGTACTCGCCTTCGAGCACCTTCGCGTTGCCCTCAGTCCACCCGTGCCTCTTCGTGACCTTCTCGCGTACCGCATCCAGCGCGAGGATGGCGATGCGACGACGCTTGATCGCGAGTGGCGGACCCGCCCTGAGTCGCGCCCACTGGTACAGCATGTAGCCGAGTGTCCCGATTGGGCCGACCGCGGCGATGATTTCGATGTCGTTGATGTTGCTTTATCGGTAGGTCCATTTCGGCGATCGGGAACGGAACGCCAGGTGCCGAGTACGTTGCGAGGCAACGACGTCAGCCGTCATCATTGCGCACCAGGCGGGCTTGGCCCGCCCGATGCCGGCGATAGCCGCGCCAGGTCAGCCTTCGTATGTGCGTATCTCGACCAGGTGCCTGTTCGGATCGAAGAAGTAGACGGTGGGCCCCGGCCCGCGGGCTCCCGTCTCGCGACCTGGCCCGGTGTTGTGACCGACGCGATCGAAAGTGTCCCCGTAGGGGATTCCCCGCTCCTTGATGCGAGCGAAGGCCCGGTGAAACGCGTCCGGGGCCAGGGCGAAAGCGAGGTGCTCGCCGCCGCTCGTGCCCCAAGGCGCCAACTGCAGGTGGCACGCTTCGCCGACGCGGACCACCGTGAAGGGTCCGTCCTGCCCCGCGTGCTCGAAGCCGAGGACGTCCACGTAGAACGCGGCGCTCGCCTTTGCGTCGTTCACCTTGAGGATCACGTGATCGATGATCGCCACGGCGCGTGCAACGTAGCGCCGATCGCGGCGAACATCACATAGACTGCGGCGCGTGCGGGACGTTCGTCGGGCGAACCTCTATCTAGCGGTCGTCGCCTGCACGCTCGTCGCGACCCAAACGCCGGCACGCGCGCAATCGCAACCGCAACCACCGGCACCTGCCAACGAGCAGGACGAGGACTACGCCGTCGTCCAGGTCCAGGGCACGAGCTGGGCGTCTCCGCGCGGGCTCGACGACGTGCGCATCAAGCGCGACCAACTCGACGCTGCCCCCCACGCTCAGACGACCGAGCTGCTCTCGGCCGCGCCAGGCTTCTTCGTCGACCACGAGGACCAGGAGGGAGCGGGCAACGACATCTTCCTGCGCGGGTTCGACCTCGAGAACGGGGCGGGGGTCGAGATGCGCGTCGCGAACGTCCCGATCAACATCCCGCTCCACATCATGGGACAGGGCTTCGCCGACTCCACCTTCGTGATCCCGGAGGTGGTCCGGAGCATCCGGGTGCTCGAGGGCCCCTACGACCCTCGACAGGGCGACGCCGCGATCGTGGGCAGCGCGTACTTCGACCTCGGCGTGCCCGAACGCGGGTACCAGGTCCGGGCGTCGGGCGGTTCGTTCGACCAGTTCCGCCTCGTCGGCATCGCCGCTCCACGCGGGGTGGACGAGGAAACGTTCGCGGCTTTCTCGCTTCGTCGCACCGGCGGCTTCGGCCAGGACCGCTCCGGGCAGTCCGCCTCGTTCAACGGGCAGTACGGGATCGACCTCGGCACACGCGACCATCTGCGCTTCGTGGCGATGGCTTGGGGCGCGGAGACGCAGCTGCCGGGGTTCGTCCGTCAGGACGACCTCGACGCGGGGCGCATCGGTTACTACGACGCGTACCCGCAGCTGGCCGAGAACCAGGGCGTGAAGTCGTCGCGCATCATCGCGAGCGTCGACTACGACCACACCTTCGAGAGCGGGGCGCGCTTCGAGGCGGTGCCCTGGTTCATGTGGACCGATTTCCGCGCGCGCGAGAACGTCACCGGATCCATCCAGACGTTCCAGAGCCTCCCGCTGGCTCCCAGCTTCGGCGATCTCTTCCAGTCGACGAACACCGAGACCGCCGCGGGCCTCGAGTCGCGCCTGCACTCCGCGCCTATCGCGCTCGGCAGCGACGCGCAGCTCGTCGTCGAGCCGGGCGTGCAGATCCGGGCAGGGCACACCGATCAGGCGCGAACGCTGCTCGTCCCGAGCACGCTGCAGACCTGGGACATCCGCGCCGACGCTGCGCTCGACACGCTCGACACCGGCGCGTACGTGGATCTCGACCTGCGCCTCTGGAAGCGACTTCGCATCTCGGGCGGCGCGCGCGCCGACCTGCTCGCGGTCAACGTCGACGATCACCTCGCGGGCGACACCCACCAGGTCTCCGGCGTCGCCCTGAGCCCGCGCATCACGGCGGAGTACGACGTCGCGCGGCAGATCACGCCGGTCGTCTCCTACGGCGAGGGCTTTCGATCGCTCAATGCGGACAGCCTTCAGCCGGGCGCATCCCCGTATTCCAAGGTGCGCTCGGTCGAGGCGGGATTCCGCGCGCAGACGCCGAACGAGCGCTACGTCACCTCACTCGCGCTGTACGAAGCGTGGGTCGGCAACGAGCTGGGCTTCGACCCGACGTCGGGGGGCCTGGAGACCGAGCCGTCGAGCACGCGGCGAGGAATCGTGGCCTCGGCCCGGGGCCGACCGGTCGCATGGCTCCTGGCCTCGACGGCGGTCACCGTGACGCAGGCGACCTACGACTCACCCGGTGGAGACGTGCCGCACTGGGTTCCGAGCGTCCCTCCCGTTCTCTTCCGCGCTGACGTCAGCGCGCACGGGCCCATCGCGACATGGCACGGCAAGCCGGTGCAGGGGCGCGTAGGCGTCGGCTACACGTTTCTGGCCTCGCGATTCCTCACGGACACGATCCGCGCGCCGGTGAGCCACGTGCTCAACGCGCGCGCCTCCGCGCGCTACGACTGGCTCGAGGTCGGCGTGGACGCCTTCAACCTGCTGAACCTGCGCTACCCGGACGACGCCGAGTACTTCGTGTCCAACTGGAGCGCGAACGGCGCGCCCCGACCGGCGACCGCGGTGACGCACATCTCCGCCGCCCCGCCCCTCACGGTGCTCGGGACCGTCGCCGTCTACTTCTAGGGGTCGCCGCCGCCGCCGTTCTTCGCGTAGACGCGCACCCAGTCGACCTTGAGCGTCTGGGGGAACGTCGTCGTCGAGTCGGGATCCCCCGGCCACTGGCCGCCGACGGCCACGTTGAGCAACAGGAAGAACGGGTGGTCGAACTCCCACGTGCCACCGGCGTCCGTCTCGCCCGAGGTGCGCGTCTCGTAGAGCACGTCGTCGACGTAGAAGCGCACGACCCCGGGCTCCCACTCGGCGGCGAAGGTGTGGAACGCGTCCGAGTACTTCGCGCCGTTCGGCAGGGGGTACGTGCCGGTCGGGTTGTAGTTGGGCGCGTGGAGGCTGCCGTGGTTCGTGGTGATGTCGGTGCCGATCGTCTCGAGGATGTCGACCTCGCCGCACGCGGGCCAGTTCACCGTGTCGATGTTCGCTCCCAGCATCCAGAACGCCGGCCAGAGTCCCTTTCCGAAGGGCATCTGGGCGCGCGTCTCGAAGCGTCCGTACGCCTGCGAGAACAGCCCCTGCGTCTTGAGGCGCGCGCTCGTGTAGAGACACGTGCCGTACCAGCACGAGTACTGGGACGCTCCGTTCGGCGTCGCCGTGATGACGAGATACCCACCCTGCTGGACGGCGTTCTGCGCGCCGTCCGTGTAGTACTCTCGCTCCTGGTTGCCCCAGCCGCTGCCGCCCACGTCGTGCGTCCACTTCGTGGGGTCGACGGGCGAGCCGTCGGCGCCGCCGAACTCGTCCGACCACGTCAGCGTCCACCCCGGGATCGCGCTGTCGCCGCCGGCGTCGACGATGCCCCCTTCCCCGCCGACGGTGCCGTCGTGGCCGCCCGCGTCCGCCCCGGAACCGTCGGCAGCGGGCCCGCCTTCCAGCGACGCGTCGCTCGTCGTCCCTCCGTCATCCCCGCTGGATCCGTCCGGGGAAGATCCGTTGGTCCCGCCCGACGACGAACACGCGGCGACGACGGCCGAAGCGAGCACTGCGAGGAGACGCCTGGGCACGCCGTAGACTAGCTCGCGCCCCCTCCCTTGGCCCGCGCCACGACGCGAGGGTGCGACTTCCACGCCGGCATCTTGGCCATGTAGGCGAGGGTCTTTTCCTCGAGCTCGGCGCGCGAGGCGTTGGGCTCTCGCCTTGCCTGCCACTGCACCATTCGCTCGAAGCGCTCCTCGAACGGCTGCAGCTTGCCTGCGCCGTCGACGCAGTGCTGGCAATAGGGACCTGCCTCGATGGGCATGCCGCAGCTCTCGCACACGTGATTGCTCATCATCGCCTCCTCTTCTTGTCCTGGTTCCGTCCGTCCGCGTCTCCCTCGGCCGCGCGCACGAGCGCGCGCATGCCGTCGACGAGCCGGCTTCGTTCGTCGGCTCGCAGCTTCTTCATCGCAGCCGCGACCAGCTGCGGATCGAGCACCTGGCTGCGGCGCGACATCACCTCGTGCGCCTGGTCCGTCAGCCAAACGAGCGTCCTGCGCCGGTCGCGCGCGTCCTTCATCGTCTCGAGCAGCCCCCGCCCCACCATGCCGGCGACGATCTCGCTCACCACCGACTGCGCACGGCCGAAGTGCCGAGCCATCTCGCCGACCGTGAGCGGGCCGCTCATCGACAGGTGGTGGAGCACCGCATCCATCTGCGGCGTCAGCCGCGCCGCGTCGTCCCGCCCGCGCCGGCAGAAGCGCACGTAGACCGCCGGAAAGAGCGCGCAGAACTCGTCTGCCGTTGAATTCATGCGCCGTGCTTCGTATGACCTGGGGGATCCATCGTCAATCCCGATGCAATCCGCGATCGCCATCTCACCCGAACCCGCCGCCGTCGAGCCCGCGGTGATCCGTCGCGTCATCCTCGCGTCGGCGCTGGGCACGATCTTCGAGTGGTACGACTTCTACCTCTACGGCAGCCTCGCGGTCTTCTTCGGCGGCCTGTTCTTCCCGCCCGGCAACGAGACGGCGGCGCTCCTCGCGAGCCTCGCGACGTTCGGCGCGGGCTTTGGCGTCCGGCCGCTCGGTGCCATCGTCTTCGGGCACGTCGGGGATCTCGTCGGCCGCAAGTACACGTTCCTCGTCACGATGGGGACGATGGGCCTGGGCACCGCCCTCGTCGGCCTGCTGCCGACGTACCAGGGCTGGGGTCTCGGCGCGACGGTGCTCCTCGTCCTGCTTCGTCTCATCCAGGGTCTCGCCCTCGGCGGCGAGTACGGAGGCGCCGTGACCTACGTCGCCGAGCACGTCCCGGACGACAAGCGCGGGTACTACACGAGCTTCATCCAGACGACGGCGACCATCGGCTTCTTCCTGAGCCTCGCGGTCATCGGGGCGACGCGCATCGCGGTCGGCGAGGCGAGCTTCAAGGTGTGGGGGTGGCGCGTGCCCTTCCTGCTCTCCTTCGTGCTGCTCGCGGTGTCGCTCTACATCCGCTTCCAGATGCGCGAGTCGCCCCTCTTCGCGAAGCTGAAGGCGGGAGGAAAGTCGTCGAAGAACCCGCTCAAGGAGAGCTTCACGAATCCGCTCAACCTGCGGTACGTCGTGCTCGCGCTCTTCGGCGCCACGGCGGGGCAGGCCGTCGTCTGGTACACGGGCCAGTTCTACGCGCTCACGTTCCTGCAGACGGCGCTCAAGATCGACTGGCGCACGTCGTACGTGCTCGTCGCGATCGCGCTCGCCCTCGGCACGCCGCTCGGCGTCGTCTTCGGCACGCTCTCGGACCGCGTCGGGCGCAAGCGAATCATGATGACCGGGCTTGCGCTCGCCGCGCTGACGTACGTGCCGATCTACATGGCGATGAAGCACTTCTCGAACCCCGACGGCCTGGCGAAGGCCGACCCGGCGCAGATCAACGGCGTGGCGATGGTGCTGCTGCTCGTGCTGCAGATGGTCTACGTGTGCATGGTGTACGGGCCCATCGCGGCGTTCCTCGTGGAGCTCTTTCCGACGCGGATCCGGTACACGTCGATGTCGCTCCCCTACCACCTGGG